>JAZREA010000007.1:0-48592 GCA_045660545.1 Clostridia bacterium | reverse complement strand
ATCAGGCATCACATACAGTGCGATAATATCAGAAACCATATTGATTTCTATATTGTCGTGGTCTCTCTTTTGACGCTCACTTCTGGTTTCGTCATACACATGTCTGTAAACCAAGACACAATCTTTATAACGAACCGGAGGTGCGGTCTTAAAAAAATCACTCATTGCAGGATATAACAATGAGCGGACATAATCAGCAGAGCCTTCACTTTTCTTGGGGAGAAGTAGTGGTATGCGCACTGAAAACCAACCTTCAAATGTGAACCCAATTTCAAGAGGGACACTGGTTCGCATTATGCTGTTGACTTCAAGCCCTGCATTTGGACGACCTGTATATGCAGGTAACGCCCGTGTAAGTAAAACTATTTTTTCGGAGTGTTCTTCCAATTGCATTGCTTTTTCGTAGGCTTCACTGATATGTCCGCTGGTATATAAAAAGCGAACATCATTAATATGCTCGCTCATTACCTGTATTTTGTTTTCTGCTTTATCCAGCACTCTTAGGAATGAATTCTTTTGTTTCATCGGCAATCTCTCCCTCCGAGTAGAATGTTATCTCAGGCTCATCTTTGCCATTGAAATCAACTGTCGCAAACAGACAAGGAGCATTGGGCAATTTGAGCTTCGATGCCATTGAAATGTGCGGAATCACAATGATATATTTCAAATCCTCATCCGGTTGCAAGAGCTTCAACAAATGTTCTTCGCCTTCGTATATAGTTACAATCTCGTATCCCGTGTTTTCTTTTAAGAAAAACAACTGCGAAGGATATACTGCCGGGTAGTGTGCCATAGGATCGACCTGCTCTATAAATTTCAACAGCACCCAAACAGCAAGTATCATTCGCTGATCCGGCTGACACATAGAATCAAGTCCTAAATAATATCCGCCTTTAACATCGGATATCTGGTGCATCCGTTTCAGGTTCTTAATAATCTTAATTGCTGTTTCCGGCTTTTTTTGAAGCATCTTTATAACCTGTGTCGTAGTTAAGGCTCCGTATTGAGAAAGCCACTTAACTATGTATTGCTCGTCTTGCAGTAACATTTTTACCACCTCCTTGTGAGTATTTTAAGAGAAATACGCATTTTAAGGATTATGCGTTTTCTTTTTCTTGCGTTCTTTGAGGATTGCTTCCAGTTCTGCACGGTCAGTAGTAATCATTTCCTGTTCTTCTTTGGAAGCCTTGATAACTACGGGAACCTTGTTGTTATTGGAATACACAAGAGCCTCGCCACGTTCAAAACGGGTAATGGAACGGATTTCAGTTTTGGTAAGCTTTAATACATCCTGAACATATCGTGCCTCATCAGGCTCAAGGTTCAGAATGATTTTATTCTTGGAGTTGTTTATAATAGCTCTGCCGTACTTACCGTCTTCAAGACTGAAGAAATCCGAAAGGTCCTGAGTTGCAGAAATGGCTGCACCGCCGAACCCTCGGATTGTCTTAAATATAGTCAAGCAAAATTCCGCCGCGTTCTTATTAGACGCTACACCTATAAGTTGCCATATCTCATCAATGAGTATGGCTTTTTTCTTAGTGATGTCAGCCTTTATGTTATCCCAGACATAATCAAGAGCAATCATCATTCCAACGGGAAGGAGTTTACCTTTGAGTTCGGACAAGTCAAGTACAATATATTTATTCGTAAGGTCCACATTGGTCTGCTGATTGAATGACTGTGCCGAGCCTGTAACAAAACGGCTGACTATTACTGCAATTCGCTCGGTCATTTTATTTCCAAGCAAATTTTTATGTAAATCACCGAGTATGGGCATCTTTTTCATAACCGGCGGATTTGCTTCTTTGTCGATATATAACGAATCGTTATCGTGGGTAATACCGAAGTCGGCATAGGTTCGTATCAGCGCTTCATCAAGAAGCTGTTCTTCTTCGTTTGACATATCAGGTATGAGAAGTGAGAAGAAAATCATAAGCTGTTGAACCTTTTGTGCCAGCATCGAAGTCGGTTCACTGTAATCAAGTTCATCAATAAGCTCCATTTCAGGAGTAAGTGTATGGCGTATCTCCATAACATTGATACAATGTGGAGAACCGGGAGAAAGCTTGATATACTGACCGCCTATGTGATTGCAGGCTCTTCTGAACTCATGTCCTTTAATCGGTGCCAGGATATAACACTGAATACCACGCATCCTCATACGAAGCGCAAGGAGCTGCATTGTAAAGGTTTTGCCTGCGCCACTCGTGCCAAGCAGATTGAGATTTGCGTTTTTATTTTTCTTTGTGTTAAACAGGTCAACAATGCAAAGTGAGTTGTTATGACGGTTAACACCAAGTAAAACACCGGTATCGTCAGACATTTCAAAGCTTGTGAACATATATGTGGATGCTGCACCGCTTGTAAGTACATTTCTCTGGGATTTCTTTTCGAGGAAAGGTACTATGCTTAAAAACGGCATTACCGATTTGAAAGCAGCTTCCTGTTTGAATCTGCAATCACTGGTGAACATATCCATTGATTTAAGCATATCGGTCATTTGCTGTTTACGCCACATCAGTTCATCATAGCTTTTTGCAGAAATCGTAATGAACACGGACATATAAAATAAGTCCTCGTTGTTATTTGCGATTCCGTTTTTGATGAAATATCCTGATTGAATGGAGTTTGTGAGTTCTTCAAAGTCTGTGCTCGTATCCTGCATACTGCGAAGCTTAGTTCGGTTGAGTCTGATACGCTGTGCAACCTTATCAATTGTTTTGCTTCGATTTTCACGGCGCAGGTGAACATCAACGTCAATTCCTTCGCCT
The DNA here is from genome assembly GCA_045660545.1 of Clostridia bacterium. Classification (GTDB taxonomy): domain Bacteria; phylum Bacillota; class Clostridia; order Monoglobales; family Firm-18; genus JAZREA01. The sequence continues at coordinate 45,818 of JAZREA010000007.1, read as the reverse complement.
GCATTTATAAGGGATGACATCCACCCGGCACGAACTGCACTGGGGTATCCATCGCCTTTGATATACAGGAACGAATAATAGAGCCCATCCATAACGATATAATTGCTATGTTTAAGGGAAATTCCTCTTGGAGCAAGGAAATTCACCATCTTGATATGAGGAACGGGATCAATGCCGATTATTTTGTTCTTAGCGGCCATTGTGTCAACGACAACACGATTGACTCTTGACGAGAACGGTTCATCAACGCAAGAACGGCGGTTGAAGAACATATATAAAATCTCTGCCGTTGCTTCATCGGGATCCTTTGGTTGCAGGATTGAGTTGCCACACTGAAGGAAATATGCTCTTGCAGTGTGTTCTGCAGTCTGCAATGCGCCATAAATTTTGCCGATGTCATCGCTATCAGTACGGTGCATATCCTCATACTGGAATATAAGAAAAAAGCGCCGGGTTAATGCCTCACGGCTTCCGACGTCTTTAATCAGTTTCAAATAACCTTCGCCAAGATGCTTGCACTGTTCGTTTTCTTCATCTTCAAGTTCTTTTCTTACCATAGCGACGTGTTTGTCGGAGTCAGCTTTACGGGTAATGCTCTTAAACTGAAGTCGCATCGGAGAAATTTTTAGCCAGCTTGCAAATGAGGATATAATGCCGAACTGTTCTTCACTTGAACGAAGCATAAAGTTGATGGGTTCTATTTCCAATATTTTTATATACCTGCCATCGGTAGTTTCAATAACACCGTAATTTATATCCTTGATAGGTATAAAATCTTGCACAAACTCAAGCTTTTCAGGCTTTTTTCTTTGCTTTGCCTTTTTTTCTTTTTTTGAGCTGGCTTTGGTCATATTTATATCCCACCCTTCTGAAATGTAGTGTTCTGCGATTAAGGAAGTAGCGGAATATATGACCTGTATATTGGAACAGAGAATCGCCGTCAATGCCCATCATTGATACTACTGCCAGCGGAATCAGTGTTATTGTCATCACAACAATTCTGATCGTACCGGGCATTGGAATAAGCATCAGCTCAGGATATCCAACAAGAAGAATAACAATTATGGTTTCAATAGCGTTCCTCGGTTCAAGCATTCCGCCGAGTAATTTTCCTGAATCGGTATAGTTTGCCGGTATGGCATAAATGTTGTTATATTCTTTTTCTTCCAAAATAATCACCTGCCTGTATTAAGGAGATACGGGAACTGCCGTATCTAAGTTTACATTTTTCACTCGCCTCAGTACCAGACTGGAATCGTAGCTTGGTGTATTAAGAATAACACCAGTACCGCCAGAAGAATGAACCCACATTCGTTCACCACCTTCACCATATCCTGCGAAAACAAGGACATGATTCCAACCACTACCATCAGATTCCGCAAGGAAACCAAGGTCTCCGACTTTCAAATCTGAGGCTGATACTGAAACTGTATTCGGATATTGACCGGATGTGCCAGCTCCGATGTCAACACCCAATGCCGTTAAATACACCCAAGAAGAAAAGCCACTGCAGTCGAGTCCGAAAGGTCTTATAGTTCCTGTACTTGCGGACCCGGCTGAAGTAACTAATTTAGGGGTGTTCCATTCATCGTTCCAACCTGCAGCACTTTTACCGCCCCAGAAGTAAGGGACTTTGCCAACAAGTGAAAGACCTGTTTCCAGAAGTGCTTTTCTTGCACCCGTAACGCCTTGACTGTTGACGTATGCGATAAGTTCTGCATCGGTAAGCGGAACTGCCTGACCTTCGCCTAAAGAGCCGTATAAGGTCATTTTAAGAGAGTTTGCCATATTGCTTATTGCTACACCATAGGTAACATTAAACTGGCTGTATGTAGCATCTACATCAATCCCAAAGGCATCGGTTATAACCGTGTTATCAAAGGGATGAATGGTGCATTCCACATATTTGACTGTCTCGGTGCTTGTAGAGCCATCTGCTGCTGTTACTGTACGTGTGGTTGTTTTTTCAACGTAAGTGACAGGAAACATACGGTCAGCAACATTTCGCATCTTGGATAGCATATCATCCTGACTTGTTCCTTTTTGCTCCATAGAAGCCGAATATGCGGATAAAATGTAACAGGTATCATAGCCGGCAGAGCTTTGTGCATGATTGATAAGCGCTGCCATTGATAAATCATAATCGTACCCGCCGTTTGATATAATGCTTTCAACCTCGGCGAAAGAGGTATTATATCCTTCTTCAATAACACCTGATACTGCACCTGCAAGATCGTTATAAGTTTGGGTGATAGTAACGCCCGGTGCAGGTGGAGCTTCATCTGTGCCGAAGATGTAGTCCATTATAATAGACGGCAACGATACGATTAAAGTAATAAGAAAAACAAGGCATAAGCAAATACAAACGAGTATTTTAAATAAGGTGTGCCTCATAGCCCATGCCGCAGCGATTATAGCACCCCACGGACCACCTGCAGCAGTACCAGATGCTATCTCTGCAACAGCTTTTCCGCCTTCAACTCCAGCTTTAACTGTTGCTGCTGCAGCATTTGCAGTTGCTTTTGCACCTTCTGTAGCTGCAGTTGTTGCCGCAGTTTTACTTGCTTGTTTCGCTGCATTTGCCATTTGTTTCGCGGCTCCGGCGTAATTATCCTGACCGTCACCGATTTGACTTTTTTGTGGTTCAGACATAGGCACACCTCCTTATATAAGACGGACAGCCTGTGTGTCAGACTGTCCGAATATTTTATCTCTTACGTTTCGGTGGTTTGATTTCGGTCTTTTCACGGCGTTTTGGTTCAGAGAACCTTGACGGTGTATTCTTGTAACGGACAGTTTCAACAGTTCGTGTTTTAACTGTATCCGTGTCTTCGTAAACAGGTTTACCGTCTTTACCGTAAACAGGCTTTCTTTCAACTGCCGATTCGCCATGAATTGCGTACCACTGACTTCCGTTGGCATCTTCATATACCTGATAGTTACCGCGTGGAGCAGCGTACTGTGCAGTGTCATAGAACATTGTGCCACTGCCGTCCTTGTTGCGAACCTCAAAGTATCCGTCCTGTCGGTTGCTACCATCAACAGAAACAACGCTTGTTTCGTATCCGGGCATAAAGGACTGGAACTGCGCCTGGTTATATGCGTTAGCAGCATCTCCTGATTCAAATTCAGGAGAACTTGCATGAGGTTGCATTGCATACCAGTCAACACCGTTCGCTGATTGCATAACGGTATGAGGTGCGTCAGGCTCTTCGTAGTTGGCACTGCTGTACCAAAGGGTATTGTTTCCGGGTTCTCCCGTAGCTTCGACAACACCAGCACCTTGCGGAGTATATGTTGTGCCTTCTGCCATTTCGGGGAAGGAAACATCGCCTTGAGGAGCATCTGCCATATTGCCAATATATTGCGGAGCAGATACCGTACCATTTGCCAGGTCTGTACCGGACACCTGATACCAACTGCTGCCATCATCGGCAGTAACTACACTGTGATCGCCTTCAGGTTCAGCATACATGGTACTGCTATAAAGTGTCGATCCACCGTCAGTGCCAGTTGCTTCAACAACTCCATTGCCAGTCTGGGTAAACTCTGTGCCTTCAGGCATTGCAGAGAAGGAAACACCATTGTCGCCTGTAAACTGAGGAGGCATATCCCCGGAAGACATTTGATACCATGTATTTCCGTCACCGTCTGTAACAACGGAGTGTTCACCTTCAGGTTCAGCATACATAGCACTGTTATAAAGCATTGAGCTTCCGTCAGCGCCGTTTGCTTCCATAACACCATCGCCAACGGCAGTAAAGGATGTACCATCGTCCATTTCGGGGAAGGAAACATTATCTCCACCGATAAAGGCAGGAGGAGTAACAGAACCATCTGCAATTCCTTCTGCGGACATTTGATACCATGTATTTCCGTCAGCGTCAGTAACAACAGAGTGTTCGCCTTCAGGCTCAGCATACATTCCGCTGTTATAAAGCAAGGATTTTTCGCCAGGCGCGCTTGCTTCAATAACACCTTCATCTGCAGTTCTGAGGACTGTACCATCTGCTGCATCTGGGAATGTAGCAGAAACCTTACCAGCCTCCGATACATCTCCGTTGAACTCAGGAACAGCGTAGTATGCACCTGCGCCACTTCCACTTGCCATTTGGAACCATTGACTGCCGTCTGATGCCGTTACAACAGAGTGAGGAACATCAGGTTTCTCATACTGAGCTGCATTAAACATTTCGACAGAGGCATTTTTACCGTCAGGACTTGTAGATGTGGTACTGATTCTACCACCTGTAATCTGAGTATTAGTAAGCTTTTGACCTGCCATGTGCGGCATATAATTACCAAGACTTCTGTCAGCAATATTTCCTGCGATGGTGCCTGAAACATCAGAGGTTCTTGAAGCAACAGAAGAAATAGACTCGCCATTTAAGGTTGCACCTCCACGTGCTGCCATACCTCCAAATGCTCTGCCGACAAATCCGATAGTTCCGCCCATGCCCATTCGTGAACCGCCACTTACTACAGCGTCACGAACATAACTGTTACCCTTGAATTTGCTTGCAAACCCGCCTGCAAATCCTGCTGAAGCTGCTCCGGTTCCTGTTGCAGAGCTTCCGCCTCTGAAAACATTACCGGCACTTCTTGTACCACTACCGATACCACTTACAACTCGTGCGGCCATAAGCAGTTCCATACCCATACTGCTTCCGGTCTGGGCAACATTAAGACCAATGGAAGCCAGGTAGCTATCAAATTTCTGTGCAGTTTTCAAAAATGCCAACGCACAGAACAGCCATAGGAAAATACTGCCTTGTCCTGTTGACAAAGCACCGCTGTTACCCATAAACTGTCCCATTGAACTGTTGAAGGCTCTCAGGAACCAAACATTCATAACAAGCAGTAGAAGCTGTGAACCAACCATGTGACACCACGATCTGAACACATTGCTCGTTGTTTTTGATGCTCCCATCGAATATGCGAGAGGAGATGTGTAACAAAGAACACCTACAACCACATATCTTTCAACAGTTTCAAGCAGAAGTTTGAAGTAATTCCAACCAAGTGCTATTTCCAGTATGACAAGGAGTAATAGTCCTACAACCGAGACGACCGAAACAATAGTCGTGAGTCCGTTGCTTAGCGCATTTCCAACACCTGCAAAGGTAAAATCCTCTGCTGACATTGTTACATCCATCAGTGCCGTATATGGTGCTGTGGCAATATCAAGTGCAAGTGTGAAAATAGGCTTTGCATAACCGATAAGCAGTGCGAAAAGTGAGCTTCTGGCGATTAATGTCCACGGATTTTCTGCTTCCGTAATAGGTCCACCGAAAATCCTGAACAACTGCCATACTGTTACAAGAAACAGAATAGCCCATCCTGTGTACTGCATAACAGTAAAAGCTTTTTCGACGAATGGAAAGTATTCTTCCATAACCGTCATATCTGTGCCGAGAGCATTTAAGAATAAGCCGGACACCGCATCCATCAAATCGGTTACGATACTGCTTATCCATGTAACAATACCCTCAAATATCCAGTCAAGCAATTTTCATCACCTCCGTACTGCCTGACAAGGAGAAGGCACTAACCGGTGTAGCTTCCGCCTTCGATTAGAGGCTGTAAGTAGGCAACCACAAAGCCAAGTGAGTTAAGAATTATCCAGGTGATTACAATTCGCTTTAACCAACTGGTAGCTTCATCAACAGCACGCTGATTTCGTGAAACCATTCTGACAACCAAAGCAACAGCTGCAACCGTTACCGCAACAATGGTACTGATAGCAACAATCTCGCCGTAAATATCTTTCATGATTGTTGAGAATCTTGACCAGATATCTCCGGCAGGAGCAGCCATTGTAGGATTGATAGATAAAATCATTCCTGACATTGCAGCGACCACTGACCAGTAAATCGTCTGAAGCTTATTGCTTACGCTTAACTGTCTGTTCATGCTAATAACCTCCTTCTTGAAAAATCGGCAATAAAAAATGCCGCCTTTATAAGCTCAAACGAGCCTTAAAAGCGACATCTTATTGTCCGGTCCCACTTTTGGACACTACCATTATAGCACTTTTCTATTTGCTTGTCATCGGCAAAACTGTGCCAATTTTGTGCCAATTTTCTGCCATCGGAAATTATCAGCTTAATCCCTCCAATAAAGTGAGCATTTCAAGCCAAAAATCAACATCTTTCGCAGGAGCAGACCACAAACGAATTGAAAGAATTGTAATGGCCTGCGAACGAAGTCTGTAATAATGTCTGGGTGAGATGTCAAGCCTGTAAAGAATATCAGTCAAACTCAGATTTTCAGGGGTTATAAAGGTCTGATAGATAAGATTATATAAAATCTCACCATTTTCAGGCTTTTTCTTGAGAACTGTAAGAGCTTCGTTAACTCTGTCAAGCAAAAGTCGGGATTTTCTCACACCTTCAATACGGCTTTCAAGCTTTCTGTTACCCATAGACATCTCAACGTCAATGTGGTCTATAAGCTCATCCAGATTTTCAAACGGACGGTCTAACTCTTCAGCAACATTATCTGGGAAGCATTCGAGCATCCACGCAATAGTCCTGTAATTCTTCAGGAGCATGAGGGTGTTATGATAAGTGTTTTTCTGTTTTGTCTGCCGAGCATTACGGATTCGTTCATCATCAATTCTGTGATCTCCTAAAATGCCTCTTTCGGTCAAAAGGGTGATAAATGCATCGGATTGGACTCTGATGCGTTCTTCCTGTTGTTCATACAGGGATATATTGTTTTTATTTTTACTCATAATTCGATTCTCCTTTTCAGCAATTCATAATGTCCGAGGGAAAACAAGGACCTCGGATGTTATTCGCTTCAATAACTGCAGTGTAACTCTTATATATACTCTGGCAGTCATATTCACAATTCTTACAATTCTCACAGTGAGAAATATACGCGCGTATTATAGGGGCTGAAAGTGCAACACGATTTTCCTGAGCTTTTTCTGTTGATTCCTGAGTAAGTTTTCTGCTGTACCAAGAAACAAGTTTGTTGATATGCTCATGGTCATTCGTGTTTTTGTGTGTATTCGCACCTAATATGCGTATTCTGTCTAAAATACTCACGATTTCTGCATCTGTGGGCATTGAAACCTCTTTATTTGATGGATAAAGTTTATTATAAATGAGGCAACCGTAAGAGCCGGGAAGGCGATATAGAGCGAAGACATCCCCGTGTTTTTTCAAAAATCTCCATACCTTTGTTTTTTCCCAACCCCAGCGTTGTCCCAAGGTTTCCAAAGTCAGTGTAGCACCATATTTCTCATATTGAACAGTCGGTGCCAAAAAAGAAAACGCATTGTTTGGATCTTCAAATACCGTGTGGCACCATAAATCCAACCATGCGTCTGATTCTTCAAATATATAATTTTCTTTTGCAAGTCTTTCTGTTATATTACGAGGGAGGCATAGGAAGCCATACCCTTGAGTGGTATATACATTTCCATCCATACATTCTGCACCTGAGCATTTTACCACCCAATCGCAAATCTTATATGTAAGCTTTTTTGTCTTTTCGTCAAGTGTATAACTGATATAACCAAGTTCCATTAGCCTGTCAAGCGTTTTAAGGACATCTGAGCGTTTCTTTATACCAAGAATACTCTTTATGCCAACAATACCGCCTGACCACTCTCCAGCATTTACATGGTTAGTATAACCACAATACTCGGCTTGTCCTTTACGAAATGCTGCACGGGATGCAAGCTTCGTCCAACAACCCATTAAGCCCTTGCCCATCGGTGGGGTAGTCCGGGGGAGCTTTACCCATTCGTACTTCATTAAGCACTTCATAGCGAACAATCCTTTCTATAAATAATAAAAGAGCAGTGTTTTTAAGAAAGCACTGCTCTAAATGTGTTTAGTTTACTACCAGTGATGGCATCATGTTTGCATCATTAAATATTGTAAATGTAACTGTAGATTCAAGCGCGCTTCTTGCTATAACGCCCATCTTCTCAGTAACATGTGTATAATATCTTAATGTAAATTCAAGTTTTGAGTGCCCAAGCATTTCTTGAACATAGCGCGGACTTACGCCACTTTCAGCAAGAATTGTAGCGTATGTATGCCGAAGATTGTGATATTTAAAATGGATTCCCAAATCTTTCTTGCAAACCCTCGACATAAATTTTATACTATTTGTAGTGAGCATATCTCCGTTAAGCTTCACATTTACAAAATCATCAATTTCCATAAGGAATTCTTTGTTTCTTTCAAGACGATTTGTAACAAAATTGCGCCTGTATCCATCTCCATATAATTTCTTATTATCCTCATGGTGTTGTTTAAGCTTTTTTAGATACTCGCAGAAACTATCCGTTATATTTACACTACGATATGCATTCTTTGTTTTCAAAGGACAAAAACACCATTTTCTATCTTGAAATAGCAATTGCTTCCATACCTTGATTTTTTTGTTTTCAAAATCTATATCAGGCCATTGGAGGGCAAACGCCTCACTTTCTCTAAGTCCAGTGTTAAGAGCTATATAATATGAAACAATAATGTTTGTGCCTTGCAAACGGTTTTCCATCAAACGGCGTTCTTCATCGTTGTATGTTTTTATTTCTCCAACATGACGCGGATCGGGTGGCGCTGTAACAGCTGGGAAAATGTTTTTCTTTGTATATTGTCGTTTATGAGCAAAGCCAAACAATACTTTCAACAATTTAAAAAGTCCTTTGACATATTCCTCGCTATAAGTTATCATTTTCTCGTTGATAAAATCATCAATCATACTTGAAGTTATCTGATACATAAAGTATTTATCAAAAGGCTCCTGTAAATGATTTCTGTAAAGAGACTTATACCTGACAATTGTTGCGTAGGCACGAGTAGCAGGTGCTTCTTTTTCTATAAACTCATTATATACCTCGCAGAAAGTTATTTTTTTGTTTTCTACAAAGTCTCCAGTCATATTATAATTGTATATGACCTCATTCATAGCTTTAGTTGCATCACTCTTTGTTCGGAAACCACTTCTCTCAATTTGATTACGCTTTCCATCCACCACTCCAAACTCAACTCGGTAAGACCATGTCGCTCCTTTTTTACGAACACTACCTTGCATAACTTAATCCTCCTTTGCGGTATTCTTACTTTAATTTTAGCAAATAAATAACAGGAATCTTAAGTTTTGAAGCAAAAATTTTTTCCCACGTAAAAAACAAGTTCTACACCCCTCAAACCCGCATGGTTACTGGGTTTAACGGCATTTACGTGGGAAAGGGATGAAAAAATGCATTTTCAAACCGTTTTTCCCACGGATTTCCCACGCGACAGAAAAATACAATAAAATACAACAAAACCCGATTAACGCAAATTTGTTAATCGGGTTTCAAGACCAAGTGGCTGAAAAGCCTTATTTTAAGCCATTTTCAGAGTGTATCTAATTGTATCTAATCGTATCTAATTAGAATTAAAAGAATCTCTTCAAAAGGCCCTCAAATGCTTTTCCATGTCGAGCTTCGTCACGTGCCATTTCGTGAACTGTGTCGTGGATTGCGTCAAGGCCGTTTTTCTTCGCACATACTGCGAGGTCGAATTTGCCCTGAGTTGCGCCGTATTCGCAATCTACTCTCCACTTTAAGTTGTCCTTTGTTGTAGCCTTCATGTTAGGCTCTAAGTCTTCGCCCAAAAGCTCAGCAAACTTAGCCGCATGCTCTGCTTCCTCATAGGCTGCCTTTTCCCAGTAAAGACCGATCTCCGGGTAACCTTCTCTATGTGCTATACGAGCCATGCAAAGGTACATTCCAACCTCGGCACATTCGCCGTTGAAGTTTGCCATTAACTGCTCAAAAATATACTTCTTATCTTCTTCGCTGATATCAGGGTTGTTCTTTACCGTTTTAGCGTAAACGCCATATTCGTGCTCCGCAGCCAATGCTGCGCCTTCCACCATTTCCTTAAACTTTTCAGCAGGCACCTTACATACCGGGCACTTTTCAGGTGCTGCATCTCCTTCGTGAACATATCCGCATACTGAACATACAAATTTTTTCATTTTATTTCCTCCTAAAAATTAATATTTTAAACTAATAATGATTCCTATTATTATTATAACATGATAATATTGTTTGTCAATTCCTTTTTCTTGCAATTCTTACAAATACCGTAGAAAATAAGCGAGTGCGATTTAACATCTGCTCCTGTAAGCCCTTGTACATCACTTTCTACGTCCTTCATAATCGGCAAAGATATATCAATTAAAGCTCCACATTCTGTACACGAGAAGTGGTAGTGCTCCATTGTGTTGCCGTCATACCTTTCCATATTGCCTACAACAGATACCCTTGCTATATCCCCCCTCTCTTCAAGTAAAGACAGGTTGCGATAAACAGTAGCAAGACTGAGTCTTGGTATTTTCGCTTTTAGTGAAATATAGATTTGCTCTGCGGTAGGGTGGTCTTTTCTTTGCCTAAGGTCATCAAGCAGTGCTTCTCTTTGCATACTTCGTTTTGTGTTTTCAGACATATAAGACCTCCTTTAATAACGATAATGATTCTTGTTATTGATATTATAACACACCTTATTTTAAAATGCAAGAGTTTTTTTCAAACTTGACAACATTTTTTTATATTGCTATAATTAACACAAAGGAAGTGTTGTTGTGGTTCATTTACAAAACAGCTGGGACGATATTTTGTCCACGGAATTTAAAAAGGATTACTATTTAAAGCTACGCGCCTTTTTAAATGAAGAATATAAGACAAAAACTATATACCCCGATATGCATAACATTTTCAACGCGCTACGCTATACCGCCTACGAAGATGTTAAGGTCGTTATAATCGGGCAGGACCCATACCACGGTCCTAAACAGGCGCACGGACTTTGTTTTTCCGTACAGGAGGGGACTCCTCCTCCGCCATCTCTTCAAAACATATTTAAGGAAATCGGCTCTGACCTTTGCATTCCCATTCCGAAGTCCGGAGACCTGACTGCCTGGGCAAAGCAGGGCGTTATGCTTTTAAACACAGTTTTAACTGTCCGTGCAGGGCAGCCAAACAGCCACAAAGGGATGGGCTGGGAAATCTTTACCGACAAGGTTATAGAAATACTAAACGAAAGGGAAAAGCCGATTGTTTTCCTCCTTTGGGGAAGCCCGGCGAAAGCAAAGGCAAAGCTTATAACAAACAGTCGCCACTTTATTTTATCAACCGTGCACCCAAGCCCTCTTAGTGCGTACGGTGGCTTTTTTGGCTGCAAGCATTTTTCAAAGACCAATGAGATACTAAAATCAATTGGCGAAAAAGAGATTGACTGGTCTATTTAATAAAAGTTATACATAAATTCTTTAAAAATGCCTGTTTTGAAAAAGGCGCATTTGTTCAATTTGTCGACACATAAAGCAATTTTAAGCGGCTCTTTGAGTCGCTTTTTTGCGGAATTTGTCGAAAAAATTATGGTAAAACAGCATTTTTGCCAAACTTTATTATAAATGGTAAAAATTTCCATTTTTATCTTGTAAATTTGTTTTAAAAGGCTTATAATGTTTGTAAACAAGACAAAATAACAGAAGGAGACTGGTTTTATGGCAAAAATCAAATTATTGGTTGTAGACGATAACAGGGAATTTTGTAATCTTGTGAGAGATTATATCAATATGCAGAGCGATATCGAATTTTCCGGTGCAGCTTTTGACGGAATCTCGGCTCTTGACCTCATAAGAACTAAAAAGCCTGATGTGGTGCTTTTGGACAACGTTATGCCGCAGCTTGACGGTATAGGAGTACTTACACACCTTCAAAACATACCCGCAAGCGAACGCCCTAAGATAGTTACAGTTACTGCGTGCCCGACAGACAGCTTTATGACAAGCGCGTACAAGCTTGGCGTTAACTACGCTATGTCAAGGAAAATTGACATTGCAGAAATGATAGAGCGATGCAGGATGGTTGTTAACACCTCACCTGCCGAAGCCGCCGACCAGAAGATTTCTGTTCGGGATATTGAAAGCCTTGTTACCACTACAATCCACGAAGTCGGCGTACCTGCACACATAAAAGGCTATTCCTATCTTAGAGAATCCATTATGCTCGTTTTGGAAGACCGTCAGCTGATTGAGTCGATAACAAAGCAGCTATACCCGACAGTTGCTAAAAGATTTAACACGACTGCGAGCAGGGTAGAAAGGGCGATCAGGCACGCAATTGAGGTTGCGTGGACCAGAGGAGATACAGAAACGCTGGACAAAATATTCGGCTTTACGATTAACCAGTCAAAAGGCAAGCCTACCAACAGCGAATTTATCGCGATGATATCGGACAAACTCAGGCTTGAACTTAAAAATACAGGAATGTAAAACTTTTAATAAAACGATATTATAGCCATTTCATCCCATCATTAGCAAAAAGAAAAGCGAAGCACACGACAGTGCTTCGCTTTTCTTTATTTAAAACGTAAATTTGAACTTGTTTTTCATTGTTCTTGGGATTTCACAGCACTGAGGCAAGTCGGGGCCACACGAGTTTGAACCCACGCCGCGCATCGCAAGGTCAACACAGACATTTACAAAATCATTTTCTTCAAGCTCAAAAGAGTGCATCGTGTTGCAAAGCTGCTCTGTTGTGTAAGGATTTACAGAGCATGAAAAAGGGATATCTGCGCTTAGCTCAAACAAGTCCTCGACAGCAAGATATTTACAAGCGTAGTGGCTGCCCGATTCCTGCGGACGCACATAATTTGCATCATAGTTTTCCTTTGCCGTGCTTTTATAATAGCCATAGTCGCAGGCAATATGTTTATCAACATAGCTTTCGGTCGGGCCAAAGCCAACATAGGAAAAAGCACTGTGCGACTTATCAACACCAAATTCAAAACCAAAACGAGGGAATCTTTCAACATAATCCGCAAGCTTGTATTCAACTTCAACCACAAGCTCATTCCCCGTTACCTCGTACAAAAGCTCAAACTCTGCCGCAGGCATCATACAGTTTGCCGCGAGAGCGCCCTTTAACTTATATGTATTATCTGCTTTCTCGCATGAGAATATATGCGGTTTGCACGAGTCAAGATGGCACCTGTCAATCCAGTGCGCAGCAAGGAAACGGTCGTTGTCTGTATATCTTGTGATATTCAGATGCATCGGGGTTTTCAAAACCTCTTTGCCGTCCGCTTTGATAGAAACAATATCTCCCGTATGTTCATTCACTTCAATATTAATTGCGGACGAAAACTTTTGTTTGTTTTCGGGAATTTCCACATCACACATTTCCGAGCGGATTTTGCCGGAATAAACCGCCTTCATTTCAAGGGCGTTTGATTTTATCTTTCTGTCTGGAGTAAGGAGGCCGTCGGCGCAGAAGTTGCCATCGTGTTCCTTCTCCTTAAAGTCTCCGCCATACAAAAAGCCTTGTTCCGTCTTAATCGCGTGGTCTGCCCATTCCCAGACAAAGGCGCCCATCATCTGCTCGTTGTTGTAAATCATTTCCCAATATTCCGCAATGTCTCCGCAGCTGTTACCCATTGCGTGAGTGTACTCGCAAAGAACAAATGGACGAGTTTCTTTTTCGTTATTCAAAACGTCCTCACGGATTTTTTGCGGGCTGGGGTACATCATACTTACCATATCAACAAGCTCGGTATAGTAGTACTTTTCGTCTGCGTTCTGCAAGCCCTCGTAATGAACAGGTCTTGTATTGTCTCGGGACTTAATATATTTCGCCCCTTCAAAGAAAGCCTTACCAAAAGAGCTTTCGTTACCCAAAGACCAGATAATAACGCTTGGGCGGTTTTTATCTCTTTCTACAAGTGCTATATGTCTGTCTGTTATGCCGGGTGTGAAGAAGTCGTTTTCCGCGTATTCCTTCCAAAGCCCGATATTATCTCCTCCCTCGCGGAAGGAGGCGCCGTGCATTTCAAGGTCGGCTTCGTCCATTACATAAAGTCCCATTTTATCGCAGAGCATATAAAACTCGGGGCTGTTGGGATAGTGCGAAGTCCTTACTGCATTGACGTTTAGCTCTTTCATCAGGCGAATATCTTTTGCCATATCGTCAAGGCTAACTGTTGCTCCTGTTTCACAATTAAAATCGTGTCGGTTTACACCTTTTAGTTTCAGCGCCTCGCCGTTGATTTTAAACACGGCTCCGTCAATGCTAACCTCTCTGAAGCCCACGCTTTCGATAATCTTTTCGTTTGTTGTGCGAAGCTCTATATCGTAAAGATTAGGCTCTTTGGCGCTCCACAGCTTTACTTCCGGAACAATAATTTGTGCGCTTTTTTCCGCAGCAACAACCGTTGAGCTGCCGTTTATCACAAGCTCGATATCAACAGGGCTTTCGTTATAAAAAGTCAAAACGCCGTCTGTTCCCGAAATTGCCGTTTCAATCTTATAGTCCGTAATATGATTTTCCGGACGTGTTAGCAGATATACGTTTTTAAATATTCCGGAGAAACGGAACTTGTCCTGACATTCAAGGTATGTTGAAACGCACCATTTTAACACAAGAACATCTACTGTATTTTCGCCGTCTGTAACAAGGTCGGTTATGTCAAACTCGCTTGTAGCGTGGGAAATCTGTGAATATCCCTTGAACTGACCGTTTATGTATAAGTAAAAACAGCTGTCGACGCCTTCAAAATTAATGTAATACTGTTCGTTTGGCTTCTTATTCAAGTTAAAGGTGCGACGGTAATGCCAACACGGATTGTCGTATGGAATGTGAGGCAAAATAACAGGGAACGGATAACGGGTATTGATATACTGAATATAGTCATACCCGTGCATCTGCACGCAGGCAGGAACGGGGATAGAATCCTCAAGCTCTTCGTTAACATCAAAATCTTCGATATGGTCGTGATGCCTAATCTGCCATACACCGTCGAGCGAGGTAAAGCGCGAGCTTGTCGTTCTGTCTAAAATCTCCAGCCTTGTTCCGGGAACGTCGTCCGGCGCAAACGGAATATAATAGCTCCTGTGCGGCATAGTGCCTATTCTGTCAAATTTTTCATACTCTTGCATTAAATTCACCTCTAAATTTATATAAAAGTTTTTCTTATACTACATTTGGCAATCGTATTATACACTATTTTCGGCTAAAAAGCAACAACTATACAAGAAGTGTTCAAGGCCGAATCAAAAATAAAGGGTACAAAAAAAGCCGAAGCAAAGCTTTCCTTTGCTTCGACCTGGTCTGAGTGACTGGACTTGAACTACGTAAAAGGCACTTCCTCGCCTTGCTCGGTCGCAGCTCTCGCCTTTCAGGCGAAGCGCTGTTTCGACGAGCCAATCGCTTGAATCAAAAAATATGACGGGACTTTTGTCCCGTCATATTTTTGGTCTGAGTGACTGGACTTGAACCAGCGGCCTCTTGAACCCCATTCAAGCACTCTACCAAACTGAGCTACACCCAGACATTTAACACATAAATATAATATCAAATTTTTAATTAAAAGTCAACCTTATTTAACATTTTATATAACTTTTGACGCCGCAAAAAGCCTTTTAAAAAAACAAAAGCGAAGCTGAAAACTCAGCTTCGCTTTTTTATTAAACTAATTCTATAATGCACATTTCTGCTGCGTCGCCACGACGTGGTCCTATTTTAATAATTCTTGTGTATCCGCCGTTTCTTTCAGCATACTTAGGTGCGATTTCGTCAAACAGCTTTTTAACAACATCTTCTTTTGTGATGTAGCTCATAGCCTGTCTGCGAGTGTGTAATGTATTAGTTTTACCAAGCGTAATCATCTTTTCTGCAGTGCTTCTTACTTCCTTTGCTCTTGTAACGGTTGTTTCGATCTTGCCGTTTTCAAGCAAAGATGTTGTAAGGTTTCTAAGCATTGCAATACGCTGGTCAGTTGGTCTGCCCAATTTTCTCTGAACTGCCATTGTAGTGCTGCCTCCTATCTAATAAAATTAATCTTCTTCTGTTTTGAAGTCCATCTCTAATTCATGAAGCTTTTCTCTTACTTCTTCCAAAGACTTTCTTCCAAGGTTTCTTACCTTCATCATATCTTCTTCTGTCTTGTTGGTAAGGTCCTCTACAGTGTTGATTGCTGCACGCTTTAAGCAATTGTAGGAACGAACCGAAAGGTCGAGCTCTTCAATTGTCATTTCACGTACTTTTACCTTTTTGGAATCATCTTTTTCAACCATTATTTCTGTGTTTCTTGCTTCGTCAGTAAGGTCGATAAACAAGTTAAGATGTTCGCTTAAAATCTTTGCTCCAAGAGAAATACCCTCGTCAGGAGTAATTGTTCCGTCTGTCCATACTTCTAACGTCAGCTTGTCGTAGTCGGTAACCTGACCTACACGTGTGTTTTCAACAGTGTAGTTCACCTTGCGCACCGGTGAGAAAATAGAATCTACCGGTATGGTTCCGATTACGCCCTGGTTAGACGCTCTGTTCTTATCCTGAGAAACATAGCCTCTGCCCTTATTAAGAGTTATTTCCATATAGAGCTTTGCGTCCTTATTAAGTGTTGCGATGTGCAAATCTCCGTTTAAAATTTCAACGTCTGCATCTGCCTTGATGTGTCTTGCACACACTTCGCACGGGCCCTCTGCCTCGATATATACAACCTTTGGGCCGTCGCTATAAAGCTTAGCGCACAAATCCTTAATGTTCAGAACAATCTCAGTAACATCCTCTTTAACCCCGGGGATTGTAGAAAACTCATGCAAAATGCCCTCTATCTTGATTGACGACACTGCTACGCCCGGCAAAGACGAAAGCAAAATGCGTCTTAGAGAGTTGCCCAAAGTCATTCCGTAGCCACGTTCAAGCGGCTCTACTTCAAACTTGCCATAGTCTCCTCGTTCACTGAGTTCAACACATTCAATTCTTGGCTTTTCTATTTCTATCATTTAAACCCCTCCTTACGAAATATAATATATTTGTCTAATGCAACAACGAAAACAAAACCTTTGTTTTGCGTTGCGAGGGTTATTATTACTTAGAGTACAATTCGACAATAAGATGTTCTTCCAAAGGAAGGTCGATGTCTTCTCTTGCAGGAGCAGCAATAACCTTAGCTGTTAAAGTGTTGTTATCAAGGTCGAGCCACTTTGGAACTGCTCTTGAAGCTGTAACTTCAATAACTGCCTTGATTTTCTCAGAGCTCTTGCTGTTTTCCTGGATTGCGATAACGTCTCCAACCTTTACCATGTATGAAGGAATGTTAACCTTCTTACCGTTAACGGTAAAGTGTCCGTGTCTAACCAACTGTCTTGCTTCCGGACGGGATGTACCGAAGCCCAAGCGGTAGATTACGTTATCAAGTCTGCTTTCGAGTATGATGAGCAAGTTTTCACCAGTTACGCCGGCTCTTTTGTTAGCCAACTCGAAGTAGTGGTGGAACTGTCCCTCTAAAACGCCGTAATAACGACGTGCCTTCTGCTTTTCTCTAAGCTGAATACCATATTCAGAAAGCTTCTTTCTGCCCTGACCATGCTGGCCCGGAGCATATGCACGGCGCTGGATAGCGCATTTATCTGTATAACATCTTTCGCCTTTAAGAAATAATTTCTGTCCTTCACGTCTGCACAATCTGCAAACGGCACCTGTATATCTTGCCATTTTTAATTACACCTCCTATATTTAAAAATCACACACGACGTCTCTTTGGCGGACGGCAGCCGTTGTGAGGAATCGGTGTAACATCCTTAATCAATGTTACATCAAGACCTGTTGCCTGCAAAGCTCTGATAGCAGCTTCTCTACCTGCACCAGGACCCTTTACATAAACCTCAACTGTCTTCATACCGTGTTCCATTGCTGCCTTTGCTGCTGTTTCAGCAGCCATCTGTGCTGCAAAAGGTGTGCTTTTCTTTGAACCTCTGAAACCGAGGCCACCGGCACTTGCCCATGAAATTGCGTTTCCGGCAAGGTCTGTTATTGTTACTAATGTATTGTTAAATGTACTACGTATATGCGCTGCGCCTTTTTCGATATTCTTACGCTCACGCTTTTTACCTGTTCTTCTTCTTGTGGCAACTTTTGCCATAGCAAAATCCCTCCTTCTTTAGATTATGCATCCGCTAAGCGCGGACCGAATCTGTTTAGTCTTACAAACCGCTATTATTTCTTCTTGTTTGCGATTGTACGCTTTGGTCCCTTACGGGTTCTAGCGTTGTTCTTTGTATTCTGTCCGCGAACCGGCAAACCTTTTCTGTGTCTAATTCCACGGTAACAGCCGATTTCCTGCAAACGCTTAATGTTAAGAGCAACTTCTCTATGCAAATCACCTTCAACTGTGTACTCTGCATCGATTATATCTCTAAGCTTTGCAACTTCGTCCTCTGTTAAATCTTTGACTCTTGTATCAGGATTAATTCCTGCTTTTGCCAAAATCTTGTTTGCACTGTTTCTGCCTATACCATATACATATGTCAAACCGATTTCAACTCGTTTTTCTCTTGGTAAGTCTACGCCTGCTATTCTTGCCATTTGAAATATTCACCTCCGTAATTTGGTTAACATGCCTATTATGTTTTTAAAACTTGGTTAATTATCTCATTCAATTTACAATTGCTCAGCGTGGCACAAACTCCCGCACAAGGATAAATGTTTCTGCCAGGCTATGCATTTGTCAGCCGCAATTAAACGAAAAGTATAATTAGCCTTGTCTTTGCTTATGCTTTGGGTTTTCGCATATTACCATAATCTTGCCTTTTCTTTTTATTATTTTGCATTTTTCACACATCTTTTTTACTGATGGTCTTACTTTCATTATAATACACCTCCGGCATAGCGTTTTACGCCATCTAAATACTATTTATTTTGCACGCCAAGTGATTCTTCCCTTTGTAAGGTCGTAGGTTGACATCTCAACTGTTACCTTGTCTCCGGGCAAAATCCTTATAAAGTGCATTCTTAACTTTCCTGAAATATGAGCCAGAATCTGATGTCCGTTTTCAAGCTCAACTTTAAACATCGCATTAGGTAATGCTTCTACAACTGTACCTTCAAGTTCTAATACGTCGTCTTTAGCCATATGAATTTTTCTCCATTCCGCCGTCAGGCTGATTTAGTCGCAAGAATCTGCTTCAAAATACGGTCTTAGCTCTATCCTAAGCTCTGCGTTGGTAACCTTTTCACCGTTTGCAAGCTTATTTGCGATATGCTCGGAATGACCAAATCCGCTTTTTAAATGCTTCATCTTTTTCTTTTTAGGTCTATCGCTCTTTCTGCCTCTTCCATCGCATATATAGGCAAAAAACCCATCAACGCCGACAACTACGAAGTAGTTACCGTTATCGCGTCCTGCTATGGAATATACTATGTCGCCGGGTTTTATCTCCATAAATTCACCTCATATTTATCGGCAAACCGTAAGTAATACGGGTTCATTTTTAGTGATTGCGATTGAATGTTCATAATGTGCAGAAAGTGAACCGTCCGCCGTTACGACTGTCCAGTCGTCATCCAGCATTAGAATATCTCTTTTGCCTGCGTTAATCATCGGCTCTACTGCCAAAGTCATACCGCTGCAAAGTCTTGGCCCATGACCCTCTCTGCCGTAGTTTGGAACCTCCGGCTCCTCGTGCATCTGTGCACCAACGCCGTGTCCGACAAACTCACGAACTACTGTATAGCCACAACCTTCGACATACTTTTGAACCGCGGCCGAAATATCTCCTACGCGGTTACCCGCAACAGCCTTTGCGATACCTGCCTCGAAGCCGCCCTTTGCGGCAGCTATTAAGTCGGCTGCTTCCTTTGATATTTCTCCAACGCCGTATGTGTTGGCGCTGTCGCCGTGATATCCATCCAGATAAGCACCTATATCGATTCCGACTATGTCTCCGCTTTTTAACACGCGGTTTCCGGGAATCCCGTGAATAACCTCGTCGTTTACCGAAGCACATATACTTGCCGGATATCCGTTATAGTTTTTAAACGATGGTATTGCGCCCTTAGAACGAATAAACTCTTCAGCTATGCGGTCAAGCTCGCCTGTTGTTACTCCGTCGCTGATGTTTTTCTTCATCAGCTCGTGTGTAAGTGCAACGACCTCTCCCGCGCGCTTCATCTTATCTATCTGCGCAATCGATTTTATGCTAATCATAATTATTTACCCAATGCCCTTAATACCAACTCGGTTGTTTCCGAAACACCCTGCACGGCCTTGACCGTAACAAGCTTGCCCATTTTTTCATAGTAATCAATTACCGGCGCTGTTACTTCGTGATACGTCTTTAAGCGACTGACTACTGTCTCGGGAGCGTCGTCCGGTCTGACTGTAAGTTCACCGTCGCACTGCTCGCACTTGTCGCCCTTTGAAGACGGGTTAAACTCTACGTGGTATGTTGCTCCGCACTTTGCGCAGACTCTTCTGCCACTGATTCGAGAGATTATATCCTCGTCCGCAACGTCTATGAGCAAAACACAGTCGATATCAATTCCGGCCTTTTCCATAGCTTCGGCCTGAGCAATAGTTCTCGGGAAGCCATCAAGCATATATCCGTCTTTGCAGTCATCCTTTGAAACCCTGTCTAAAACAAGGTCTATCATAACCGAGTCTGGAACAAGCTTTCCGTCATTGATATATTGCTCTGCAACCTTGCCGACGCTTGTGCCGTCAGCAATCGCCGCTCTGAGCATTGCACCTGTTGATATTGTAGGTATACCTAATTTTTTAATAAGAATATCGGACTGGGTACCCTTCCCGCTTCCGGGTGCGCCCATAATTAACATCCTCATTCGGGTCCCTCCTATGTCGCTTTCGGGGGAACCATAGGTTCCCACAATCGCGTCAATATCTTACTCTAAAAATCCTTTATAGTGTCTCATTACCATCTGTGATTCCATCTGCTTAACTGTTTCGAGTGCAACACCTACTAAGATAAGCAATGATGTACCACCGATGCTTATGCTGATGCCCGCTGCCTGTGAAAGGAAAATCGGGAACACCGCGATAAGTCCGAGGAACACTGCACCTGCCAAAGTAATCTTTGACAAGCTCTTGTTAATAAAGTCTGCGGTTGTCTTTCCTGGACGAATACCTGGAATGAATCCGCCGTTTTTCTTCATATTGTTAGCCATTTCAATTGGGTTGTACTGAATAGCTGTATAGAAATATGTGAAGAAAAGAATTAACAAGAAGTACAACACACCATAAAACCAATGAGTCGAAGACAACACTGTTAGGATAAATTTCCAAAATCCTGTTGTGTTAGCAGCAGTCTTTCCAAAGAAACCTGCTATTGTCGACGGGAACGCCATTATGCTCATCGCAAAGATGATTGGCATAACGCCTGCGCCCGAAACCTTAATCGGAATATGTGTGCTCTGTCCGCCATAGACTTTTCTGCCTACAACTCGCTTAGAATACTGAACCGGAATTCTTCTTTCCGCGTCGTTCATCATAACAACAAGGCCGATTACAACGATCGCAACCACAAACAACACGATTGTTCCCAACCAGTTAAGCTTACCCATTTCGATATAGTTCTTAACTGTAAGAACGAGCTGTGGTGCTCTGGAAACGATACCGGCAAAGATGATTATCGAAATACCGTTACCTATTCCCTTTTCGTTGATCTGCTCGCCGAGCCACATCAAAAATGCGGTTCCGGCAGTAAATGTAATGATGATTGTGAGTCCTGCGAGCCACTTTGGCACGCCACCGGGAACAGTGATTGAACCTCGAAGCGCCATATACAAGCCCCAAGCCTGAATCAAGCCAAGCGCTACTGTAAGATAACGCGACCACTGTGCCATCTTTTTCTTGCCTTCCATTCCCTCTTTTGACAATCTTTCAAGAGCAGGAATTGCAACCGCCAAAAGCTGCATGATGATTGATGCATTGATGTACGGTGTAATGCTCATCGCAAAGATTGTTGCGTTGCTGAAAGCACCGCCGGAGAATGTGTTAAGAAGATTAAGCAGTGAATCCTCTCCGCCCGCAGAAATCAACTGAGAAATAACATCTGCGCTTAAAAACGGAATAGGAACAATAGAACCGAATCTAAAAACCACTATCATTAACAAAGTAAAAATAAGCTTTTTTCTTAAATCCGGAATTTTCCATGCATTCTTAATTGTCTGAAACAATTATATCACCTGCGCCTTTCCTCCGGCAGCAATAATCTTTTCCTCTGCTGACTTTGTAAACTTTTTAGCCTTTATTGTTAAAGGCTTTGTGATTTCTCCGTTGCCGAGTACTACTATACCATCACAAACCTTGGAAATAACGCCAACTTCCTTTAATAATTCTGCTGTTACTTCTGTGTTTGCGTCAAATCTTTCTAAATCTTTTACGCTGATTTCAACGTATTTGTTAGCAAACTTGTTGTAAAAACCACGTTTTGGCAAACGTCTGTACAACGGCATCTGTCCGCCTTCAAAACCAGGACGTACTCCGCCGCCGCTTCTGGCTTTTTGACCTTTGTGTCCTTTGCCGGCCTGGGTACCGTTACCTGATGCGTGTCCTCTACCGACACGTTTAGGAGCCTTCTTTGAGCCAACAGCTGGTGACAATTCGCTTAGTTTCATTTGTCACACCTCCTTATATAGAATGTAGAATTAGTTTTCTTCAACACTTACCAAGTGTTTTACTTTGTTGATCATCCCTCTGATCTGTGGATTGTCAGGATGTTCCACTGTGCTACGGATTTTATGCAAGCCCAAAGCTGCAACGGTAGCTATCTGGTCATCTTTACGACCGATTGTGCTTTTAACAAGTGTTACTTTTAATGTCTTAGCCACGTCTACCCCTCCTTATGCTTCGGCAACTTCGTTTGTTTTGCCGTTAAATACTTGCTTCTCCGAAATGCCTCTTACCTTTGCTACGGCTGCTGCATCACGCAAAGCTGCCAAGCCGTTGATTGTTGCACATACAACGTTCTTCGGATTGTTGGAACGAAGTGACTTCGTTCTGATATCTCTTATGCCGGCAAGCTCGATTACTGCACGTGCTGCTCCGCCTGCGATAACGCCGGTACCTTCTGTAGCCGGTTTAAGCAAAACTTCACCTGCGCAATGCTTACCTATGATTTCGTGAGGAATTGTTGTTCCTACCAAAGCTACTTCAACCATATTCTTCTTAGCATCTTCGATACCCTTACGGATTGCGTCCGGAATTTCGGCAGCCTTACCCATACCACAACCTACGTGTCCGTTTTCGTCACCTACTACAACGAGCGCGCTGAAGCGGAATGTTCTACCACCCTTTACAACCTTCGCAACACGGTTAAGAGAAACAACCTTTTCCTTTATATCCAATGCTCCTGCATCGATTTTACTAGCCATTATCTCACCTTCTTTTCCGATTTTTAAAAGTTTAATTAGAAGTTAAGTCCGCCCTCTCGAGCTCCTTCTGCCAATTCCATTACTCGGCCGTGATATACATAGCCGCCACGATCAAAAACTACGTCCTTAATTCCAGCTTCCAAAGCCTTCTTAGCGATAAGCTTTCCAACTTCGCGGGCTGTTTCTTTGTTTCCGCCGTTTTTGCCTTTTAAGCTTTCGTCAAGAGATGAAGCAGCAACTAATGTAGCGCCTTTTGTATCGTCTATAATCTGAACATAAATATGTTTGAGACTTCTAAATACATTAAGTCTTGGGCATTCTGTTGTGCCGGAAATTTTCTTACGTACGCGTACGTGACGTCTAACTCTGGCAACATTGCTACCAATTTTCTTTATCATACCAGTTTACTCCTTTCGTAAAGTTCGATTTGAACATAAAGCAAAATGCAACATAAGAAAAATATATTATTTCTTCTTTGCGCCTGCCTTACCTTCCTTCTTACGAATAACTTCATCCGC
Source organism: Clostridia bacterium (assembly GCA_045660545.1). Classification (GTDB taxonomy): domain Bacteria; phylum Bacillota; class Clostridia; order Monoglobales; family Firm-18; genus JAZREA01. The sequence continues at coordinate 22,109 of JAZREA010000007.1, read as the reverse complement.
ATACTTGATACCCTTGCCCTTATACGGCTCCGGCGGTCTCTTTTCGCGGATTATTGCTGCAACGTGTCCTACAAGCTGCTTGTCAGCACCCTTAACCAAAATCTGTGTTGGCTGTGGTACTTCGATTGTAATTCCGTCAACAGCTTCAATCTCTACAGGATGTGAATAGCCAAGTGTAAGGCTAAGTGTTTTACCCTGCATAGCTGCACGATAACCTACACCGTTGATCTGAAGCTCCTTGGTGTAGCCGTTTGTAACGCCTTCTACCATGTTTGCTATCAACGTTCTTGTAAGACCGTGCAAAGATCTGTGCTCTTTTACGTCCGATGGACGGCTAACTGTTACTTCGCCGTTCTCGTACTTGATTATCATTTCTTCGCTCAATTCCCTGCTAAGCGTTCCCTTTGGACCTTTAACAGTAACTTTGTTACCTTCAAGCTTGAAGTCTACACCGCTTGGTACAGGAATTGGCATTTTTCCTATTCTGGACATTTGTTATACCTCCTATTAATTACCAAACAAAGGCTAAAACTTCACCGCCGACATTTTCACGGCGAGCCTGCTTGTCAGTCATGATACCCTTTGATGTTGAAACAATGGCGATACCCAAGCCCTTTAAAACTCTTGGCATATCTTCCTTGCTTGAATATACGCGAAGACCAGGCTTTGATACTCTCTTAATACCAGAGATAACCTGCTTTTTGCCCTCAACGTACTTTAACCAAATCTTAATAACGCCCTGTCTTTCGTCGTCGATTACATCGTACTTTTTAATATAGCCTTCTTCAAAAAGAATTTTAACGATTTCTTTTTTCATCTTAGACGCAGGAACTTCAACAGTTTCGTGCTTAGCACTACTTGCATTTCTTATTCTTGTCAACAAATCTGCAATTGGATCTGTAATCTGCATTGTGTAACCTCCTTCCGACTGTTGTTAAACAATCTGTTTCTTACCAACTTGCTTTCTTCACACCCGGGATTACGCCCTGATGTGCAAGGTTTCTAAAGCAAATTCTGCAAACCCCATATTTACGAAGATAAGCGTGTGGTCTGCCGCAAATTTTGCAACGGTTGTATTCACGCACCTTGTATTTTTGAGGTCCCTGTTGCTTTATAATCATTGCTTTTTTAGCCACTTAAATCCCTCCTTGATTAACTACGTGCAAACGGTGCACCCATTAGAGTAAGTAATTCTTTAGCTTCCTCATCTGTCTTTGCTGTTGTTACGAATATAATATCCATACCTCTGATTTTGTCAATCTTATCATAGTCAATTTCAGGGAAAATCAGTTGTTCTTTGATACCGAAAGAATAATTACCTCTGCCGTCAAACGAATTTGCGTTTATACCGCGGAAGTCTCTTACTCGTGGCAATGCAACGTTAAAGAGTCTGTCAAGAAACTCGTACATTCTGTCGCCTCTTAATGTTGCCTTACATCCGATGCTCATGCCTTCACGAATTTTATATGCAGCTACTGAATTTTTAGCCTTAGTGATTGCCGGCTTCTGACCTACAATCTTCTCCATATCACTTGCTGCAGAATCTAAAGCCTTTGAATTGTCCTTAGCTTCACCTACACCCATGTTCACAACGATTTTTTCAATCTTTGGAATCTGCATTGGGCTTTTGTATTCGAACTTTTTCATTAATGCAGGTGCCACTTCTTTTTCATATAGCTCTTTCATTCTTGTCATAGGATATTGTCTCCTCCTTCCCTATAATATTGTTATTATAGAATCTCGTTACATTTTTTACATACACGTACGATTGAACCGTCATCTAAAACCTTACGGCTGATTCTGGTAGGCTGACCGCACTTGTCGCATATGTGCATAACTTTGCATGCATATATCGGTGTTTCCTGATGAATGATACCGCCGATATCTGTCTGTGTTCTTGGTTTTTTATGTTTTGTAGCCATAGCTACGCCTTCAACGATAACCTTTCCGCTCTTTGGTATTACTGTCAAAACCTTGCCCTTTTTGCCCTTATCTTTACCAGAGAGAACTATTACGTTATCACCTTTTTTAACGTGTAGCTTCTTATTCAAGCGACTTACCTCCCTTTTAAAGTGATGATAAATTCACGTCTTACAAAACTTCAGGTGCAAGAGAAAGAATCTTCATGTATTCTTTATCTCTGAGCTCTCTAGCTACTGGCCCGAATATACGTGTACCTCTTGGGTTTTTATCATCCCTGATTATTACTGCTGCGTTCTCATCGAACTTGATATATGAACCGTCCTGTCTTCTTACGCCCTTAACTGAACGTACGATAACAGCCTTTACAACGTCACCTTTTTTTACAACTCCACCGGGTGTTGCTCTTTTTACAGAAGCTATTATAACATCACCAATGTTGCCGAATTTTCTTACTGAGCCGCCCATAACACGGATACACATAATTTCCTTTGCGCCAGTGTTATCTGCAACTTTCAGAAGAGTTTGCTGTTGTATCACAACGACGTCCCCCTTTCATACGAATTGATATTATTTTGCTTTTTCTACTATTTCAACAAGTCTCCATCTCTTGTCCTTGGACAACGGTCTTGTTTCCATAACTTTTACTCTGTCACCGATGTTGCATTCGTTGCTTTCATCATGTGCTTTGAGCTTGTATGTTCTTTTTATAACCTTGTTGTAAAGTGCATGCTTAACGCTGTCTTCGATTGCAACAACGATAGTCTTATCCATTTTATTGCTTACAACTTTGCCAATTCTGGTTTTTCTGTAATTTCGCTCTGTCAACTACATTACCTCCTTTGACTATTTAGTAACTTTTAGCTCTTCTTCTCTCAAAAGAGTGTTAACTCTTGCGATTGTCTTTTTAACTTCTACAATACGCATTGGGTTATCGAGCTGGTTTGTTGCTTGTTGGAATCTAAGGTTGAAAAGTTCGCTCTTAAGTTCTTTAAGCTTTAGTGTGAGTTCGTCAGTTGACATATCTCTGAGCTGACCAATCTTCATCATTTGCTCTCACCCTCCGTTTCCTTGATTACAAACTTACATTTTACAGGAAGCTTGTTTGCAGCAAGACGCAATGCTTCGCGGGCTACTTCTTCAGAAACGCCGCCGATTTCAAACATTACTCTGCCAGGTTTAACTACTGCTACCCAATATTCCGGTGAACCTTTACCGCTACCCATTCGAGTTTCAGCTGGTTTTTCTGTTACCGGCTTATCCGGGAATATTTTAATCCAAACTTTACCGCCTCTTTTGATATAACGAGTCATCGCTATACGGGCAGCTTCGATCTGGTTTGCTGTTATCCAGCATGGTTCCAATGACTGCAAGCCAAAATCTCCGTATGATACCTTGTTACCACGGAGGGCTTTACCTGTCATTCTACCTCTCATAACTCTACGATATTTAACTCTTTTTGGAGATAGCATTTGTTTTGCCTCCTTCCGCCTTTGGAGCTTTCTTGCTTTCAGGAAGAACTTCACCCTTGTAAATCCAAACCTTCACGCCGATCTTACCGTATGTTGTGTCTGCCTCAGCAAAACCATAATCGATATCAGCTCTGATTGTTTGAAGAGGAATTGTTCCTTCGTGATAAGTTTCAGAACGAGCAATTTCTGCGCCGCCGAGACGACCTGAGCACATAGCCTTGATACCCTTAGCACCAAGTCTCATTGTTCTGCCCATAGCTCCCTTCATAGCCTTTCTGTATGGGATACGTCTTTCGAGCTGTGCTGCAATGTTTTCAGCAACGAGCTGAGCGTTTGTATCCGGTTGCTTAACTTCAACAATGTTAACGAACACTTCTTTGTTCAATAGCTTTGTAAGGTCAGCCTTTAACTTTTCTGTACCTGCGCCACCCTTGCCGATAACGATACCAGGCTTTGCTGTGTGGACAAATACTGTAACCTTATTAGCCTTTTTCTCTATCTCAATCTTAGCTACGCCAGCCTGATATAGAGCTTTTTTAACAAATTTTCTAATCTTATCATCTTCCACGATGCTGTCGCCGAAGTTGCTGTTATTAATGAACCAACGAGAATCCCAGTCCTTAATAATACCAACTCTAAGCCCGTGTGGATGTACTTTCTGTCCCATATTCTACCTCCTTTACCTTATGCTTCTTCAGTCTTAGCTGCTTCAGCTTTCTTTGCTGTTGTCTTCTTAGCTGTTGAAGTAGCCTTTGTTGCTGTAGAAGTTGTCTTTTTTGCTGTTGAGGTTGTCTTTTTAGCTGTTGAAGCAGCTTTTGTTGTAGCTGTCTTCTTAGCTGTCGAGGTTGTCTTCTTTGCTCCCTCTTTTGGTGCTTCGGAATCAGCCTTCTTAGCTGTTGTAGAAGTTGTCTTCTTAGCAGTTGAGGTTGTCTTCTTAGCTGTTGTAGCAGCCTTAGCCTTTGGAGCCTCAGCAGTTTCTACCTCTGCCTTTGGAGCTTCCTTTTTAACCTCTTTCTTTGTTTCAACCTTTTCTACAACATCCTCCTTAGCTCCGAGTTCTTTAAGAACGATTGTTGTGTGACTTGTACGCTTCAAGATTCTGAACGCTCTTCCCTGTGCTCTTGCTCTGATTCTCTTAAGCATTGGGCCAGCGTTGGAATAAATCTCAGCTACATACAATTTTTCAACATCCATACCGTGATTGTTCTCTGCATTAGCGATTGCTGAAAGCAAGAGCTTTTCAACGATTTCGCTTGCAGCCTTTGGTGTGTGCTTTAATATTGCAAGAGCTTCACCTACCGGCTTGTTACGAATTAAATCTATAACGATTTTCACTTTACGCGGTGAAATTCTGACATATTTAACTTCCGCTTTTGCGTAGTTCTGCATAATATTGCCTCCTTTCAAAAGACTCAACTTTTAAATTGATTTAACCTGGATTATTTAGATGTTTTTGCACCTGCGTGACCTTTGAAGGTTCTTGTTGGTACAAACTCTCCAAGTTTGTGACCTACCATATCCTCTGTTACATATACAGGAACATGCTTTCTGCCGTCATGAACTGCGATTGTATGTCCTACCATTTCAGGATATATTGTAGATGGACGAGACCAAGTCTGAAGAACTTTCTTTTCGCCCGATGCGTTTAACTCATTTATTCTTTTAAGCAACTTTTCGCATACGTAAGGTGCTTTCTTTAATGAACGACTCATTTAATGTTTCCTCCTTTCGGTAAATAATCAACACGCATTATTTACTGTTACGACGTTTAACAATAAACTTATTTGATGCCTTCTTTGCAGATCTTGTTTTAAGACCCAAAGCAGGCTTACCCCATGGAGTAACCGGAGACGGACGTCCGATAGGTGACTTACCTTCACCACCACCGTGAGGATGGTCGCAAGGGTTCATTACGCTACCACGTACTGTAGGTCTCCAACCCATGTGACGCTTTCTTCCGGCTTTACCGATAGAAATGTTTTCGTGGTCGTTGTTTCCTACTTCACCTATTGTAGCTTTACAGTCAAGTCTTATCAGTCTAACTTCGCCAGATGGAAGTCTTACCTGAGCATAACCGTTTTCCTTAGCCATAAGCTGTGCAGAGTTACCAGCACTTCTAACGAGCTGAGCACCCTTGCCAGGATAAAGCTCAATGTTGTGAATCAATGTACCAACCGGAATGCTTTCAATCTTCATTGCATTACCTGGGATGATATCTGCGTTTTCACCGGAGAGAACCTTGTCGCCCTTTTTAAGTCCCAAAGGTGCGATGATGTATCTCTTCTCGCCGTCTTCGTACTGTAAAAGCGCGATGTTTGCAGAACGGTTAGGATCGTATTCTATTGAAAGAACCTGTGCATTGATTCCGTCCTTGTCTCTCTTAAAGTCGATGATTCTGTATTTTCTCTTAACACCGCCGCCACGATGACGAACAGTGATTCTACCATAGCTGTTTCTGCCGGCAGTCTTTTTAATAGGCGCTAACAGAGATTTCTCCGGAGCAACCTTATCTAATTCTTCAAATGATGACACTGTCATAAATCTTCTTGACGGCGTCGTTGGTTTGAATTTTTTAATTGCCACTGTTTTCACTCCTTTTTAAGTTTTTGAGTAACGACCGGATTAGTTCATTCCATCAAAGAATTCGATTGTCTTACTGTCTTCTGTAAGCTTAACAATCGCCTTTTTCCAGTCAGCACGTTTTCCAACGTGTACACCCATTCTCTTAAACTTGCCAAGAACGTTAATTGTGTTAACCTTCTCAACCTTTACGCCGAAAATCTCTTCTACTGCTTTTTTGATTTCGATTTTGTTAGCGTCTACGTCTACTTTAAAGGTGTACTTCTTTTCAGCTGTTGCATTCATTGACTTTTCAGTAATGATTGGCTTGCGAATGATATCATAAGCTGTCTTAGCCATTATGCATACACCTCCTCAATTTTAGAAACGGCTTCCTTAGTAACGATGAACTTTTCATGCTTTAATACATCGTATACGTTAAGGTTTGTTGCCATTGATGTCTTAATTCCGGGAATGTTAGCTGCGCTTCTTACTACGTTTTCGTCCTTGCCTGCTGTAACGAGCAATGCGCTTTCAACGTTGAACGCCTTAAGAATTGCTGCCATTTCCTTAGTCTTGAACGAATCGAGCTTCAATTCGTCTAAAACGATTATTGACTTTTCAGCCACCTTTGTAGAAAGAGCGGATTTAAACGCCAATCTACGAAGCTTCTTGTTTACTGTAAAGCGATAGCTTCTTGGCTTCGGTCCCAAAGCAACACCACCGCCGGTCCACTGTGGAGCACGGATGCTGCCCTGTCTTGCACGACCTGTACCCTTTTGTCTCCAAGGCTTTCTGCCGCCGCCGCGTACTTCTGTACGTGTCTTTGTGCTCTGAGTTCCTTGTCTTTGGTTTGCAAGATAATTAACAACCATTGTGTGCATAGCTTCTTTGTTAGCTTCTATACCAAATATAGCGTCGCTAAGTTTGATATCGCCAACCTTTTCAGCTTTTATGTTATATACTGCTGTTTTTGGCACTTTATTTTCCTCCTTCCCGACTACTTACGGCCTTTAACCGTATTTTTAACCATTAAAAGACCGCCTTTTGGTCCGGGCAAGCCGCCTTTGATAAGAATGATGTTCTTATCAGCGTCTACTCTAACCACTGCAAGGTTCTGTATTGTAACTTTGTCTACACCCATGTGTCCCGGCAATCTCTTACCCTTGAACACACGACCCGGGTCTGAACACATACCCATTGAACCAGGTCCTCTGTGATAACCTGAACCGTGAGTCATAGGTCCTCTGTGCTGTCCCCATCTTTTAATTGTACCTGCGTAACCTTTACCCTTTGAAATACCGGCAACGTCTACCTTGTCTCCGGCAGCAAAGATGTCAGCCTTAATTTCGTCACCTACGTTAAACGCAGAAACATCGTCAAGTCTGAACTCTCTGACAAATTTCTTAGGTGTAACACCTGCTTTTGCAAAGTGTCCTTTTGTTGGCTTGTTTGTCTTCTTTTCCTTTAAGTCAACAAACCCAACCTGTACGGCATCATAACCGTCGTTTTCCACTGTTTTCTTCTGAACAACAGCGTTTGGTCCGGCTTCGATAACTGTAACCGGTATTACTTTACCGGACTCGTCGAAAATCTGAGTCATTCCCAGTTTCTTAGCCAAGATTGCTTTTTGCATACTACTCTTCCTTTCTATATGGTTATTGGTTTACGGCTATTGCCGCAAACATGACCTAAGTCCCGCCAGCGTCTGAGATATTAAAGCTTAATATCTATATCAACGCCTGCAGGCAAGTCCAATCTCATTAATGTCTCAACTGTTTTCTGAGACGGTGTAAGGATATCGATAACTCTTTTATGAGTTCTTACTTCGAACTGTTCACGAGAATCTTTGTACTTGTGTACCGCACGAAGAATTGTAATGATTTCCTTCTTTGTAGGCAATGGAATAGGGCCTGAAACGGTTGCACCCGTTCTCTTTGCCGCTTCCACGATCTTTTCAGCCGACTGGTCGATTAAAACGTGGTCATACGCCTTTAAGATAATTCTGATTTTTTCTTTTACTGCTGCCATTGTTTTTTCCTCCTTAATTCTAACACTCACCCGGGCGTATCGAGTGGGCCATTTTAAAAACCCAGATTCCGCCTGTGGTAGAAAACTGGGCATAAAACTACTTAAAATTCAGCATAATCCCGCCCAAAAATGGCGTTTGGGGCAAGACATTTTAAACGTAGTTGTGATTGGCGCCCGGCTTTAAAAACTGGACAATCTCCGCGAAAAAACCCGACTTTTTCTAAAAATCGGCAACCTCCCGCATCATCGTTTTGTCATATCACACTGACTCATTATACTACACAAATTCAATAAAATCAAGGGTTTTTCGCGTTTTTTTCATTTGTAACAAAATTGTAATATTTCATCCAAAATATGGTAATTTATGGCCTATATATTGTGGTTTTTATTCCCTTAAAGCACTATTTTTTATAAAAAATAAAGCGCATCATAAAAATGATACGCTTTATATTACAAAACCTTGTTTAAAAAATCTATTGTTCGAGGATGTTTGGGGCTGCCAAACACTTCCTCGGGCGTTCCCTGTTCCAAAATAACGCCGTCATCTATGAATATAACTCTGTCAGCAACCTCTTTTGCAAAGCCCATTTCGTGAGTAACGCACACCATAGTCATTCCCTGGTCTGCAAGCTCGCGCATAACGGTCAGAACCTCTCCGACCATCTCCGGGTCAAGCGCAGAAGTAGGCTCGTCGAAAAGCATAATGTCCGGGTTCATAGCCAGGGCTCTGGCAATAGCTACTCTCTGTTGCTGTCCGCCTGATAGCTGATGCGGATAGCTGTGCAGCTTGTCTTCCAGACCAACCCTTTTTAAAAGGTCCTTGGCCTTTTGGGACGCCTCTTCCTTGGTCATCTTCTTTAAATCAACAGGTGCGAGCATAATGTTCTTTTCGATAGTAAGGTGCGAAAACAAATTAAAGTTCTGGAAAACCATGCCGATATTTTCTCTTACCTTATTAATATCGGTCTTTTTGTTAGTTATATCCCAACCATCTACTATAACAGTTCCGTCCGTAGGCTCTTCAAGCCTGTTTATACAACGAAGCAAAGTAGACTTACCGGAACCGGACGGGCCGATTATGCACACAACCTCTCCTTCATAAATTTCGAGGTCAATTCCGTTTAAAACCTCCAATTTATGAAAGTGCTTATGCAAGTTCTTTACTATTACCTTTTCTTTCATAATTAATCTTCTTCTCCAAATATTTTGATACTATCATAAGGATAGATATGACAATTAAATAGTAGGCTGCCACAAGAATATATGTGGCAAAAAACTGATACGACTTTCCGACATAGACCTTTGCCTTGTTAACGATATCCGCAAGGCCGATTACCGAAAGGATAGATGTGTCCTTAACAGTAATTATAAACTGGTTTACCATCGAAGGGATAGCGACCTTAATAGCCTGCGGCAGAACAACCTTTATCATGGTTCTGGTCTTGCTAAGGCCAAGGCTTCGTGCGGCTTCCGTCTGGCCCTTGTTAACAGCCGAGATGCCTCCGCGGAAAATCTCCGAAAGATAAGCACCGGCATTAAGGCTAAGGGTAATAAGCCCGGCAGCAAACGCGTCTATCCTGAAATCCGGCTTGAAAATCTGTATAAGCTGCGGCATTCCAAAGTACACAATAAAGGCCTGAACAATCATCGGTGTTCCTCTGATTATCCACACATAAACTGCGGAAATGGCTCTTGGGACAGGGTTTTTCGCCATGCCCATAATACAGGCCAAAAAGCCTATTAGCATACCTATTGCCAAAGAAAGAATCGATATTAACACCGTAAGCTTAATTCCCTCTAAAAGAAGCGGTGTTGATTCGGTTATAGTCCTGATAAAATCCATATACTTCACTCTAACATAAAAATATTTTCAGTATGGCAGGGCGTTTCTCCCCGCCATACTGAATAAAGATAATTAATTTTTGCTGATATTATTTTGCCAAATCTTTAATTGAAGTAATGTTGCTGTTAGCACCAACTACCATAATCTGGCCGTCTTCAAAGTAACCGTCAGAGAAGTCGAAAGTTTCTTTTCTTGCATCTGTGATTGTCATACCTGCAATCATACCGTCAGCCTGACCAGACTGTACAGCGCCCATAGATGCGTCAAAGCCTTCGTTCTTAAGCTCATAAGCAAAGCCCTGGTCCTTAGCAACAGCAGCCAAGATGTCCATGTCTACGCCTGTGTACTGGTTTGTAGCTGTGTCCAAAAACTCAAACGGAGCAAAAGCGTTGTCAGAATAGATAATGTAAGTCTTAGAAGGTGTTACGCCACTTTCAACTCTTGTAGCTGCTTCGTCTTTGTATGTAACTTCGCCGTAACCGTACTTTTTAAGAATTTCGTCGTATTCGCCGCTTGCCTTAATATTAGCAAGACCTGCGTTGAACATCTTAATCAAGTCAGCGTTTTCGCCCTTTTTAACAGCAAAGCCGTACTGGGCAGGGTTTTCGATTTCGCCAACTGTTTTAAGAGCAAGGCCCTCTTCCTTTATAGCCCAACCGATAACTGAACGGTCTTCAAAGCAAGCTGCGTTTGTCTCGTTGATAACTGCCTGATACATTGTTGGGGAATCCTCGTAGTAAACAACGTCAAAGCCAAATTCCTTTGCATATGCTTCTGTAAGCTCTGCGCTCATTGTGCTTGTTTTAGCAGCGAGAGAAACAGCCTTTTCTCCATTACCGCAAGCTGCAAAGCCAAGGCACATAACCAAAGCAAGTGCCAAACATAAAAACTTTTTCATTAATAATCTCTCCTCATCAAAATAATATATCCCTATTTTACCATATTAACCGAAAAGTTGCAATATGTTTTTTGATTTTTTCATTTTTCGGCAAAAATCCACAAAGTTTTGCCGTTTTATGAAAAACAAAGTGCGGAGGATTTCTCCTCCGCACCTTAAAGAACTAACTTATTTTATTACATATACCATTCTTACTCTGTCTGCGTACTTATATACAAATACCTTGGAAGGAGCAGACAATTCCGGATTTTCAGGGTCAAACGCATTAGCGTAAGCCAAATCAAAGTTTGTTCCCTGATTTACAACTCTGTCTGCATCTTTTACATCTTCACCATCATCGTAAGTAAAGAACGTTGTGTTGGCGGTAGTTGTAAACGACTTAGCTTCTGCTGTTAAACAGTCTAACGCATCGTCTACCAACGCCAAGTCAAACATCTGTGTGGTAGAGTCTATAGCCGAGCCAAGCATCAAGCCTGCGTATACGTGAGAGTATTTTACATTATCTACATAAGTCGCGCCTTCTCCCCAGTCTCCGCCTTCAAAGTCTCTTGGCGAGAACTTAATGTCCAAAGTTCTGAGTCCGCCGGCTCCGCGTGAGATTTGTCCCTTGCTGTTGGTTGTAAATACTATTACATCACCCGAACGGTAGTTGTCGTAAATCAAACCGAGCTCGTCTGTATAATATGTCTTCTCTGTAACCGTACCGGAAGTAGAAATCTGATAGCCTGTAACTATATCGCATTCTTCCTCATCGTCATCCGGATTAAGTCCCTGTCTTACCGACTTGATAATAAAGAGCGGTGTTGTGCTGTCTATTTCTTCCATAGCGCCCTGCTCTTCATACACAACAACTGCGGACGCAACGTGAAGTGTACCCGTTACGCCGTACGCCTCTATTACATAGTTTCTTCCGTCTTTAAAGTAACTGATGTTCTTTCTTCCGTACAAGTCATAGTCCGAACGATCCTCCGGTATAACAAACACCTGTGTAGTAGATGATACCCTGAACTTTTCTGTGCTTGGGTTGCCGATAAAGTCGTAGTTGGATGACTTATATGTCATTATGTTTCCGGTCTTTCTTGTAACCGAGTAAGACTGCATCAAAGTTTCGTCGGTCGGGTCTTCGTTTTCGCCTACATATGCAGTTTCGATAGCGCTGATTTCGCCCGCCGAGTTAACAGTGTATCTTATAAACTGAGAATATAAGCTTGCGTGGCCGTCAAGGTTTGTCACCTTGTTTCCGCCTTCGTCGTATACGTTTACGCCTCTTTCAAGAGCTTCTAAAATGTCGTCCTTTGAAGAATACACTGTTCCGTCTATCTTAACCTTTGATGCTGACAGGTAGTAAACCGAGCCAACGGTTGAAGACTTGGAAGAAATAAGCTCAAAGCCTACCGAGTTAGTCGCTTCCGGTATTGCATCTGCAAGGTATCCGTAGTACATTGATGTGCTTTCGGTCTTTGTAAGATATGCAACGCTTCCGTCCTTGTCGAGGTAGCACTTGTAGTTGTCGCCTATTGTAAGTGCGTTAAGTACAGATCTTCCGTATTTAACAAGATAGGTTGAAATCTTATAGTCTGTTCCGCCGATATTCATCCTTCTGCCCGAAATGTCAAGCTCTTTTAAAGTGCCGCTTGCGTTTTTGTTGGAAACGGTGATGTCGATAGTTTCTCTTCCTGCGTTTCCGGATCCTCTTCTTACGCTAAGAACGTGGTTGGGCATAATGTTTGAAAGTGTCATTGCAGAACCGGAAAGGTTTTTAATAGTAATGCTCTTTGTCGAATCTGTGTCGTCGATTGTAAGCACGTTGTCATCTGCAGAAGTTCTGTTAACGTCAATAATGGATTTGCTGTTTGTGTTAACAGACCTTACAACGTATGTTTCATACATTTCTACGTTAACTTTTGTAATTCCGCTTCCTGCCTGAATAAGCTCTATAGTGCCGTTTTCAATCTGTAAGTCTGTTGCACTTGGCAACGCCGGATCTTGCTCAACTTTGCCGTTGAAAGAGAATGTGGCATTAGGTTCTATCGTTGCGGTTTTAGGTCTTAATGAGGTAGCAGTCTCGTAATATTTAACAGTAAATCCTGACGCCTTTGAGCCTGTTACGTTAACAATGTTGTCTGCACTTATAACAATCGAGTCTGTTCCTTCGGAAGTGGAAAGAACAGCAACCAAAGTCTTGTTGCCAAGGTTGTCCTTCTTGTAGTAATAGTCTGCGCTCTTACCGAGAAGTCCGCTTAGGGAAACCTTGCCCTTTGCAAAGGTATAAACAGTGTTGTCAACAACGTCGCGAATCAACGCGTAGCCGTCGCGGGCAGTCTTGCCGTCAGGAGCGATTGTGTTTGTTCCGTCAGCATAAATTTCACCGCGTGACTTAATGTAACCAAGCTTGGATTCCAAGAGTGTTTTCTCGGACTTGGTGTACATAACTGAACCGTCAGCCATAGTAACCTTGTCGAGCATTTCTACTTCAAGAGCGTTGTAAATCATCTGTGCGATTTCCCATCTCTTTGCGCCAACGCCCAAAACAACGGAGATACCGTCAGTAAGCTTAAGGCTGTTAGCAACCTGCATATAGCCGTAGTACCACGGCAAAGCAATTCCCTGAATTGTTTCCGCCGAAGCCTTGGCGTCGTCAGCCTGAGCACCGTAGTTTAGTGCGCAAACTATCATTTTAAGCGCCTGCTCGTATGTAACGTTATCAAGCGGCGAGAAAGTAGTCTCGCTTGTACCGTTTACGATTTTAAGGTCGTATGCTGTTCTGATGTCGCTGATTGCCCATGTAGCACCGCCAAGGTCAGTAAACGGCGTGCCCGCAGGGTCAGGACTTCCTATTCCGCCCGAAGCGAGCGCACGCATCAGCATAGCGGAGAACTCCGCTCTGGTAACGTCGTTTTCGGGTCCGAAATTAATACCGTCATCATAACCGTTAATTATACCAAATGCGTTTAGCACATTTACCGGCAGATAATACGGGCTGCTCATTGAAACGTCAGCAAAATCCGCCGAAACGGGAAGCGTCCCAAGAAGCATTGTTATTACAATAATTATAGATAACACTTGTGCAATTTTTTTCACGTCTTTTCCCTCCTCCAAGTATCTTTATCATATAGTAAATACATTTTATCATACGCCTATTTAAAAATCAAGCATTTTTGTTTAACAATATCATTACATTTAGTAGCATTTTTGTTATATTTTACCTAATTTTACACACATTTTCTCCTATCTCCTTAAAGACCGGGCACGCAGACTCGCTGCCGCTTTTTCCGTTTTCCGCCAACACTACCAAAACGTATTTTGGCGAATCTGCGGGGAAGAAACCCGCAAACCAGCCCTGCTGCATGATTTCGCCGTCCTTTTCCCAGCCGGTTTCCGCGCTGCCGGTCTTTCCTCCTGCGCCATAACCCTCTATCTGTGCGGCCTGTCCCGTGCCGTACTCCACAACAGCTCTCATGGCATCCTGCATACGCCTTGCGGTTGTTTCGCTTATAACCCTGCCCATATCCGAGGGCGCAACGCTTTGTCTGGCACCGGTTTCGTCAACAATCCCCTTTATCAGGCTTATCTGCTTTCTTACCCCTCCGTTACAAATTGTGCAAAAGATATCCGCCACCTGAAGCGGTGTTACCATAACATCTCCCTGGCCGATAGACACGTTTGCAATCTCGGCTTTGGATGCTGTTTTTTTCGGCACATATCCCTTGCTTTCTACAATCTTGTTTATCTTCATAACCTCGTCGCCGATACCAAAGGCAGAGGAATATTTATATATCGTTTCTGCCCCCAGCTGTGTCCCTGTTTCGTAAAAGGCGCAGTTGCAGGAGTTCGCAAAGGCCAAAACAAAGTCCTGCTCCCCATGTCCGTCCTGTTTGTGGCAGACAAATTCGACTCCGTCAACAGTTGTCTTCCCTCCGCACGAAAAGCGGCGTGCTTCGTCCGCCACCTCTTCAAGGTATGCGGCGGCAACCACCGTTTTAAAAACAGAGCCCGGGTTGTACGCACATATCGCCTTGTTGACAAGCTCCCCTTGTGTTCCGCCGAGGTATGCCGACAGGTTTTTGCGGTCAAAGTTGGGTCGGCTTGCCATAGCCACAATCTCCCCGCTTTCGCATTCTACCATGACCGCCGCCCCGCTTACATTGTACTTATCCATGGCTTCTTCTGTTATCTTTTGAATATGGTAGTCTATGGTAAGAGATATCCCCTTGTACGACTTGTCAGAGTCCACAGCATACCCGGAGGAAACCTTATTGTTGTTGATATCCTTTAAATACGAAAAAGAATCTTTCCCATCCGAAGAGAGCGCATAGTCGAACGCCCCTTCGATTCCGCACCCGTTGCCGTCGGGCGAAATATAGCCAATCACGTGGCTTAAAAGGCCATCGTTTCTTTTATCTACGTAATACGGTGTCTCGCCGTCGTATATAAGTTCCATTTTTGCGTTGGTTATTTTAATCATATTTCTGTCGTATATGATTCCGCGAGGGCTGTCGAAGCTGACCTTTTGGGTGCGCTGGGACACCGCCTGTTTTGCCAGGCTTTTGCCGTCTATTACGCTCACATAAAAAAGCCTTGCAACAAGGCACGAAATTATACAGATTGTGACTACTCCCAAAGCTTTTAATCTCTTCAAAACAACCGCCTCCGCTTTTAGTATTGTCAAAACCCGTGGTATTATGTTAAAATAATAAAAGGAGGATGTTTGTATGCGGACAATCACTATTAAAAAGAACGACTCGGGTCAACGTCTTGATAAATTTATGCACAAGTTTTTTAAGTCGTCTATGCCGTCGTCCATGGTTTACAAAAGCATCAGAAAAAAAAGAATAAAGGTTAATGGTAAGCGCGCCACCGAATCGTATATGTTAAACGAGGGCGATGTTCTGGATATGTATATTAACGACGAGTTTTTTGACAAAACCGCTCCCGAGTTTTCGCACGTTAAGGCAGACTTTGACATAGTCTACGAGGACGAAAACATTATCCTTATAGACAAGCGCGCAGGGGTTGTGGTCCACTCGGACGACGACGGCACGGTTAACACACTGGTAAACCAGCTTTACTCCTACCTCTTTGGCAAGGGCGAGTACGACCCGTCTGCCGAAAACAGTTTTGCGCCCGCGCTTTGCAACCGCATCGACAGAAACACAAGCGGGATTGTAATCGCCGCTAAAAACGCACAGTCTTTAAGGGAAATGAACGAGATAATAAAGCAAAGGAAGGTACATAAATATTACCTTGCCCTCGCACAGGGGCGTGTGGCGAAAGACAAAGACACTCTTTCGGCCTATCTTTTTAAAGACAAGGTTAAAAACAAGGTATACGTAACAGACTTACAAAAAACCGGGGCTGTAAAAATAATTACAGAATACAAGGTGTTGGAAAGAAAAGCAGACTCCACGCTTTTAGAGGTAAACCTTATTACAGGCAAGACTCACCAAATCAGAGCGCATCTTGCGCACATAGGCCATCCGCTTGTGGGGGACGGCAAGTACAGCAAGTTACAAAAGGAAGGCAGGCGACACCAGGCACTCCACGCGTACAAGCTGGTTTTTGAAAACGAGCTTGGTGCACAAGGGCTTGGCTACCTGGCAGGAAAGACCTTTGTTTCTAAAACAGCAGACTTTATATAACAATAACAATTAAAGGGCAGAGCGTATATACGCTCTGCCCTTTTTGTATTATATTGGTTATTTTTTCTGTGCTGCTTTTGCAAGCATCTTAAAGAAGTTGTTAATTACAGTCGCAGCCTCTGCACGAGTTAAGGTGTCCTTAGGTCTGAACATGTTTTCATAACCGTTAATCAAACCTATTGACTTCATAGCGTGAACTGCGTCGCTTGCATACGCCGAAACGTCATCTGTATCAGCAAACTTTTCAACATCTGCAGCGATGTCAATTTCGGGGTCAAGAACAGTAAGGGTTCTGTCAAGCATAACCGCCATATCCTGTCTTGTAATTCCGTTGCCTATGCCAAAGAGGGTGTCAGTGATACCTGTTATGATACCTGTCTTTTGTCCCATCTTGACGTATGACGCATACCACGCATCCGGCGGAACGTCCTCAAACGTGTTGATTCCTGCTTCTGCCTTGATGCCGGAAGCTTCGATTATCATCTTTAAGAACTGCTCTCTTGTAACCTTGTCAGCAGGCATAAACTTGCCGTCGCCGTTACCGGAAACGATTCCGTTCGCGCTAAGCTCTTTTACGTCGTTGTAGTACCAGTCGGACGTCTTAACGTCCTTGTACACTACGTCCTTAGAAGGCTTTGTCTCATCCTTAGGATCTGTTGCAGGTGTTCCGCCACCAGCACCGCCGCCACCAGCACCACCGACACCGGCAGCACCGTCTTGCGTTCCTTGGTTTCCGGGATTTGTTGTAGGCATACCGCCAACAGCTCCGTCTCTATCGCCTTCTTCTCTCTCTTCTTCGTCTTCTTCAGTGTCTTCAACATCTACTACAGGCTCGTCACCAAAGTAGAAGTATCCGCCCTGCTTGGAAACGTTAAGAGGTGCCTGTTCCATCTTGGAAGTAATCACTCTATCCCAGTCACATGTCTGGAATGTAGCAGTTGATGCACCGAATGAGTACACTGTCATAGCTTCTATGTCTTCCTGAGACATTGATGAAGACGCAAGGTTCATTATACTACCGCGCTTTGCAAATGAAAGTGAATCTACTTGTTCTTCTGTCTTGATTACATAAGCGCCGTTTATGTTGACGTTTTTAATGTAGCTACCGTTCATTATGAAGCCCGAAACGATCTCGCCTGTTGTGGTGAGCTTAACGAACATTGTACTTGCGTCAGTTACAAAGTCGCCAAGTCTTACGCTTTCAAGCTTCTGGCTTTCTTCATTAAGATGGAAGTAGTAATACATGTTCTCTTCGCCGGTTGAGTTGTTCTTAATTCTGATTGTAGCAGCATTAACTATATCAGGGTCATAGTCTGTTTCTATCGCTCTTGTTTCAACGTCGATTTCTTCACCGATATTAGTCGGAACAATAACAGTTGTAAATCTGCCCAGACCCGCCTTTGTTTTCAGTATCATGCCCTTTTCACTGTTAACCAAGCTTCCTGAAAGCTCAGAATATGTTGTTCTGACACGTCTTACTTCATCAACCTCTTCGTATTCAACAGGAACAACTTTTACATTAGGTTCGTCCACGATGTTTGTCTGAAGAGCAAAGGTGTTTTCGTCATACGAGAACTGTGCACCCGGGTAGAAGTGCCAATGCTGTGCATAGAGGTTTTGCTGGTTAGTGTCGTTAGGTATCAGATAGTCAGTAACAATAAAGAAGTTGTCTTCACGCTGGAAGAAGATGCTTCGACGAGCGTCCTGGTTGGTCTTGTACGCCGTCGTACCATATTCCTTAAAATCGTGAATCATATTTGATTCAAATCCCATCTGATATGAGCCTTCGCCGTATTCAATCGTGTCATAAGAAGTGTTTGTTCCTGTTGTAAGGAAGTCTTCTATGTCGTTTACGGTAACAAGGTTATGCTGAACGGGCGAACCGTTGTATTCCTTCCAACCGTCAGATGTTATAACACCGTAACCCGGGTCAACGAGCAAGAACTTACCATACGCAAACATTGAGAACGACAAAGCGTCCTTGTGTCTGTGCGAAGCCTTGTTAGATAGCTGGTTGGTAAACGAAAGCATTGTGTCGTTTGTTCCCCAGCCTGTACGGAACATGGTCTTGTATCCATCCCAGTAATGTGTTGTCGGATGTTCGGGCATGTAGCCTTGCGCACCGCCCGTTGCCAGGTATGTAAGACCTGGGTCATCAAACAGGTTGTAAGCATACCATTGCTGATAGTTTGAAGTTCTTGGTGAATACGTACTACAGTCGTCCTGCTGGTTAAACGCACCGTAAGGTCCCTTTGCGTATACCAAAGTTCTTACTGTATCAAAGCAGTCCTGCAAAGCCTCGTCTGTAAACGGAGTCTCGTGGCCTGTTTCTATAGAGGTTGAAAGAAGCTCTACGAAGGTACCGAGAAGAGTTGTAACGTAGTTGAACGGCAACTCGATACACATACCATCCTCAAAGCTTGCGCCGCCGATTACACGCGCGTTGTCGGCACGAAGCCTTTCGAGCCACTCGTCGTGGAATCTGATTTCAGGGAATCTGGCAATAAAGTTATAAACAGAACCTGTTGAGTATGTTGCCCAGTTGTTATCAGCTAGACCGAAGAACTGGTTAACCTGCAAGTCTGCCATTAAGTACAGCTGCTTAATTATTGTAGTAAAGCGAACCGGTGTCAGGTACTCACTGGTCATCACGGCAGACAGGCCTTCTATCGTCTTGTTGCTCCAAGCGGTCATATCAAGAGATGACATACATTCATAGTTACATCCAATCGCCATAATACCTGCCATTACGTATCTTAACCAGTTATACGCGAAAGCCTCGTTCTTACCGTTATCCACGCCAACGTAGCCCTGATAAAGTCTGGAAGCCTCGTATCCTCGCCACAGACTGGACTTAGCGCCCTTGTATCCGACACGACGGTTATACCAGAAGTCCCAGTTCTCTGTGTCGGCAGCAGACCACCATGCATGGTCTGCGATGTCGCTGAACGAAACTTCATTTTCAACGAAAGCGGTATTTTTAACCCACTCCATAGAAATTTCCTTAGGATATCTATCCTGGTTGGTTCTCGCACGAAGCTTCAAAGTTACAGATGTTACCTTATCAGCTGATGTAATGTCGCTCGTGTCGAAGATAATCATACTACGATATGTGTCGTCTGTAGTATGTCCTATGCTGGAAGAGGTGTCATTTCTGTCTATTGACCCCGATCTTCCGCCGTGCTCTTCGACCTTCAAAACCGGGTCGGTGCCATAGTTCACTTCTGAATAAGAACCACCACGGAGTGTAAAGTCCATAACAACAGGACACTCTACCACGATACCGTTCTTTCTAACCTCTAAGACAGGAGGATAGTCAGACTCTTTTGAGCAAATCTCGGTCTGTGTGTAGAATTTATCAGCCGAACCGAACTGAATGTTAAACTGATCATATGTCTGAAATGTAGACACGCCCGGGTTAGCAGTAATATCTATGCTGATTTCTTCCCAATCTTCAGGGTTACTGCTTTCGTTATAAGGAACGGTAAACAGTCTCATAACGTTACCAATATCCTTGTGGTTAAAGCAGATATTTCTTGCAAAGTTGTCAAGTACACGTCTTGCAACCGCTGCGTTTGTAGAGGACAACTGGGTCATTTTAGAAACTCTGCCGGGCAAAACATCCTTGTAGTAATTAAGGAATTCTTCCTTTGCCAATTCATAGTTTCCTGCTTTTGCGGCAGCCTCAACCCCTGCAAGACCCTCGAACTCCGAATATTTGAACAGCGGAGCTGTAGTCCAGATGTGCTCTTCATCGTTCCATACACCGAAGAAGAATTCGTCTGAAACGTCCATTGGGTCCGTGTCATAAAGAGGATAGTAGAAATAGTCTATATTACCTTCCTCATCTATCGGTGGGGTGTAATAATAAACCGGGTCGTCAGTTGGACCCATAATTCGTAAGTTTGTTGCGTCTTCTCTGTAGAATTGCAGCTGTCCGTCGCGAGCAGCAAAGACTGTTCCGAACGACGAAAGACAAACAATCGAAACGAGCAAAATCAAACTTACTACCGATTTAAAGATTTTTTCGGGTTTGAATATTTTTGCCATTGTATTCCCTCCATTAATGCAAATTTATAAACAGTTGCTTGCGGCGAAGAAACGCCGCAGCAAACTTATATAAGCATTTGTTTTCTCATCCTTGCAAGGTGGCTTGTCGCTACTTATGCAAGGGATAAAAGTTGATTTTTTATCATGCCTCTTGCTTCGCAAATCAGCCTGAAACACCAAGCGGAATTAACGAGCCAAGATCTCTGATAGTAAACGCCCTAAGCCTTGTGGCGCTTGTGGGTATATTAGTTGTGCCCGTTATTGTAGTCGGGTCTTGTGCTACCGGCAAAGCAACGTCGTAAAGGTACGCGCCCATTGTAAATCCTGCTGCGTCGTTGCTTGAAACAAGGAGCTTGCCCGACACGTCCGAAGCGGTTGTGTTGGTGTAAGTTACTTTGATGTTCCAAACAGAGCCGTTAGCCTCATAGCTATATCCTGTGATAGCGATTTTAGAATCCGAAAGCAACGGTGCATACGCTGATATTGAAAACTCTCTTACGAAATGCAAGCCTTCTGTGTCTGTAGTAGGAAGTGTAATCGAGGAGAATTTAAACATATCAACTGAATCAAAAGAACGAGCTGACTGACCTTCTGCAACCTTAACTCCGTTAACATAAAGGCTTAACATAGGCTTAACCTTTTCTGTTGAGAAGTCGACAACCCAATCAAAAGTGTTCCATCCGTCAAAGTTTACCTCTACAGGATCTCCCACCACAGACATCGGGCTGGCTGTGCCGACTGTGCCGTTCGCATTGATTACAAGCTGTAAGCCAAAGTCTTTGGTTGTTCCTGATATAACAGGTTTAAGAATCTGCTCGGTTCCCTTTAATTCCTTCGGATAATACACAACATAGCGAAGTCTTGCGACAGTATAGTCGTCGTCAAGCACTGCTGTATAGTGTTGGAGATTTGCAACAACAGTTCTTAAATTGGTCATCTTCATGTCGCCGACCTTGACGCCCGGATATCTTGATACGTCGTCCGAGTTCGCTCTGTCGTTAGAACCGGATCTGTTAGTACCAAAGTATATTGCAGGGGTTGTTCCAACTGCAGTTCCTACAAAATATGAACTTTGAACCTCTGTTATTGTGTCGGAAGTAATCGAAACTATCGATTTGCCGAGTCCGGCAGGCTCGTATCCTTCAGGAGGAGTTGTCGCCGAAGTGTCTTCGTCGTCTTCGTCATCTTCTTCTCCGCCTGTGGTGCCGCCACCTCCGCCGCCTCCGCCGCCACCCGGGGTG
Source organism: Clostridia bacterium (assembly GCA_045660545.1). Taxonomy (GTDB): domain Bacteria; phylum Bacillota; class Clostridia; order Monoglobales; family Firm-18; genus JAZREA01. The sequence continues at coordinate 456 of JAZREA010000007.1, read as the reverse complement.
GTTTCAAAGACTGCTTCTAATGTTATATTGTCAACAATCGGGGTGTTAAAGTTAAACTCTGTGCCCGAAAGTGCCCAATGTTTAAATGTGCTTCCTGTCTTTGTCGGGTTAGTAGCCGGCTTTGTAACCGTAGCGCCCGACTGCACCGTCTTTGTGTCATAAACCGCGCCGTCTGACATAAACGTTACGGTGTAGTTTGTTATCGGTTCCGGCTCTGGCTCTGGATCAGGAGCAGGTAGCTCGATAACGTAATCAGACATAGCTGTTATACTTGCCTCTTTTACAAAGTGCACTGCTTTTTCATCAGCATTTGTGTTTGAAGGCATTGACGGAACGTAATAATGGAAATCTGAGATTGATGCAAGTTCAAGACCAGTAATTGTCTCTTGTCCTACAAGCTGTCCGTCGAGGTAAACGCTGTGTACTGGTGCTGAAATGTCTGACAAATCGAACACG
>JAZREA010000006.1:0-68534 GCA_045660545.1 Clostridia bacterium | reverse complement strand
AAAGCTGCGTTGAACACAAGCTTTGAAACCTCAAGGTGGTCGGCCATATAGTCTGTCGGAGCGTGTGTGATTATAAAGTCGGGCTGTACCTCTCTTATAAGCTCCATAACCTTGTCGCGTTGAGCCATGTCTGCGGAATTTATAAGCAAGTCGCCTATGTCAAGAGAAACAACGTTGATTCCGCCGATTTTGCCTGCATTTTGCGCTTCCTTTGCGCGCATTGTACGAAGCTCGTCCGGCTTTATAATTGCGTGACCCATATTTCCGTTGGCAACGTGGCAAACTGTAACTTCGTCCCCGCGTTTAACACATTTAACAAGTGTGCCGCTGCATCCGATTTCGATATCGTCAGGATGACAGCCTATCGCTAAAACCTTCATGTTAAAAAACCTCCTAATTTTATTGACTTTATTTTAATTACATTATATAATAATAAGGCAAAATTGTATTTGACATTAATTATTATTTTTTTAACATTTATTCCGGAGGGCAGTATGTTTGGGGTTGCTCAGATAAACAGAGAGTTTGAAATTAAAGGCTTTAACAGCATATATTATTTTGAGTTCGGCAAGAACTTTACCCACGCTCCTGAGAGACACGATTTTTGGGAGATGGTGTATGTCGACAGCGGCAGTATCGTTGCGATAACCGACGGAGAGGGGATACCTTTGTCGCAGGGACAAATTATTTTTCATCAGCCGGGTGAACTTCATGCGCACACTTCGGACACAAGAGTTCCTAACAGCATGCTTGTAGTATCGTTCACGTGCGATTCGCCTGCTATGAAGTTTTTTGCAAAAAAGATATTTACGCTTGACAAAAGTACTAAGGTTTTGCTTTCGCTTTTTATAGAGGAGACTCAAAACGCACTTGGAGAAATTCCAAACAGTTATGAGTGGAAGGAGCAACTTAATTTTTCGAACGAAAAGTTTGGCTCCACACAGCTTTTAAGCTGCTTTTTAACTGAATTTTTAATCAGGCTTACAAGAATGAAAAGCGCGGTGGAGAGCAGGGCGCTACCCATTGAAAAAAGGCGTAACATTGCGCAGACGTCTATCTCCGAGATGATAATAGACTATATGAACGATAATGTGTATCAGTCGCTGACGCTTGACGACATATGCAAGCACTTTATGCTTGAAAAGTCTCAGCTTACATATATTTTTAAAAACAACACCGGCAAAACGATTATACGTTATTACAACCATCTTAAAATCAAGGAGGCGCGGCGCCTTTTAAGAAAGGGAGAAAATAACATAAGCCAGATTTCCGACATGCTGGGGTATTCTTGTATTCATGCTTTTACAAGAGCTTTTAAGCAGGCTGTGGGGCTATCGCCCAGCGAGTACAGAAAAAAGGTTATTGTAAACGAAGAGAACGTGTAAGCAGATTGTGTGAACTTTATATTAAAAATCTGTTAGTTTTTATGCCGTTTTGTGCATTTTTTAATATTGTGTTTTTTGTAACAAAGTAGTATACTTAATTAGTATGCGATTTTGAATTATTTCTTACAAGAGAAATGGAGATTGAGATGAATAACAGTAAACTTATACGCAGGTTTTTGCCATATTTATTTAAATACAAAGGTATGTTGTCTTTGGACCTTTTTTGTGCGACGCTTACTACCTTGTGCGAACTGGTGTTTCCTCTGATAGTAAGAGAGATAACAGACCTTGCTGTTAACAGCCCGCAGGATTTGACGGTTAAGTTTGTCCTTGGCTGCGGAATATTGTATTTGGTTTTAAGAATTATTGACACTGCCGCAAACTTTTATATGGCGGAGCAAGGTCACGTAATGGGCGCAAAAATCGAAACGGATATGCGTCGTGACTTGTTCGACCACTTGCAGTCTTTGTCGTATTCGTTCTATCAGGATGCGAAGGTTGGACAGCTTATGTCGAGAATTACGACAGACCTTTTTGACATCACAGAGTTTGCGCACCACGCCCCTGAGGAGATTTTTATTATCGGGGTTAAGATTTTGGTTTCGTTTATAATTCTTTGCGGAATCAGCCCGTTGCTTACGGTTATTGTCTTTGCGATAATACCGATTATGATATTCTGCTCTTTAAGGTACAGAAAGTCGATGCGCAGGGCATTTAAGCAGCAGAGGCACCAGATTGGTGAGCTTAATGCCGAGATTGAGGACGCTTTGCTTGGTATTCGTGTTGTTAAGTCTTTTGCCAACGAGGATATTGAAAAAGAAAAGTTTTCAAAGGGCAACAGAGCTTTTCTCGACATTAGGACAGTGGCTTACAGGTATATCGCAAAGTTCCAGTGCACCACAAGGTTCTTTGACGGACTTATGTACATAACTGTTGTTGTTGCCGGCGCGATATTTGTTATAAAAAATATTGTAAGTGCGTCTGATGTGGTTGCATACATTTTATATGTTACAACTCTTCTTAATTCTGTAAAAACTATAATTAACTTTATAGAACAGTTTGAAAGAGCGATAACGGGTATCGAGAGATTCCAGGAAATTATGGACACCGAGCCGCAGATTGTCGACAAAGAGGACGCGAAGGATGTTGTTGACTTAAAGGGCGAAATTGAGTTTAAAAATGTTAAGTTCGGCTACGACGAAGGAAGAGACCTTGTACTACAAGACTTCAACCTTAAAATCGAGGCAGGGCAAAGCGTGGCACTTGTTGGCCCGTCCGGTGGCGGAAAGACGACTATTTGCAACCTTATCCCGAGGTTTTATGAGCCTGACTGTGGAGAAATACTGATTGACGGAATTAATATTGCTGATATTAAGGTTAAACGGCTTAGAAAGAACATAGGAATAGTACAGCAAGACGTGTATCTTTTCTCCGGCACTGTGTACGACAACATTGCATACGGCAAGCCGGGATGCACCTTTGAAGAGGTGGAAAACGCCGCTCGACTTGCGGGAGCGGAGGAGTTTATAAATTCGCTTCCTGACAAATATAATACTTATGTGGGCGAAAGAGGAGTTAAGCTTTCAGGCGGACAAAAGCAAAGGATATCTATTGCAAGAGTGTTCCTTAAAAACCCGCCGATTCTGATACTCGACGAGGCGACATCTGCTCTTGATAACGAGAGTGAAAAGATTGTTCAGGAGTCGCTCGACAAGCTTTCTGACGGCAGAACTGTTTTGGCTATCGCGCACAGGCTGACTACCGTTAAGGATTGTGACAACATTGTAGTGCTTACGGACGAGGGAATAGTCGAAAGCGGAACACACGAGGAATTAATTAATAACAAGGGCTTATACAGCAGACTGTATCGTAGCTGATGGTCTTTTAAAGAAGTTAAATATTTTAAGAATGGAGATAAACTTAACTATGAATGGAATTTTATCAGTTTCAGTAGCTTTGTTGGCAGGACTTCTTATGACAAGGTTGTTTAAGATTTTTAAGCTTCCTGCGGTTACTTCTTACCTTGTAGCAGGTGTTTTGATTGGGCCTTATTGCATCGGGGCTTTGGGAATTAACGGCTTTGGTTTTCGTACGGCGGAGGAGGTAAGCGCTCTTGGCATACTTTCTGAGGTGGCGCTTGGCTTTATTGCCTTTTCTATCGGCAGTGAGTTTAAAAAAGAAGAACTTAAAAAGACAGGCCGTCAGGCTTTTATAATCGGTATATTGCAGGCTCTTGTCGCAACACTCTTTGTTGACTTGGCGCTTGTTGGATTTATGAAATTAATGCCGGGCAAGCTTGCGCTTCCTCAGGCAATTACGCTTGGTGCTATCGCGACAGCTACCGCTCCAGCTGCAACCTTGATGGTTGTAAAGCAGTATAAGGCTAAGGGTCCTCTTACAAAGCTCTTACTCCCGATAGTTGCGCTTGATGACGCTGTTGGTCTTGTGGTTTTTGCAGTGTCGTTTGGTATAGCTAAAACATTGATTGTAGGCACTGTGGATATTGCGTCTATTGTTATAACTCCGCTTGTTGAAATAGCGTTGTCTTTGGGACTTGGCGCTTTGATGGGTTATGTTCTTACATATTTGGAGAAGCTCTTTAATTCCAACACGAACAGACTTAACCTTACAATTGCGTTGGTTTTATTAACTGTTGCGCTTACAAAAGTAAGCTTTACTATTGGCTCGGTACACGTCGGCTTTTCATCACTTCTTACTTGTATGATGCTGGGTACTGTATTTTGTAACATCTGTCCTTTGGCAGACAATCTTATGGCAGCGGCTGACAAGTGGACTTCTCCGCTTTTTGCAGTTTTCTTTGTAGTAAGCGGGGCGGCGCTTGAGCTTAATGTATTTACAGACATGGCTATTGTTGCTATCGGTGTGGTTTACATCGTGTTCCGTTCGCTTGGTAAATACTTTGGTACGTTATTTAGCGCTAAGATATCCGGATGCTCGGCTAATATATGCAAGTATCTTGGTATAACTTTGCTTCCACAGGCGGGTGTTGCTCTTGGTATGTGTACGACTGCGATGCAGCTTGGGGAACAGGGAGCATTGATTAGAAACATCACGCTCTTTGCCGTTTTGATTTACGAGCTGTTCGGACCTTTGTTTACGAAGATGGCGCTTACGGCTGCCGGCGAAATTACGCCTATGCCGGAAGAGGTTAAAAACCGCAGACAGACAATGCTTGAAAGTGGAAAGGCGTCTGTTAAATAATTTAATACGTAATAACTTTTGCCACAGGGTAATGCTTTTGCCCTGTGGCTTTTTTATGTGCTTTTGTAAATGCCTTGCTACTTAAAACAAAGAAAAACACACTGTTTTTTGGCTTTATAGTGCGATTTTCTCTTTAAAAAGTGTATTTTATACATAAAAATTCTGTGTTTTTTTGTTTTTTTACCATAAACGTGTTGACTTTATGTGGGATTGGGTGTATGATATATGTATAAGAGTAGGAGGATTGGACATGAAACAGGTTTATACTAACGACATTCCTAAGACAGATAGAATTCAAAAGCTTATCGACGACCTATATTCCGGAACGCCGACTATTGAGTCTGCGCGTGCGGAAATAATTACGGAGAGTTATAAGAGCACGGAAAATCAGCCTATATATATAAGAAAGTCCAGGGCTTTTAGGGCGCTTGCAGAGAAGCTGCCTGTTGTTATCCGCGATAACGAGCTTATCGTTGGCTGCAACTGCGTTACACGCAGAGGGTGCCAGACTTTCCCTGAGTTTTCCAACAAGTGGCTTGAGGATGAATTTGATACCATTGCGACAAGAAGCGCAGATTCATTCTATATTTCTGACGAAACGAAAGATAAGCTAAGAGAAGTACATAAATACTGGCAGGGCAGAACTACAAGCGAGCTTGCTACATCATATATGTCCAAAGAGACCTTAACGGCTATAAAGCACAATATCTTTACGACAGGTAACTACTTTTACAACGGTATAGGCCATGTAAGCGTTGACTATGCAAAGGTCTTGAAAATCGGCTACATTGGTATATACGAGCAGGCCAAAAAGGAAAGAGATAAGTGCAAAATTTCCGACGCAGACTACACAAGACGTTATTCGTTCCTTACTTCTGTGATGGAGGCTTGTGAAAGTGCGGTTATATTTGCAAAGCGTTACAGCGCTGCTGCACGCGAGATGGCAAACAGCTGTACCGACATTAAAAGACGCGAAGAGCTTTTGACTATCGCAGAGGTGTGCGATAAAGTTCCGGGCAACGGAGCTACAAGCTTCCACGAGGCTTGTCAGTCTTTTTGGTTTATACAGCTTCTTATCCAGACTGAATCGAACGGTCACTCGATTTCTCCGGGCAGATTTGACCAATATATGTATCCTTATTATATTAAAGATATCGAAAGCGGAAAGATTACACGAGAAAAAGCGCAGGAACTTATCGACTGCGTATGGGTTAAATTAAACAGCCTTAACAAGGTGCGTGACCTTCTTTCTGCCGAAGGATTTGCGGGATACAGTATGTTCCAGAACTTAGTTGTGGGCGGACAGGACACAAGCGGAAGGGACGCTACTAACGACCTTTCGTATATGTGCATCAGTGCTTCTATGCATATTAATCTGCCGCAGCCGTCACTTTCTATGAGGGTTTGGAACGGCACTCCGCACGACCTGCTTGTAAAGGCATCCAAGCTTACAAAGACAGGTATCGGACTTCCTGCGTACTACAACGACGAAATAATTATACCGGCGCTGATTTCAAGAGGCGTTAAGCTTGAAGACGCGCGCGACTACTGCGTTATCGGCTGCGTAGAGCCGCAAAAGGGCGGAAAAACTGACGGCTGGCACGACGCGGCGTTCTTTAACATGTGCCGTCCTTTGGAGCTTGTGTTCTCTAACGGTATGGACAAAGGGGTTCAGGTAGGACTTAAAACAGGTACGCTTTCTGACCTTGATACTTACGACAAATTCTATAATGCATATAAAGAGCAGATGGAATACGCTATTGAGCTTATGGTTAATTCGGACAATGCGATAGACACGGCTCACGCACAGCGTTGCCCGCTTCCGTTCTTGTCCTCGATGCTTGACGACTGTATTAAAAACGGTAAGTCTGCTCAGGAAGGTGGAGCTGTTTACAACTTTACCGGTCCTCAGGGATTTGGTATTGCAAACGTCGGCGACGCGCTTTACGCGATTAACGAGCTTGTCTACAAGACAAAGACAGTTACCTTGCAGCAGTATTCCGACGCACTTAAAAATAACTTTGGCTTGCCTTACAGCGAAGCTTACGCAAAGAACCTTACAATCGAGGTGGCCAAGGAGATTAAAAAGAAGGGCTTTGAACTTACCGAGGAGCAGATAGGACAGATATTCCTCCAGATTAAGGAAAACAACATAGAGCCTGACAAAAACAAAGAGTACAAAGAGCTTTATGACAATATTAAGGCTTTGCCTAAATTTGGTAACGATATTGACGAGGTAGACATATTTGGCAGAAATGTAGCCTATGCGTACACAAAGCCTGTGCAGAAATACAAAAACCCAAGAGGCGGTATTTACCACGCGGGTCTTTACCCTGTTTCAGCTAACGTTCCGCTTGGTATGCAAACGGGCGCAACTCCTGACGGAAGACTTGCGGGAGCGCCTATTGCAGACGGCGTTTCGCCTGCGGCAGGAAGCGACGTAAAGGGCCCGACCGCTGCTGCAAACTCGGTTGCGAAGTTAGACCACGGTATCGCTTCAAACGGAACTTTGTTTAATATGAAATTCCATCCGTCCGCACTAAAAGGCGACTCGGGTATCGAGGCGTTTATTTCCCTTATAAGAGCGTTCTTCGACCAGAAGGGAATGCACATGCAGTTTAACGTTGTAAGTCGCGAGACTTTGCGAGACGCACAGCTGCATCCTGAGAAATACAAAAACCTTGTGGTGCGTGTTGCGGGTTACAGCGCTATGTTTACGACTCTTTCGAAGTCTTTACAGGACGACATTATAAACAGGACAGAACAAGGAGGTTTTTAACCCCTTATGGATAATTATTTGAATGTATCCGGCAGGATTTTCGATATTCAAAAATTTTCCGTTCATGATGGTCCGGGGATTAGAACTATCGTGTTTTTCAAAGGCTGTGCGCTAAGGTGCAAGTGGTGCTGCAACCCTGAGTCTCAGGGCTTTGAAATCCAGACGATGATTCGTAACGGCAAGGAAGAAACAGTCGGCAAAGACGTAACAGTCGCCGAGGTTTTGGACGAAGTGAAAAAGGATATGCCGTATTACAGACGCTCGGGCGGTGGGCTGACTTTGTCCGGCGGAGAGATGCTCTGCCAGAGCGAATTCGCTTACGCACTGCTTAGAGAGGCAAAAGCTGCGTCTATAAATACTGCGGTTGAAACAACAGCCTTTTCTTCGTACGATAAAATTGAAAAGCTGCTTCCGTACATAGATACTGTGCTTATGGATATAAAGCACACGGACAGTAAAAAGCACGAAAAGTTCACGACTATGCCGAATGAACGGATACTTGAAAATGCTGCGAAGATTGCAAAGAAAGCAAAAAAACTTATAATACGAGTTCCTGTTATCCCGACATTTAATGACACGGAGCAGGAAATTTCGTCGATTGCGAAGTTTGTGTCAGGTCTTGAAGGTGTCGAAGAAATAAACCTTTTGCCTTACCACAGATTCGGCGAGGACAAATACAAGGGGCTTGGCAGGGAATATCCTATGGGAGACGCCCAAACACCCACAGACGAACACATGGAAAAGCTAAAAGCCGTTGCCGAAAGGTACGGGCTAAAATGTAAGATAGGAGGGTAGGACAAATGTTAGACGATATTTCAATTAAAGAAAAACTGCGTATAGTCCAGGAGCTTGTTCCGGGCAAGCAGATCAGTATCGCTCATATCATAGCGAATCCTGACAACATTCTTTACAAAAAGCTTGGACTTGACCCTGCGGTTGAATATTCAAAGACTGCAATCGGCATTGTGACTATGTCGCCTGCCGAGACCGCTATTATTGCCGGAGACATCGCGATTAAGTCTTCCGGAGTAGAGCTTGGGTTTGTGGACCGTTTCAGCGGTACGCTTATCGTAACGGGCACTGTGTCCGAAGTTACGGCTTCGCTTACTGCGCTTGTTGAATACTGCGAAAACACATTAGGATTTACTGTTTGTCCTATAACCAAGACATAATGAAAAACTTAATACTTATGGGGAGAAGCGGAAGCGGTAAGACCACTCTTACCCAGGTGCTTCGTGGAGAGGCGATAAGCTACGACAAAACCCAGTACATAAAGTTTGAAAGCAATATTATTGATACCCCCGGGGAGTACGCGCAGACCAACCATCTGGGCAGGGCGCTTGCGCTTTATTCCTACGAGGCGGATATTGTTGGTCTTTTGGTTGCTGCTACTGAGCCGTATTCTCTGTTCCCGCCGTGCATTACGAGTATGGCAAACCGTGAGGTAATAGGTATTGTTACCAAGTGCGAAAAAGAGGGGGCCAACCCCGACAGGGCTGAAAACTGGCTTAGAATAAGCGGATGCGAAAAGGTTTTCAGGATTGATTCTGTTACGGGATACGGCGTTAACGAGCTGATTGAATATCTGAATATATAGCTCGTTTAAAAAAAACAGAAAATCAAAGAAAAAAACAGAAAACCCGTTGACTTTCAAATAAAATTATGGTAAAATAAACGTATAAATTGGTAAAAAACAAATAATTTTGTAAACTTTTAGGATTGGAGTGATAAATTTGGATATCAATTCAAAGAATATCGAGCAGATAGTAAAGCAAGTGCTCCAGGAAATGGGTGCAAGCAACGACGCTCCTGCAAAGGCTTCTGCACCAGCCGGTGCAATCCCTTCAAAGAGCCGTGTTGCAATGCTCACTGCTTTGGAAAAGTACGAGATTAAAGAGTTCCCAATCCCTGAGATTGGCGACGACGACATTCTCGTTAAGGTTGAGGGCTGTGGTGTTTGCGGTACAGACGCTCACGAATTTAAGCGCGACCCGTTTGGCCTTATCCCTGTTGTTTTGGGACACGAGGGAACAGGCGAGATTGTTAAAATGGGTAAGAACGTTAAAAAGGACAGCGCAGGCAAGCCTCTAAAACTTGGCGACAAGGTTGTTACAAGCATGATTTTCCAGGACGACCCTAATATCACAATGTACGACCTTAACAAGCAAAACGTCGGTAACGGCGCGGACCTTTACGGACTTCTTCCTGACGACGATATCCACTTAAACGGATGGTTTGCAGACTACATAGTTGTAAGGGGCGGCTCAACAGTATTTAATGTTAGTGACCTTAACTTAGACGAGAGAATTTTGGTAGAGCCTTCCGCAGTGTTGATTCACGCGGTAGAACGTGCCAAGACAACAGGAATCCTTCGCTTTAACAGCAGAGTTGTTGTTCAGGGCTGCGGTCCTATCGGTCTTATCTGCATCGCAGTTTTGCGTACAATGGGTATCGAAAACATCGTAGCTGTTGACGGTGAGGAAAAGAGACTTTGCTTTGCTAAAGAAATGGGCGCTACTAAGACTGTTAACTTTAAAGACCACAAGGGTATTGAAGCTCTTGCGGATGCGGTTAAAGACGCGTTTGGTGGATATCTTGCAGACTTTGCGTTCCAGTGCACAGGCTCGCCTGTCGGACACAGCAACATCTACAAGTTCATTCGTAACGGTGGCGGACTTTGTGAGCTTGGGTTCTTTATAAACGGCGGAGACGCTACAATCAATCCGCACTTTGACCTTTGTTCTAAGGAAATCACGATGGTTGGCTCGTGGGCATATACGCTGCGCGACTACGCAACAACGTTTGATTTCTTAAAGAGAGCTAAGGGTATCGGACTTCCGATGCACAAGCTTATAACTCATAAATTCCCTCTTTCTCAGATTAACGAAGCTCATGTTACTAATCTGAAGATGGAAGGTTTAAAAATAGCAATAATAAATGAATAAATTATTTTGGAGGTGACTTTAAATGGCACAGGAAGCATTAGGTATGGTAGAAACAAGAGGTTTGGTAGCTGCAATCGAGGCTGCTGATGCAATGGTAAAGGCTGCTGAGGTAGTACTTGTAGGTACAGAGAAAATCGGTTCCGGTTTGGTAAGCGTTATGGTACGCGGTGACGTAGGCGCTGTTAAGGCTGCTACAGAAGTGGGCGCAAGCGCTGCTGAAAAATTGGGCGAATTGGTTGCTGTTCACGTAATTCCAAGACCGCACGGCGATGTAGAAAAAATTCTCCCACAGCTTTAATAGGCGGTAAAAACTATGGCTGAAAAGAAAACTACAACAAAAAAAGCTGCTCCGAAGGCTGCGCCCAAGGCGGCAGAAACTAAAAAGGTTAATGATGAAACAAAAATCATAAACAATATTAAGGAGGATAAAAAAATGGCACAGGAAGCATTAGGTATGGTAGAAACAAGAGGTTTGGTAGCTGCAATCGAGGCTGCTGACGCAATGGTAAAGGCTGCAAACGTTGTACTTATCGGTACAGAGAAAATCGGTTCCGGTTTGGTAAGCGTTATGGTACGCGGTGACGTTGGCGCTGTTAAGTCAGCTGTTGAAGCAGGCGGAAGCGCTGCTACAAAATTGGGCGAAATTATCGCAACACACGTAATTCCAAGACCTCATGGTGACGTTGAGAAGATTTTGCCTACATTAAAATAATATCTTCCTAAAATACTTTAACGGAAGGTGAATTGCATGATAGTAGGTAAGGTAGTTGGCAGTGTTGTTGCCACCCGTAAAAATGAAAATTTGACGGGAAATAAATTTCTCATTGTGCAGCCGTACAAGAATATGGCAGGCGACGGCAGAATTGTTGCGATTGATAATGTCGGTGCCGGTATAGGTGAAGATGTTTTGGTCGCTACGGGCAGTGCGGCACGTATTGGCTGTGGCGTAGAGACATCCCCTGTTGATGCTGCGATTGTCGGCATTATTGATGACGCAATAGGACTGGAGTAAATTATGCAATTAGAGAAATTAACCAAGATTTTGCAGGATAATGGCATCGTCGGTGCAGGCGGTGCCGGTTTCCCTGCATATGCTAAGCTCGACAAACGAGCAGACACAATAATTTTAAACTGTGCTGAATGTGAGCCTTTGTTTAAGGTGCACAGGCAGCTTTTGGAAAAGTATGCATTCGAGATTGTAGGCGCTTTGTCGATGGTTGCGGACGCTGTTGAGGCGGAGCGTGCTATCGTTGCGATTAAGCCGTCGTACAAGGGAGCTGCTGATGCCGTTCGCGCCGCTATGGTTGCGTACCCTAAGGTGAGCATTTCGTTCTTGCCGGAGATTTATCCTGCGGGCGACGAGGTTGTTCTTACATACGAGGTTACAGGCAAGGCTATAAAGCCCGGCAACATTCCGATTACGGTCGGGGTTACAGTCTTTAATGTAGAGACTATGCTTAACATTTACAGAGCCGTTAACGAAAACGCTCCTGTTACTCATAAGTATCTGATGGTAGCCGGCGAGGTCGAAAGGCCTTCGGTTGTAAAGGCGCCTCTTGGTATGAGCTTTAAGGAGGTTGTTGACCTTTGCGGAGGCTGTAAGATAGACAATCCTGCCTATTTGGTAGGAGGTCCCATGACGGGTATAATAGGCACCCCTCATGGCGTGATTACGAAAACAACTAATGCGGTAATACTCTTGCCGCAAAGTCATTATATAGTTCAGAGGAAAACTGTAAAGCCAAGCATCGGCATTAAGCGTGCGATGAGTGCTTGTTGCAGTTGCCGTATGTGTACAGACCTGTGTTCGAGAAACCTTATGGGTCATCCGATTAACCCTCAGGCGTTTATGCACGGGGTTTCGCAGAACAAGGTGTTTGAATCAAAGCCGTTTTTAGACACGGTTTACTGTTCGCAGTGCGGACTTTGTGAGATGTATTCGTGTATGCAGGGGCTTTCTCCCGCAACTCTTATAAACGAGTACAAAACACGTCTGCGTGCTAACGGAATTGGTCCTTCAAAGGACGCAGAATTTAACGGAGTTTCCGAAAAGAGAAAGTACAGAAGTGTGCCGGTAGAGCGTCTTGTAAGACGACTTGGCCTGACTAAGTACAACGTAGAGGCTCCGATTAACGACGAAGAGCTTGTTGCAAAAAGGTTTGTAATAGCAACGAATCAAAACATCGGTGCACCGTCGACATCAGTTGTTAAAAAAGGCGACGAGGTTTTAAAGGAGCAGATAATTGCATCCGCACCAGAGGGCAAGCTTGGTGTGGCACTTCATTCGCCTGTTGACGGAAAAGTGCTTGAAGTAAACGAAAAACATATCATTATAGAAAAGAGCAGGAAGTGATAATATGGCAAACGCGATAGGAATGATTGAATATACCACAGTATCGACCGGAATTTTGGCCGCGGATACGATGGCTAAAACAGCAGACGTACAGATTATTGAAGCTCAGGTTGTTTGTCCCGGTAAATACATAGTGATTATTGGCGGTGAGCTTAGCGCTATTAAAGCTTCTGTTGACGCCGCTAAGACGATTAACGGAGACAAGCTTGTTGACAGCTTTGTACTGGGTAACGTTCACGAGGGCGTTTTTCCTGCGATATATGCAACTGTTGATGTAGAAAACCCACGTGCTTTGGGCGTTGTAGAGACATTTTCGGGTGCTTCTGCAATAGTTGCGGCCGACGCCGCTGCTAAGACTGCCGACGTTACTTTGGTAGAGCTTAGAATAGCAAGAGGTATGTGCGGTAAGTCTTATATGCTTATGACCGGAGAGGTCGCTGCCGTACAGGCCGCTGTTGACAACGCAAAGGCTGCTGCGGGCGACAAGGGTATGTTGCTTGACTATTCAATTATACCAAACCCTGACATGAAGCTTTGGGAAAAGATTCTTTAATCACTTATTCTGACGAGAGGTTGATGATTTAATATGAAAATGGACGAAAATCAGATCAGATCAATAATAAAAAGCGTACTTGATAACGTACAAACACAGGGCGTAAACGAGGACGCACGTACATACAAGGGCGTGTTTGACAACATGGCTGACGCGCTCGAGGCTGTTAGCAAGGCTTATAAACAGTACCGTTCATACTCTATCGAACAAAGAGAGAAGATGATATCTAAAATCCGCGAGCTTACACTAAACGAAGCGGAAGAGATGGCAAAGCTCGGTGTTTGCGAAACAGGTATGGGCAGGGTTTCTGACAAAATAATCAAGCACCAGTTGGTCGCTAACAAGACACCGGGTACAGAAGATTTGTCGCCTTCGGTTATGACGGGTGATAACGGTCTTACGCTAATTGAGATGGCTCCCTACGGTGTTATAGGAAGTATCACTCCTTCGACCAACCCAAGCGAAACTGTTATTTGTAACTCTATCGGTATGATTGCGGGCGGTAACGCTGTTGTGTTTAATCCACATCCTAACGCTTGTAAGACTGCAAATTACGCTGTTGACCTTGTTAACCGCGCAATATTAGAGGCGGGCGGTCCGGAAAATCTGGTTGTTTCGGTATATAATCCTACTATGGAGTCATCCAACGAGATGATGAAGTCGCCGATTGTTCGTATGCTTGTTGCAACGGGCGGTCCCGGTGTTGTTAAGGCGCTTTTGTCTTCGGGCAAGAAGGCGATCGGTGCAGGCGCAGGTAACCCGCCGGTAATCGTTGACGAAACAGCTGACGTTAAAAAAGCGGCACGCGACATTGTTGCGGGAGCAAGCTTTGACAACAACTTGCCGTGCATTGCGGAAAAAGAGTGCTTTGTAGTAGATTCGGTTGCAAACCAGCTTATTGCAGGCATGCAGGAGTCGGGTGCGTACCTGATTAAAGGTTCACAGATAGACCAGCTTGTTAAGCTTGCATTGATTGAAAAAGACGGAAAATATTCTATAAATAAAAAATGGGTAGGTAAAGACGCAGGAAAGTTCCTAAAAGAGCTTGGAATTGACTCTGATGCACGTCTTATCATCTGCGAAACAAAAGCTTGCCACCCGTTTGTACAGGTTGAAATGATGATGCCTGTGCTTCCGATAGTCAGAGTTGCTGACATAGACGAGGCTATTGAAAAGGCGGTTGCAGCTGAGCACGGAAACAGACATTCCGCACACATTCATTCCAAGAATGTTGACAACCTTACTAAGTTTGCAAGAGAAGTTGAGACTACCATTTTTGTTAAAAATGCTCCTTCTTATGCAGGAATAGGTGCAGGCGGAGAAGGATACACAACCTTCACTATCGCTGGCCCGACAGGCGAGGGTCTGACTGCTGCTCATTCGTTTACAAGACAGCGTCGTTGTGTAATGGTAGACGGATTGCATATTGTTTGATTTTTAAAGTAAAGGCCGCTTAATGTGGCGGAATGGAGAACCAAATGAACGCATTAGGAATGCTTGAAGTATATAGCTTTACAACTGCTGTTTGCGCGGCTGATATAGCGGCAAAGGCGGCAGACGTAAAGGTAATTGCCTTTGACAGAAACAGGCCTAAAAGTGCTGACGTTCCTGCTCCGGTGGTTATGGAGTTAAAGATAGAGGGGGCTGTTTCAGCTGTTACGTCGGCTATTGATGCCGCAAAGGCCTATGCCATGGGCGAGAACAAGTACATAGTTTCCCATATAATTGCGCGCCCAGGAGACGGGACAGAAAAGCTTGCGTACCTTTTGGATATGAACAAGGAAAAGTACAACAAAAAGCTGCCCAAGACCTTTTATGGTGTTGATGCTGATGTTCCAAATGTTGACTTTTCGATAGGTCTTTTGGAAGTTTCCGGTATGGTTGCTGCAATTACGGGCCTTGACGCTATGGTAAAGGCTGCGAGCGTTAACCTTATCCATTGTGAAAAGCTTTTGGGCGGACGACTTGTAACGCTGATTGTAAAGGGCGACGTTTCGGACGTTTTAGCTGCATTAGAAGCGGGCAAGGCTGCTGCCGAGCCGCTTGGTCAGGTGTGTGGATGCGAGGTAATAGCACGTCCACATGGCGAGATTATGAAGTATTTTGATTATGAAGTTTAATTTACCAATATAAAGGTGGTAATACATTATGAACAACGCACAGATAATTGAAAAAGCAGTAAGAGACGCTGTTAGCCAATTAAATGTTACTGCCAATAGTAATAAAAAAGACGACTACGTTAAAATTGGTGTTTCGCAAAGGCACATACACCTTTCGAGAGAAGATTTAGACACGCTCTTTGGCGAGGGATACGAGCTTACGCCCAAAAAGGTACTTATGGGCAAGGAGTTTGCGTCAAACGAGGTTGTAACGCTTGTCGGCCCGTCGCTTAAAGCTATTGAAAACGTAAGGGTTCTTGGCCCTGTCAGAAAAAACACTCAGGTCGAGATTTCCCGTACGGATACATTCGTTTTAAAGGTTAGCCCGCCTGTGCGTCCCTCGGGGGATGTAAAAGGCTCGGAGAAGTTAGTGGTGGTCGGTCCAAAGGGTAGCATTTATCTTAAAGAAGGCGTAATAATTGCTAACCGACACATTCACTTGACTCCTGAATTTGCAGAGTCTCTAAACCTTAAAGACAACGACTATGTAGACGTAGTTATCGACGGTATTAAGTCTACAAAGTTCTATGATGTACAGATTCGTGTGCGAGATGACTTTAACGTAGAAATGCATATCGATACGGACGATGCCAACTCCGCAGGACTTAAAAACGGAGATGTTGTCCACATCATTACAAAATAGTAGGCTCTGAATAAACATAAGACGAAAGTCCAAGAAACGGAGGGGTAAAATGCTAGCGTTTGAAAGACAGCAGGAGATACTCAGCATTTTGAAAACAGAAGGCACAGTTACCGTCAGCAAGTTAAGCGCAACCTTGGGTGTAACCGAGGAGACGGTCCGCAGAGACCTGGAAAAATTAGAATCAAAAGAGCTTTTGAGAAGAACGCACGGCGGTGCCTTGCCGATTGAGGGCGGAAACTACGAGCTTTCGCTGGAAAAGAGAAAGACCTTAAACGTAGAGGCTAAGCTTGCGCTGGCGCACAAGGCTGTGGAGTATGTTGCGCCGGGAGACAGCATATTTTTAGACGCGTCTACCACAACGTTTTACATGGCAAAAGAGCTTAAAAATATGAAAAACATCACCGTCGTTACCAATTCCATAAGGGTAATAAACGAGCTTTCGGGAGTTGAGGGAATAAAGGTTATCGCAATTGGCGGTATGGTAAGCAACAATCAGTCGTTTGTCGGGACTATCGCAGAGAACTACATTACCGATAATTACTTTGCAGACAAGATGTTCTTTTCCAGTAAGGGTATAGGAAATTCAAACATTATACTCGAGGGTAACGAACAGGAATGCTTTATAAAGCAAAGAATGATTGAAAATTCGCGCTTTCATTACTATCTTTGTGACAAGTCGAAAATCGGCAAGGTGGGGTATATGAAGCTGGCTTCTTTTGAAGACATCGAGTATATCGTTACTGACGCTCAATTTGATGAAGAAACAGAGCTGCTTCTGAAAGAAAATAACGTTGAAATTATTAATGTTTAAATATAACTTAATCTAATGCTTAGGAGGAAAATACAATGTTAGTTAATATGAATGAGGTTTTAAGACCGGCAAAGAAAAATCAATACGCAGTAGGCTTGTTTAACGCGGTTAACTTAGAGCTTGCACGCGGAATTATCAATGCAGCGGAGTCATCAAGGTCCCCGGTTATTATGGGTACTGCTGAGGTGCTTTTGCCGTACGGTCCTTTGGAGGAGGTTTCCTATTACCTGCTTCCGATGGCTAAAAAGGCTTCTGTTCCTGTTGTTGTACACCTTGACCACGGTCTTACTTATGACACATGTATCAAGGCGCTTGAACTTGGATTCAGCTCTATAATGTACGACTGCTCGACAGACTCTTACGAGGAAAACGTTCGTAAGGTTAAGGAAATGGCGGACATCGCACATTCATACGGCGCAACAATTGAGGGCGAACTTGGTCACGTTGGTGACAACGAAGGTTCTGCTGAGGGCTCATCACACCTTGCTGACCCTTCCAAGTACTTTACAGACCCGAAACTTGCAAAAGACTTTGTTGAAAAGACAGGTGTTGACGCTTTGGCTATTGCTGTTGGTAACGCACACGGCGCATACAAGCTTCCGCCTAAGCTCGACTTTGAAAGAATCCGCACAATCGCAAAGACTGTTGACGTTCCGCTTGTTCTTCACGGTGGTTCCGGTCTTACAGATTCTGACTTTAAGCAGGCTATAAAGGACGGTATCAGTAAAGTTAACATCTTTACAGACATCAACGTTGCAGCAGTAGAGGCAGAATTTAAGAAGTTCTCGAGCATGGAAAAGGGCCTTATCGACCTTATCCCCGCAGCAGTAGAGGCTGTTAAGCAAGAGAGTCTTAAGAAAATGAAGCTTTTCAGCAGCGACGGCAAGGCGGATTTGTCCAACACAGCTGAAGTAACTCCTGATAACATAGAGATGATTACAAAGCTTGTTGCACAAGAAGTTGCTAAATATTTAAATAAATAATTTCATAAAAAAATCCCGAAATACGTTAGTATTACGGGATTTTTATTATTTATCTTGTTGTTTATATTTCGTCAATAATTTTGATAAGGCTGTCGCCCTCTTTTATGTATATTGTTGAAACATCTTCAACACCAACAGCACCAAAGTTGTGTTCATCAAACACGCCTACTGTCTGAAAGCCTGCATTTTGCGCAGTTCTAAGAGAAACAAAGGAATCTTCAAAAACCCATGTATCTTCACGTGTTGTGCCAAGATATGTCTCAGCCGCAATAAAAACGTCGGGGTGAGACTTGCCTTTGCCAACATCTGCACAAGAAATTATTTTCGGAAAATACTGGTCTAAATCGAATCTGTCAAATATCTCGCGAAGAAGACCCGGCATTGAAGCGGATGCAATGCACATCTTAACACCTTTTGATTTAAAGTGGTCAAGCATTTCTTTGGCGCCCGGTTTAAAGGTAGCTTCATTTCGGTATATGTCAACGGCGAAATCATACATAAGCCTATATATCTCTTCAGGACTGCCGAATCCAAACTTTTCGTAAAGCATTTTAGAAGCATCTACAAATGTTACTGTGCGTACTGCTTTTTCCATTTCAAGTCCCGGACGAAAAGTCTTGTCTGAAAGATATTTTTCTCCCAGCAATACCCAAAGTCTGTCCCAAAAAAATAGTGAGTTGATGAGCGTTCCGTCGAGGTCAAAAATCGCACCCTTAATGTTCATAAATGATGTCTCCCTTCAAAACAATATGTGTAATTATATTGAAATTTTGTCTTACATGTAATGCAAACTTAAATCGGTATGCAACATGCTTTATTATATAACGGATTTGTGAGATTGTCAAGTAATTAACAAAAGCCGACATCGTATAATATGTGGAAGCTTGCAGCTATGTGAAACTTATTTTATTTTTTATGATTTTAAATTGACTATTTGTCGAAAAAGCGATATAATGAACAATAGTGCATAAAGACATCTTAATCGTTTTATAATTATAACGCAAAAGGTTGTCAGATTAATTAACAAGATTTTAAAAAGATAAGGAGATGTCATTTAATGGCGAACGAAAAATTATTGGACAGATGGCGTGAGAACAAGTGGATAAGAGCGGCAATTCCCGCTTTATTATTACATTGCAGTATCGGTACTGTGTACTGCTGGTCGATTTTCAGCCAGGAAATTGCTGATCATATCGGATTTTCAAAGAGCGCAACAGAGTGGGCATTCAGCCTTGCGATTTTCTTCCTTGGAATGTCGGCTGCTTTTTTAGGCAACGTGGTGGAAAAGGATATTCACAAGTCGTCATTGATTGCTGCTATATGCTTTTCTTTGGGTATGATAGGTACAGGCGGTTTTATTTACTACGGTGGTCAAAATCAGGGCAGTGTGGCAGCGCTTGTTGGTATATATCTGTGTTATGGTGTTGTTATGGGAATAGGCCTTGGTACAGGATATCTTTCGCCGGTTAAAACGCTTATGCTTTGGTTTGCAGACAAAAAAGGTCTTGCGACAGGACTTGCGGTAGCAGGCTTTGGTGCAGCAAAGGCTATTGCGAGCCCGATAATGCAGTCTATGCTTCAGGCTATGGGCGAAAGCGGAATATATAAGATGTTCTGGATTTTGGGTGCAGTTTATTTTGTTATGATGTTTGTGGGACATCTGCTCCTGAAAAAACCAGCAGGCTGGCACGAGTCTCAGGGCGAGGAAAAGAAGAACAGCATTGTTGATGTGCTTAAAACAAGAAAGATTACAAACTACATAGGTATTTGGTTAATGTTTTATATAAACATCACGTGCGGTCTTGCACTTTTATCTCAGGAAAAGATGATTGTAAAGTGCATTGGCCTTGCAGGGTTTGTTGGAATTGTTTCGACGGTTTCTGCTGTATTTAATGCGGTAGGGCGTCTTGGCTTTTCAACATGGGGCGATAAAATGAAGGACAGAAATACTGTCTTTAAGATTATCTTCATCGTTTCAATTATACTTACTGCTGTTACAATCTTTACCGGAGGTATAAACAACGGTGCACAAAGCACAGCACTTGCTGTTCTTGTGTTGGTGCTTTTGATGTTTGTAAACGCAGGATATGGCGGAGGATTTTCGAACGTTCCGACTCTTCTTTCAGACCATTACGGAATGAGCAACATCAGTGCTATTCACGGAATTACGTTGTCAGCATGGGCGTTTGCAGGTCTTAGCGGAAACCAGCTTGCAACATGGATTGTAAATCATTTTGGCGAAGAAATAGAGGTTGCGGGCAATATGGTAAACCCTGTTGGTTACCAGACCGTACTTTATGTAACTGTTGTTCTTTACGCTGTTGCGTTGGTTTTGAGCACGTTGTTTGTGAAAAAACCAAATAAGGCCGAATAATTTTAATTGAATTTATTATAAACCAAATTATCATATAAAGAGGTGACAGATTATGAATTTATCTGAACAATGTATAAAAGCTACAGAAGAATTAGTGGAAAAGGCCCGTCTTAAAGAGGGAGATATAGTTGTGGTGGGCTGTTCTACAAGCGAGGTTTTGGGAAACAAGATTGGCACAAATTCAAGCCCTGATACAGCGGGAATACTTTTTGACAGTATTTACGGTGTTTTGAAGAAAAAAGGTATATACCTTGCTGCACAGTGCTGTGAGCACTTAAACCGCGCAATCATAATCGAAAAGGACGCCGTTCCTTTTGCAGAGTATGTAAATGTAGTTCCTGTTCCCAAAGCGGGTGGTTCGTTTGCTACCAGGGCGTATGCGCGCTTTGAAAAGCCTGTTGCGCTTGAAGAAATAAAGGCTGATGCAGGTATAGATATAGGGTCTACGTTAATCGGCATGCATCTTAAAAAGGTGGCCGTACCTGTAAGGCTTGAAGTTAAAAGAATCGGAGAAGCGACGGTTACTGCCGCAAGAACAAGAGCTAAATTCATCGGTGGCTCAAGGGCAAATTACGACGACAACCTTAATTAGAGTAAGAGGTGTATTTTATGAAAGAAACACTAAGGGTTATTAAGTTCGTATTGTTTTCGATAAGTGCAGGGGCTATACAAATCGTAAGCTTTTCGCTCCTTAACGAGTTTGGCGGTATGGGATATTGGTTTAACTACCTTGTATCGCTTGTGCTGAGCGTTGTATGGAACTTTACGCTAAACCGAAAGTTCACCTTTCACTCTGCTGTAAATGTCCCTGTTGCTATGCTAAAAGTACTGGCTTATTACGCCGTGTTCACACCGCTTAGCACGCTTTTGGGTAACTATCTTGTTGAAGCTCTTTTTTGGAACGAATACCTGGTTACGTGTATTAATATGCTTCTTAATTTTGTTACAGAGTTTTTGTATCAAAGGCTTTTTGTCTTTGCACACGACATAGACAACAATAAAACCTATACAACGGAGAGTAAACACGATGAAAATCATAGTTCTCGATAAGGCAACCCTGGGCGACGACATTTCTCTTGACCGGTTTGGCGAGTTTGGTGAGGTTGTAATTTACCAGACGTCGACCCAAGAGGAAGTGTTAGAGAGAATTTGCGACGCTGACGTAGTGGTTGTAAACAAAATTAAAATTAACGAAAATGTTTTGTCATACGCTAAGAATTTAAAGCTTGTATGTGTTGCCGCAACAGGATATGACAACATAGATGTAGCGGCGTGCAAAGCACGTAACGTGGCGGTTTGTAACGTTGTGGGATATTCCACTCACAGTGTGGCTCAGGTGACGCTGGCTATGGTGCTGTCGTTATCTGTAAAGCTTAAAAACTTTACAGAGTTTGTTGAATCCGGAGAATACACAAAAAGTGGCGTTGCGAACAAGCTTACGCCCGTGTACCACGAGCTTTGCGGCAAGGTGTGGGGAGTAGTCGGTTACGGTAACATAGCAAAGCAGGTTATAAAAGTGGCAGAGGCTATGGGCTGCAAGGTTATTGTTAACAGGCGGACTCCGTGCGGAGAAGAAGGGTTTGTTGATTTAAAAACTCTTTGCAAAGAGTCGGACATTATATCTGTTCACACTCCGCTTAACGACTCCACAAGGGGTATGATAAACGAAGAAATACTTTCGGTAATGAAGAAGGATGTTATAATAGTCAACACCGCAAGAGGTGCGGTTACTGACGAGGAGGCAATTGCCAAAGCAATTAAGGATAAAAGGATTGGCGCTTTTGGGTGCGACGTCTACTCGGTTGAGCCTTTTTCAAAAACACATCCTTTTAACGAGATTATGGGATATAACAACGTTTGTCTGACACCTCATATGGCGTGGGGCTCTTTTGAGTCAAGAAACAGGTGTATGGATGAAATTGCGAAAAACATTAGGGCGTTTTTTGCCGGCGAGAAAAGAAACAGGGTAGATATATAATTAATTTGTTGACATATTAAAAGAATGGATGTATAATAGTTGCAAGTGAAACAGTTTCACTTGCAACTATTTTTTATGAGGTAATATTATGGCTGAATTTATGCAGAAAATGAACAGAATAGGGCGTTGTGCAGGGATGTTTCGTTCCAGAGGCACCGGTGAGGATTTACCCGGAATGTACCACAGCTATGTGTTTTATATTAGCAAAAACCCGGGTGTTTCTCAGGACAAAATCTCGCGCCACCTCTGCCTTAATAAAAGCAGCGTAACCAGACATTTGTCCTATCTGGAACAAAACGGCTACGTAACCCGTAAATCCGGCGATGAAGATAAGAGAGAAATGTTGGTGTTCCCGACACAAAAGATGCTTTGTCTGTACCCAAGGCTTAAAGAGGCGGCAAAAGAGTGGAGCTTAAAGCTGACGGAAGGGATTGATGAGGCGGATTTTGAAACCTTTTTGTCGGTACTCGATTTACTTTACAAAAAGGCTAAAAGCATCAGCGCTTTTGGAGGCGAAGAACGATGAAGACAATATTAAAGTATTTAAAGCCACATTCTCCTAAAATGTTTTTAGGGTTTTTAAGCAGCTTTTGCGGTACGATTTTGCAATTGCTCCTTCCGCTGATACTTAGCTTTGTACTTAAAAACGTTATGAGAAGCACTGTAAAGGGCATAATATTCTGGGGAATATTGATGATTGCGTGTTCAATTTTAGCATGTCTTTGTAACGTTACGGCTAACCGTATAGCGGCGAAGGTTGGTAGCAATTTTGCAGAAAATATGCGCCGTGATTTGTTTAAAAAAACTTTGCACCTGTCTGCCGCGCAGACCGACAAATTTACAGTCCCCTCGCTTGAATCGCGTATTACTACGGATACATACAATGTACACCGCTTTGTAAATATGGCACAAAGAATGGGCGTTCGTGCGCCGATTATACTTACAGGCAGTATTTTAATAACACTGGTGATGGACGCGTATTTGTCTTTGATTATGATTGCGCTTTTGCCTGTTACCCTTTTAATTGTATATCTGGTTTCAAAAAAAGGTGTGCCGATGTACACTAAGGTACAGTCTGCTGTTGACAAAATGGTCCGTGTTGTAAGAGAAGATGTGATTGGTATACGAGTTGTAAAGGCGCTTTCAAAGACTGATTACGAGCACAGAAGATACAACAGTGTGAATCGCGACATGATGAACAGTGAACTTAAAGCAGGCGTGGTTATGAACGGATTGCAGCCGATTATGAATGCGTTTATCAACATTGGTTCAGTAGCGGTTGTTGCGTTGAGTAGCGGACGTGTGGCAAAAGGCCTTTCTGACCCTGAAACTGTTATAGCCTTTATGCAGTATTTTACCCATATTTCTGCGTCGTTAATGGCGGCAACGCGTATGATGACTATGTTTACAAAGTGCGCTGCTTCTGCCCGACGTATAGAGGAAGTATTAAATACTGACGAGGAAATACTGGTACACACCGAAGCCGAGTACCCGAAAAAGGATACAAAAGCACGAATTTTGTTTGACAACGTATGTTTTTCATATATGGGTAAAAAGAACAACCTTGAAAACATTAATTTTGAAGTTGCGCCCGGGGGCTCGCTCGGTATTATAGGTGCTACGGGAAGCGGCAAATCGAGTATAATAAGGCTGCTTTTAAGGTTTTACGATACAGACTCGGGTGCTGTTTACATAAACGGACGCGACGTACGAAGTATCGAAAAAGACGAGCTTTATTCGATGTTTGGCTCTGTTCAGCAGTACGACTTTTTGTACTCTGACACCATTGCTGAAAACATCCGCTTTGGCAGAAACATTAGCGACGAGGATGTATATGAAGCTGCAAAAACTGCCCAGGCATACGACTTTATAACGGAATTTAAAGACGGATTTTCACATATGCTATCTCAGCAGGGGACCAATATCTCGGGCGGTCAGAAGCAAAGACTTTTGATTTCAAGAGCTCTGGCATCAAAGCCTGATATTTTGATTTTAGACGACAGTTCTTCTGCGCTTGACTACAAAACTGACGCCGCACTTCGCTTGGCACTTAAAGAGAATATGGGGAACACAACCTTGGTAACGGTGGCGCAGAGAGTAAGCTCTGTAAAGGACTGTGATTTAATTATCGTTATGGAGTACGGATGCATTTTAGGAATAGGTACTCACGAAACGCTTATGCAGACCTGCGACACTTACAGAGAAATAAGTGAGTCACAGATGGGAGGTGCTTTCGTTGAGTAGACGTGGTTTTGCAGTTCCGGACAGAATGAAAGGTCCTCGTACTGACTATAAAAAATTAGACCGCAAAACAGCAAAGAACATATTTGTTCGTCTGTGTGGGTATGTTGCTCACTATTGGTACTTGTTTATCCCTGCGGTTATAATGACGCTTTTGTCGAACCAGCTTAACTTGCTTGGCCCTAAATATTCGGGCGACGCGATAGACGCTATTGCAAGTCCTTCGGGAGTACAGTTTGGACTGGTGCGGATCTATGCGGTTAAAATGCTTGTCTGCTACGTTTTGTCGGCTGTGTTGGCTTATGTACTGGCGATTTTAATGCTTTTTATGAGTCAGAAGATTGTTTTTCGTATGCGTAAGCAGGTTTTCGAAAAGCTTACCTCGTTGCCTGTAGGGTATTTTGACGGGCACGCAACAGGGGATATAATAAGCCGCATATCTTACGATATTGATACTATTAACATGTCTTTATCGCACGACCTCGTGCAAATTATGACGACGCTTTATACTGTTATCGGTTCTTTGATATTTATGTGGAATATATCAAAGCCGCTTGTGGGGGTGTTTGCCTTTACAGTACCTGCTGCGCTGATTTTTACACGATATCGCTCTAAGCGTGTAAGACCGCTGTTTTCCAAGCGCTCTGCAAAGCTTGGTGAACTAAACGGCTACGCAGAGGAGATGCTGGGCGGACTTCGCAGTATTCAGGCGTACGAGCGAGAGGAGGAGATTGGCCGACGCTTTAACACGCGCAATATCGACTCTATGGACGCATATTACGAGGCGGAGTACAGCGCCGGTCTTATGATGCCGACTGTTACGCTTATTAACAACATATCCCTTTCTCTGATTATGATATTCGGCGGTATTTTGTATCTGTATTCGCAAAACGGGACGGTTACATCTGCAAGTATGTTCTTCGTTTCGCTTGGTGGGCTTGCGCAGTTTGTGCAGTATTCGAGGAAGTTTGCAGGACCTATAAACGAGTTTTCCAGCATTTTAAGTGAGCTTCAGTCTGCTTTTTCGGCTGCGGAGCGAGTGTTTAGGATTTTAGACGAAAACCCCGAGCCAAAAGACAGTGAAAACGCAATAGACCTCAACGAAACTTATGGTAATGTGGAATTTAAAAACGTAACATTCGGTTACAGCAAGGACAAAATTATCTTGCAAGACGTTTCGTTTAAAGCTGAGTCCGGCAAGACGATTGCGATTGTTGGCCCCACGGGAGCGGGGAAGACCACTATAATAAACCTGCTTATGAGGTTTTATGATGCAACAAGCGGGGATATTACCGTCGACGGAATAAGCATTAAGGACATTTCCAGAAGCTCGTTAAGGAGCCTTTATACAATGGTGCTTCAGGACACCTGGCTGTTTTGCGGAAGTATCTTTGACAACATCGCCTACGGCAGAGAAAACGCAACGATGGAAGAGGTAGTGGAGGTTGCTAAGGCGGCGCACATTCATAACTACATAGAAAGTCTGCCCGACGGATACAACACCATGATTTACGATGACGGTGTTAACATATCCAAGGGACAGCGTCAGCTTATAACGATAGCGCGTGCGATGATTTCCAATTCGCAGATGCTGATACTGGACGAGGCAACGTCCAACGTAGACTCGCGCACAGAGATTAATATTCAGTCTGCGATGAACAAGCTGATGCAGGGGCGTACATGCTTTGTTATAGCGCACAGGCTTTCGACTATTCAAAACGCTGACAAAATTCTGGTGTTGCAGGACGGTAGGATTACCGAGATGGGCAACCACGACGAGCTTATGGCAAAGGGCGGATTTTACAGCAGCCTTTATAACGCACAGTTTGATTAAATAATTGATTGACAACATTTCTTATTTGAGATACAATTAAAAAAAGATATTTAGACAATAAAAGGAGGACAAAATTATGAACAAATACGCAGGAACACAGACAGAAAAGAACCTGGAGGCTGCTTTTGCAGGCGAATCACAGGCAAGAAACAAATATACATACTTTGCTTCCAAGGCTAAAAAGGAAGGCTTTGCGCAGATTGCCGCTTTATTTTTAAAGACAGCTGATAACGAAAAGGAACACGCTAAGCTTTGGCTTAAAGAACTAAACGGTATCGGAGATACCGCAGAGAACCTTCTCCACGCCGCAGAGGGCGAAAACTATGAATGGACAGATATGTACGAGGGCTTTGCAGTAACTGCTGAGGAAGAAGGATTTACAGAGCTTGCGGCTAAATTCCGTCTTGTAGCAGCTATTGAAAAGCACCACGAGGAGAGATATCGTGCGCTTCTTAAAAACGTTGAAATGGCAGAAGTTTTTGCTAAGAGCGACGTTAAGGTATGGGAGTGCCGTAACTGTGGACACATCATCGTTGGAACAAATGCTCCTGAGCTTTGCCCGACTTGTGCTCATCCTAAGAGCTACTTTGAAATCCACGCTGAAAACTATTAAGATTATAAAAACGGTCTGCGAAAAATCGCAGACCGTTTTTTAATGCGTATTTATATTTTCTAAATTGTCTTTGCAAGAGCCGTTACAACTATGGCTTTTGCAGGTTTTTGAGTAGGGGCAGCCGATACAGGCGTCTCCCCTTTTTTTAGCTTTATAAATATAGTATGACGAGCAGCCAACAATGGCAACGAGAATTATTATAATAATCAGATTTTCCATAACTTTTTCCTTATCTAAGCTTTTGCGGCTTTGTCGGTTTTAAAAACAAGGCACACGACGATTGCGGCCATAACAGCCAACGCAACAAGCCCCGGGAAGAACGCGACGCCAAACGCACCTGTTGTTATAAGCGTACCAATCTGATACACCAAATATCCCACAGAATATCCTACACCAAGCTGAAGCGCGATACCGCCCCAAAGCCACTTTGCGCTCTTCATTTCAGCGTTCATAGCACCGATTGCCGCAAAGCATGGTGGCGAGAAAAGGTTAAACATAAGATAAGCCAAAGCCGCTACCTTCGTGATTGCAAATACTGTTGCAACCTCACTACCCGCACCTTCCATAAGCGCAAGCTCTTCGGTGTCGATTAGGTTTTCAAGACCAACAAAGCATACAGCCAATGTACCTACAACATTTTCTTTTGCAATAAATCCGGTAATTGCTGCTGCGGCAAGCTGCCAGGACAAAACGCCTGCAATCGGAACAAGCAAGTATGCAAACGGGCCTGCGATGGATGCGAGTATAGAAGAATCCGCTGTTTGTGCAATTTCAAACTTCCACGTAAACGACTGCATAATCTGAACCGCTGTGTTACAAACAAGGATAATTGTTGCTGCCTTTACTATGTAAGACCATCCCCTCTGGCACATTGACTTAAACGCTCTTACAATGCTTGGAAATTTATATTCAGGAAGCTCGATGATGAAGAAGGATTTTTTTGCCTTATTTCCTGTGATTTTGTTAATTAGCAAGGCGCAGAGGAAGATGATGACAATTCCGACAAAGTACATTGAAGTTCCGACCCATGTTGCGTCCTCGAAGAAAGCACCTGCAAAAAGTGCGATAACAGGCAGCTTTGCGCCGCATGGCATAAAAGGAGCGAGCATTGCTGTTGCTCTTCTTTCGCGCTCGTTTCTGATTGTACGCGAAGCCATAACGCCGGGGATTGCACATCCTGTGCCGATAACGAAAGGTATTACAGATTTGCCTGAGAGCCCCACTTTTTTAAATATTGGGTCAAGCACAACAGAAACTCTTGCCATATATCCGCAGTCTTCCAAAAGAGCGATTAAAAAGTACATTAGCATAACAAGTGGCAAGAAGCCTATAACTGCAATAACACCGCCTATTACACCGTCGACTAAAAGCGCTGATAACAGAGGATTGGCATTTTCGAACAAAACAGCTATCACGGACTGACCTGATTCTAAAATTCCCACCAGCCAGTCGGCAATCCAAACGCCGGGGCCTGCCTGAGAAACCCAGAACACTGCCCACATTATGATTGCAAAAATCGGGATACCGAGCCATTTGTTCGTTAAAACGGCGTCGATTTTATCGTCAAAGGTTTTATCCTTTGTAAGAATTTTACGCTTTTCGACGTCCTGAACAATTTTATTTACAAATTCAAAACGCGCCCTGTCGGCCTTTTCGGCAGCTTGCCTGCTTGTAAGGTCTATATCGCCTTGGCTGTATGGAGCTTTTTGAACTTTGCTCGCCTGTATTACTGCCGCATCAACAACAGCCTTTAAACCGTCTGCCGACGTAGAAACTGTCTCAACCACAGGACAACAAAGCTTAGAAGACAAGACCTTGGTGTTAATCTTGGTCTGCTTTTTTTGATTAATGTCGCTTTTGTTAAGGGCCACAACAACAGGGATACCAAGCTCTAAAAGCTGGGTAGTGAAGAACAGGCTGCGGCTTAAATTGGTAGCGTCTACAATGTTTATGACAACGTCGGGGTTTTCGTTTTTGACGTAATCTCTTGTGATGCTTTCCTCCGCGGTAAAAGGCGACATCGAATATGCGCCAGGAAGGTCAACTGCAACAAGCTCTTCGCCCAAGCTTGTATATGACTTTTTAATTGTATGTTCTTTCTTTTCTACGGTAACGCCTGCCCAGTTGCCGACTTTTTCGTTTCGTCCTGTTAAGGCATTATACATTGTTGTTTTACCGGAGTTTGGGTTTCCCGCCAAAGCTATTCTCATGTTAATTCCTCCTGTTTTGCTCTGTGTTGTTCGAGATTAGCGGCTGCTAACTGTGTCTTTAAAAAATAAGAGTAGGGTAGGAAGCAATCGTTATATTAAAATTGCCTCCGCCAACTGATTGTCTATATTGTATCTGCTGTCTTTTATAGCGACGATACAGCTGCTTTTAAGGTGCGAAACGACGGTAATCTTCTCGCCGCTGTAACATCCGAGAGAGAAGAGAAAGCTGTTAAGCTCTTCGTCGTCTGTTTCAATATTGGAAATGATATATTCCTTACCTTCTGTTGCATCTTTTAAGTTCATAGCCGGACCCGCCTTGTTGATAAAATTTATTCCTGTTAGCAAAAGCTAACTAAACTGCAAAATATATAGTTAGCAACTGCTAACCATTGACAATTATAGCACTGTTAGAAAATTTTGTCAATAGATTTTTGAAAAAATGTCTTTGTCGTGTTGTGCTTGATTTTATTGTCAAAATATGTTATACTGACAACATAGAAAGTATTATAGGAGTTGATATGTCCATGAAGGAATCCGGAGAAATGTATCTTGAATCCATATATGTTCTATGCGGTCAGAAACAGTCTGTCCGTTCCATCGATGTTGCTGAGCACATGAACTATTCAAAGCCGAGCGTTAGCCGTGCGGTTGGGCTGCTCAAAAAAGATGGATATATCACCGTTGACAAGGACGGATATATTTCCCTGACCGAATTTGGCAAGGAAAAGGGCAAGAGCATTTTTGACAGACACACCGTTTTGACAAAGATGCTTATGTCTATTGGTGTAGATGAGAAGACCGCCTCAGAGGACGCTTGCAGGATGGAGCATGTCATCAGTGAAAAAACCTTTTACGCAATGAAAAACTATCTTGCGAAATAAAAAGTATAACACCCCCGCGGGACTGTACTGCGGAGGTGTTTTTTGTTATATTAATTGATGTTTTGCCTTTTTGTTATGTATTTTCTGTACGCGAGTGGGGACGTTTTTGTCAGCTTTTTGTAGCATTTGCAAAAGTTGTTGGAAGAGTTAAACCCGCAGTCGAGCGCAATTTCGGTTATCGGCTTGTTTGTTTCTGCAAGGAGCTTGTTTGCCTCTTTAATTCGGTAGTTGTTTAAATAGTTGCAAAAGGTAAAGCCTGTGTGTTGTTTAAAAAGTCTGCTAAGATATGAAGAGTTTGTGTAAAAATGCTCTGAAATGCTTTTTAAAGTAAGGTCTGTGGAATAATTTGAAGCGATGTAGGCAAGAACGTCGGAAATTATTTTGGGCAATTTTATATGCTCGTTTTCTGCCGATTCGCTTTTTGCAGTCCTTGACAAGACAACAAGCAGCTCGCATATTAGCGCTTCGAGGTAGAGGCTGTCGTTTGTCGTGTTGGCCTCGTTTAGCATTTCTTCGAATATAGACCTGAGCCTTATGTTGTTTTCGGTGTGGCAAAACAAGGGCTCGTTAGGTAAAATCTCTTCCGCATTCGGCGCAATTTTTATAAAGGACCTGTCAAGATAAAATAGTATACGGTCTCTTTCTCTTTTGCCTGACGAAACAGTCTTATGCAGAGTGTTTGGCGGTATAACCACGATATCGCCTTTTGCAAGATTGTATATTTTATCGTTGGTAAGGTAGGTTGCCGTGCCGTTTTTTAAATAGTAAAATTCATAAAGGCTGTGAAAGTGCTCGTCAACTGATATTGTGTTTCCTGTGTGTCGTTCGATTGAAAAGAGAGTTTTTTCATAAAAATCCATACAAATTTGCCTCCGAAGTAATAGTTTTATTTATTGTAACACAAAAAAGTAAAAAATGGAATATAAATTTTTAAAAAAGTAAAGTTTAGAGTAGAAAATTTGAAAAATATGATGTAAAATTGTATTATAAAATATAGAATGGGGTGTAGGATATGGCTACGGAAAAGATTATACAGTTTGGCGAGGGCGGTTTCTTGCGCGGTTTTGCTGACTGGATGTTGCAGCATATAAACGAAAAGACCGACTTTGACGGCAAGGTTGTAGTAGTTCAGCCTCTTGAACTTGGACGTTGTGATATGCTCGAGGAACAGGGCTGTGTGTACACACATATTTGCCGCGGTGCCGAGGGCGTTGAGGACAAGAAGGTTGAGGTTATTTCAAGGTGCGTAAATCCTTTTAACGATTACGACGCGTTTTTAAAGCTCGCAGAGAACAAGGACTTCCGCTTTGTAATTTCCAACACAACAGAAGCAGGAATAACATATTGCGCTGAGGATACACAGGACTTGTGTCCTAAGGTTTCATTCCCTGCAAAGGTAACTGTGCTTTTAAAGCGTCGCTTTGACCTTGGCCTCGACGGATTTGTTTTCTTGCCATGTGAGCTTATTGACAAAAACGGCGAAAAACTAAAAGAGATTGTTTTAAAGTATGCAAACGACTGGGAACTCGGCGAAGACTTTATAAAGTGGGTTAACGAAAAAAATATTTTCTGCAACACTCTTGTTGACCGTATTGTGCCGGGATATCCGAAGGGCGAGGACATTGTTGAAAAATATAATGACAACTTACTTAACACTTCCGAGTATTTCCACCTTTGGGTAATAGAGGGGTACAAGGATATCTGTAAGGAAATTCCGTTTGACAAAGCAGGGCTTAACGTTGTTGTTACAGACAATCTTCGCAGATACAGAGACCTTAAAGTACATATATTAAACGGAGCGCATACATCTGTTGTTCATTACGCTTTGCTCGAAGGGCTTGATACTGTAAAAAGCTGTATGGATGACGAAAAGATGTCGGCATTCATCAAAAGCACAATTTTTGAAGAAATTATTCCAACCTTAGACGCCGACAAAGAAGAGGCAGAGGATTATGCAAACAGCGTGCTCGCACGTTGTTGCAACCCTTATATACGCCATATGCTTGTTTCGATAACACTTAACTCTGTTTCAAAGTTCCGTGTGCGCGTTTTGCCGTCGCTGCTCGGATATAAAGAGAAGTTTGGCAAGTTGCCTAAAAACCTGGTACTTTCACTTGCTATGCTGATTAAGTACTACAAAACAAGAGAACCCAACGACGACGCAGGTGCTGTTGAATTTATAAAATCAGCTTCCGTTAAGGAAATACTCCAAAACACTGAGCTTTGGGGAACAGACCTGGGATTCTTGGCAGAAGAGGTGGAAAAATATGCTGATAAATAAGCTTGATAATGTTGAAGTTAATTTGGAAAACGGGCACAAATACGCCCGCGAGGATATCGCGTCCGGAACTGATATAATAAAATACGGACAAAGCATCGGCCACGCAACAGTGGACATTAAAAAGGGCGAGCACGTACATACGCACAATATGGCGACCAATCTTTCGGAAAAACTGCTTGACTATAAATACGAGCCACAGTTTTATGACATCCCTAAGGCGGATGAGGTGCCGATGATTAACGCCTACGTTCGTCCAAACGGAGAAATCGGTATCCGTAACGAAATTTGGATTATAAACACGGTTGGCTGTGTAAACAAGACTGCTGACAGGCTTGCTGCGCTTACGGGTGCAAAAAGTTTTCCGCATCCTTTTGGCTGCTCGCAGACGGGCGAGGACCAGAGCGTTACGCAAAAAACACTTGCAAACCTCGTTCGCCATCCAAATGCAGGCGGTGTGCTTGTTTTGGGACTTGGCTGTGAAAACAACAACATTGATGTTTTTAAAAAGGTAATAGGCGAATACGACGAAGAAAGAGTACGCTTTTTGTCGGTACAGGACGTAGAGGACGAGATTGAGGCAGGCGTAGCTATTATAAACGAGCTAAAAGAGTATGCTTCAAAGTTTGAGCGTACTCCCGTTCCGGTGTCAAAGCTTATAATTGGTCTTAAATGCGGCGGAAGCGACGGTTACAGCGGTATTACCGCAAACCCGCTTGTTGGCCAGATTTGCGAAAAGATGGTTTCCTACGGTGGTAGCTCTGTTCTTACCGAGGTTCCGGAAATGTTTGGCGCAGAGCATCTTTTGATGAACCGTTGCGAGAGCAAAGAAGTTTTTGACAAATGTGTAAAAATGATAAATGATTTTAAAAATTATTACACAGCACATTCGCAGAATGTGTACGAAAACCCGTCCCCCGGTAACAAGGCGGGAGGAATTACAACACTTGAGGACAAATCGCTCGGTTGTATCCAAAAGGGTGGACTTGCTACTGTAACTGATGTTTTAGGTTACGGCGACAGGGTTTCAAAAGGCGGACTTTCCTTGCTTGACGGGCCGGGCAACGACATGGTGGCGATTACTAACCTTACTGCTGCGGGTGCGCATATAGTGCTTTTCACTACCGGCCGCGGTACTCCGTTTGGAGGACCTGCTCCGACTCTTAAAATCGCGTCTAACCACGCCCTTGCACAGAAGAAGTCCAACTGGATAGACTTTGACGCAGGAAGCTTTGCTGAAGGAGAAAAGCTTGATGACAAGCTGTTTGACTTGATAATCAAAACTGCAAACGGCGAGCTTGCTAAGAACGAAATCAACGGATATAGCGAAATCGCAATATTCAAAGACGGCGTAATGCTGTAAGATAATGTTATTAATTTAAAAATAAAATAAATTAAAAGGAGAGTTATTATGAACATCGTAAAAAGTAAAGACTCAGTAGAACTTGGTAAGGCAGCAGCTAAATATACTGCTGAAAGAATCAACGAGGCAATTGAAAAGCAGGGATACGCAAGAATTATCCTTTCAACAGGCGCTTCTCAGTTTGATACATTAAAGGCACTCGTTGAGGAAAAAATTGACTGGTCAAAGGTTGAAGTATTCCACTTAGACGAATATGTTGGCCTCCCTGTTACACATCCTGCAAGCTTTAGAAAGTACATTAAAGAAAGATTTGCAGACCTTCTTAATCTTAAAAAGGTTCACTACGTTGACGGAGACCACCCGGAAGAAGCAATTAAGTATTTGACAGAAGAAGTTTTAAAGGCTCCTGTTGACGTTGCATTAATCGGTATCGGCGAAAATGCGCACATCGCTTTTAACGATCCGCCAGCAGACTTTGACACAAAGGAAAGCTACATCATAGTTAACCTTGACGACAAGTGCCGTAACCAGCAGGTAGGCGAAGGCTGGTTCAAAACAGCTGACGATGTACCGAAGCAGGCTATTTCTATGACATGTCATCAGATTATGCAGAGCAAGGTAATCATCTCTGCAGTACCTCACAAGGTAAAGGCTAACGCTATTAAGGCTATGATGGAAAACGAACTTACCAACATGGTTCCTGCAACTCTTTTAAAGACTCATGGCGACATGACTTTGTTCGTTGACGAAAACTCTGCATCAGGTATCGAACTGTAATAAACGAAAGGGTGCAAAATAATGGTAAAAGAAGATTTTGGCTTTATTCAGCTTTCGTCTTTGGAAAAGGTTTTCTTGGATGAAAAGCCCGGTGCCAAGGAGTACAAAAGTGCATCGATTTTAAAAAATGAAAGACTTTCATACCAGGTTGCGTATGCATTTTTGGGCGAGCCGACCGGCGATGCTTGTAAATTTGACTTTAAGTTAACGGTAGATTCGCCTCTTAAAGAGTATATAAAAGTAAGGTTTGTGGGTAACGTTCCGGTTGAGCTTAGCTTCTATCCGCACAACCAGGACGACTGTTATCTTAGAAGACGCCCGGGTCTTTATCCGGACTCACTTTTGGAGATGAAGACAAACCACTTTGAGGTAATTCCTGAAATTTGGCACAGCCTTTGGGTTACAGTGGACACCAAGGGTGCAGTGCCGGCAGGCAACTACGACATTAATCTTGTGTTTGAATGGGACGACATTAAGATTGTAAAAACGCTAAGCGTTAAGATTATCGACGCCCTTTTGCCGAAGCAGGAGACTGTTGTTGCAAACTGGTTCCACGCCGACTGTCTTGCTAGTGCTTATAAAGTTAAAATGTATTCTAAAAAGCACTGGCAAATTATCGAAGACTTTATGAAGTGTGCTGTGGAAAATGGTGTTAACTCGATTTACACACCGCTATTTTCCATTCCGCTCGACACGTCTCCGGGCTTTAAAAGGCCTGCTTGTCAGTTGGTTGACATTACTGTTGAAGACGGAGAATACAGCTTTGACTTTACAAAGCTTGTAAAGTGGATAGATATATTTAAAAAATGCGGCGGCGACGCTCTTGAAATTTCTCATCTGTTTTCACAGTGGGGTGCTAAATTTGCGCCAAGAATTGTTGCTAAGGTAAACGGAAAGAATAAGGAAATATTTGGCTGGAAGACACTTGCTGTATCGGACGAATACAAGGAATTCTTAGGTAAGTGCTTGCCGGAACTTATCAAGGTTTTGCGCAAGGAGGGTGTTGCGGACAGAACATATTTCCACATCTCCGACGAGCCTCACTTGCACTTGCTTGAATCATACATGGCTTCTAAGAGCATTGTAGACGACGCGCTTTCTGACTTTAAGATTATCGAGGCTTGTTCCGAGCCTGACGTTTATCTTACAGGCGCTGTTAAATATCCGATAGTTCATCTGCCGGTAGTTAACCAGTATTTCGAAAAGGGACTGACACCTTTTGGCGTTTACTACTGCTGTGCAACAGGTAAGGACTATTATCCTAACAGATTTATAGACATGCCTTCGTTCAGAAGCCGTATTTTAGGCGTGCAGATGTTTAAGTATAACATTCAGGCTTTGCTTCACTTTGGCTTTAACTATTACTTTAAGCGTGCGTCCACAGGCGGTACAGGCGAAGTAATAAATCCGTTCCTTGCAACAGACGCAGGAAACGCTATTCAGGGTGGTAACGGATTCGTTGTTTACCCGGGAGCAGACGGAAAGCCTGTTGATTCGCTAAGACTCGACGTTACTTTCCAGTCGCTTCAGGACATTCGCGCTATGAAGCTTTTAGAAAGTTACATAGGCCACGAAGCTGTTGTTAAAATGATTGAGGATACTGCGGGTATGGAAATTGAAATGAACAAATATCCTAAAAACGCAGAGTATCTCCTAGAGCTAAGAGAAAAGATTAACGCAAAGATTGAGGAAGTGATTAAGTAATGGAAAAAAGAATATCACCTGCAGAACAACACTTTTTCTTCGGTTATTATGACCTTCAGCCGTTTGATTCAAACGGCAAGTACCACCTGGCTCACCACGTAAGCTTTATGGACAGAGTTCACGAAAAGGACGACGTGGCAGAGATTGGTATAATCGAGCTTGATACTCTAAAATACACGCCCATTACAACGACACAGGCGTGGAACTTCCAGCAGGGCGCGATGCTCCAGTGGAACCCGTTAAAGCCGGACAGCGAGATAATCTACAACGCTTTGGTAGACGGAGAGTATGTTGCGGTAACGGAAGACATAAACACCGGCAAAAAGAGATATGCAGACAGAAGTATTGCCAACGTATCAAAGGACGGTAAATGGGGTCTTAGCATAAACATGAGCAGACTTTATGATTTCCGTCCAGGATATGGCTATGCTACAATTCCTGACCCGTTTTATAACGAAAACCATTCTAAAAACGACGGTATTTTCCTCGTAGATATGCAGACAGGAAAGTCTAAAATGATTATATCCATGCAGGATATCTGGGACTTTTCGGGAAGCTTTTACGGCGGAATTGACAAAAAGATGGTTATTAACCACATAACCTTCAACCCGTCTGCAAGCAGATTTTTGTTCCTGCCAAGAGACTTCCATACAGAGACAAAACAATGCCACGACACCGCGATTATAACCGCAAACATTGACGGCTCTGATATGTATTTGCTCGAGAACTACGGATGGTATAATTCGCACTACCACTGGAAAAACGACGAAGTCGTTATGTTCTATGCAAAAATCAGAGGAAGAGACAGAGGCGGCGTGCTCGGTAACTACGAGCTTCGTGACAAGACTCAGGAAGCTAAAATGATTGGCAAAGACATATTCGTTAAGGACAACCATATGCTTTATTCCAACGACGGAAAAAGGCTTTTGTGGGACGGCTATCCTGACGACGACAAGATGCAGAAGCTTTGTATTACCGACTTAGAAACAATGGAGACTAAATATCTCGGTTCTTATACATCTATGTTCCGTGAGCGTATCGACCAAAGATGCGACTTGCACCCAAGATGGAACCGTGACTGCACAACAGTATCCTTCGACTCGACTCACGAGGGTTACAGAGGAATATATCTTGTTGAGAATGTGTGAGGTGTAACGTATGACTATCAGGATTAAAAACGCGGTATTTGTTACAGATACGCTTGAAAAAGAT
Organism: Clostridia bacterium; assembly: GCA_045660545.1. Lineage (GTDB taxonomy): Bacteria > Bacillota > Clostridia > Monoglobales > Firm-18 > JAZREA01. The sequence goes on along the minus strand of JAZREA010000006.1, from coordinate 31,236 downwards.
AAATATCTGTATATCGAGGACGATAAAATTCTTGCGCTTACAGGCGACGAACTTTCGTTTGATGAAGAAATTGACGCGCAGGGTCTTTATGTTTCGCCGGGTTTTATAGATATTCATACTCACGGCGCAGCAGGGCTTGACTATTCCGAGGGAAGTGTCGAGGATATTTTAAATGCTGCGTACGCTCAGGCAAAGTGCGGTGCAACAACAATCTACCCGACGTCATTGTCGCTTTCGACCGAAGGGATAAACAAGTTTGTCCTAAACGTTAAAGAGGCGATGAAGCATAACGAACCCGGAAGGCCGTATATTGCAGGCTCGCACCTTGAAGGTCCGTATTTCGCAGACTCGCAAAAGGGTGCGCAAAATCCTGAATATATTAAGGCTCCTGTGTACGAAGAGTATTCAAACTGGGTGAAACTTGGAGAGGGTACGGTAAGAAGAATGAGCTACGCTCCCGAGCTGGGGGGAAGTGAGGAGCTATGCCAATTCCTAAATGAAAACGGTGTTGTTTCCGCGTTTGCCCATACGGACGGAATTTATCAGGAGATAAAGCCGCTTATAGATATGGGCTGCACTCTTGCCACACATCTGTATTCGGGAATGAATACCGTTACAAGAAGAAATATGCACAGAAAACTGGGCGCAGTTGAAACTGCATTTTTAGAGGACAGTGTTGTTACCGAGGTTATAGCCGACGGCGTACATCTGCCGCCCGAGCTTTTAAAGCTTATATACAAAATTAAGGGCGATGACAAGATTTGCCTTGTAACCGACTCGATGTGCGGCGCAGGGCTTGAGAGCGGTATGGTTATGTTCGGCGGACTGGAATGTTACGTAGAAAAAGACTATGTCGCATACCTCGCGGACAAAACGTCCTTTGCAGGCAGCGTTGCGTCAGTTTCCAGACTTGTTAAAACAATGTATAAAACGGTTGGAATACCGCTTTGCAGCGTTATTAAAATGATGTGCGAAAATCCGGCTAAGGTTATGGGGCTTGAAAAACGTGGAAGACTCATACCCGGCTTTTACGCAGACCTTGTGTTCTTTGACGATGACGTTAATATAAACAGGGTTTTTGCGGGAGGCAAGCAGCTGGCTTAAACTACATTATTGTTTTTAAAATTCAAAGATATAATATGACACGGGGCTATCTTTTAGTAGCTCCGTGTTTTTTGCTTACATATAATATTTTACGCCAAATATATTGTAAACCCGAAAAATATATGGTACAATCTTATAAATTCAAGATAAGTGATGGTGATTTTTTTGAAGCTTGAAAGAGTGTATGAAAGCGTGGACAAATGTTGCGGCTGTGCGGCGTGTATGAATGCGTGCCCGAAACAGGCGATAACTATGGAATATGGTACGGACGGATATTTGTACCCTGTTATTAATCAGGAAAAGTGTGTAGGCTGCGGAATATGCCGAAAAAAATGCCAGTACAACGGCGAGTGCTTTGTTCCTGATACAATGGGCGAGAGGGAAATGGACATATACGCTTCCCAGGGATTTGAGGAGGCCACCTGCAAAAGTACGTCAGGCGGTATGTTTTATCTTTTGGCAAAGAAAACTCTGGAAAAAGGAGGCGTCGTGTTTGGCGCAGCCTATGATGAAAATATGAGGGTAAGACAAATAAAGGCTGAAACGATGGAGGAAATGGAGCCTATCAGGTGTTCTAAATATGTCCAGAGTAATCCTGAATATACATACAAGGAGGCTAAAAAGTGCCTTGATGACGGCAAAGAGGTGCTGTACAGTGGTACACCTTGTCAGCTGGCAGGCCTTTACGCTTACCTGGGTAGAGACTATGATAATCTGTTGACTGTCGGACTTATTTGTTACGGAATCACTCCGCCGAAAATGTTTGAAGAATATGTCAGCATTCTGGAAGAAAAAAATGGCTCAAAGGTAAAGTTTTTCGACTTTCGCGATAAGACAGACGGCTGGGGCAATAAGTTTTTGCGCGTAGAGTTTGTCGATGAGTCTAAAACATATATTATCCCTTCAATTGAAGACCCATACAGAAGGATGTTTTCGAGCAAAAACTTTTCGAGAACAACCTGCAATTCGTGCCCGTTTGCTTACATGAAACGTTTTACCGATATTTCAATTGGTGACTATTGGGGAGTGGAGGCTACTGACTGCAAGATAAACCCGTACACAGGAATGTCTAAAATGTTTGTTTCTACAAAAAAAGGCGCAAGAGCTGTTGAGGAAATTAAGGGGCACATGCAGTGGGAAATTATGCCTTTTGACACAGCCATAAGAGCTAACCTTTCGGGCAAGGGCGGTATGAGTCCTTTGTTTGATGAATGTGCGAAGGATTATGCAGAATTTGGATTTAAATATGTTATGAAAAAATACCACGACGCCGATTTATAAAGTATAAGGCTTTGAGAGACAAACTTCTCTCAAAGCCTTTTTTGTTGCCGAATTAGTGCATTTGTTAAATTAATTACGTGTTTAGCAGAAATACAGCAAAAAATATTGAAAAATTTAGAAATATGTGATATAATTTTATACGGATATATGTAACTTTTCAAAGCGTTATGTATTTAAGAGGTAATTATTATGGCAATAAAGTACGGAAAGAAAAAATCTAAACAACATAATATTTTATACACGATTGTCACCGCAATATTGTTATGCGCGGTTTTTCTTGCTACGGTAACTTATTTATACAATAAAACCGAAGATGAAGAATATGAAAATCTTCATGTTCAGACCAAGCAGATAAAGGATGATATTGTTCTGCAGTTAACATCTGACAGAGAAAATCTTGCGACTATGGCGAACTTTGCTGCCAAACTTTATAGCGACGGAGATGACTACAGCCTTTTGTTTGATTCCTACAAATCCATTGGTATGATTGAAAACATAGGTATTTTAAATCCTGATAATACCTTTGCGACTAAAGCAGGCGTTACTAATATGGAAGGTATTATTTCTTTTGAAGAAGAAAAGGAAAAAGGCATATACATAAGTGGCAGAATTAACGATCTTACAAAAAGTGATTATGAACTTATAAGAAGTGCTGTCCCTATTGAAGTAAACGGCGAAACTGTTGGCATATTATATGGTGCTATAAAGCCTGACAAACTTGGTGCGAGATATAAAAATATGGTAGATGAGCTTGATGCTCAGCTTTTTGTTTACGAAAAAGACTCAGGCGACATTTTAATAGACACAATTCAAGATAACCTGGGAAATATCTCGTTTTTAAAAGACCGTAAGTATAACGATGGGTCTTCTTACGAGCATTTGCTGTCAACCGATAAGGGTTTTGTGTCTTTTTTGTCCGCGTACAGAAATGAAAATCTTCATTTGCACTATTCTTCCATTGATGAGTTTGGCTGGATGATAGCATTAGGAAGATATGACTCGCAGGTGCATGCGGGAACACATACTATGGCTCGTGTTTTGTTTCTAGTATTTTTAGTTATGCTTGGCATAATAGCTTTGTATATATTGATATTGATGGCAAACGAAAGAAAGCTTAATGCCGTAACTGAGTGTGCTTCCAATGTCAGAAAAGAACTTTTAGAAACAATTGATGGTCAAAACAACATCCAGGAAGCTTTGGTTGAGGTTTGTGATTTTGCAAATTCAAGGTCTGCTATATTCTTTGATACAGACGGTGAATTTTATCACTATATTACTCCTAAATATGAGGAAATTATGCTTTCGGAAAAAGAAAGCAAGTATTTCCGCGCTGAGCTGTTTCGTTATGCTTCCGAGTTTCATAAGCTTAACAAAAATGCAGTTAATGTTTTGTGTATAAAACCGAACAAGCATATGCAAAAAACAAATCCGTCTTTTTATGGCTTTTTGAAAGAACACAAAATCAGAGAGGTTTCTCTTTCGGCAACGATAAACAAAGCTAACCATATTACAATTTTGGCTGCTATTAACTCGGGACGAGGTAAACAGGTAAGAATGCTTGCTGAAAAAGTTTCGGCTTGTTTTTCAATGGCTTTGTACAATAAAAATCATCTTAATAAAACTATCCTTGCTGCAACAACTGATTCTCTTACCGGAGCTTTAAATCGTGTTGCTTACAAGAACGATTTGTTGCTTTTTGACGAAGAGAAATCTTTGAATTTTTCTTGCATATATGTTGACGTTAACGAGCTTCATATCTGCAACAACAAATATGGACATGCTGCGGGCGACGAAATGCTTTTGTATATTGCAAATACATTAAAAGAAGTATTTTACGGCCATAAAGTTTACAGAATGGGCGGCGACGAATTCTTGGTATTTTGTCAAAATACTGAGCAGGATGCCGTAAAAAAGAGTATAGGGATTTTTCTTGAACAATTAAAGCCCCGTAATTACCATGTTGCACTCGGTATGTCTTACAGAACCCAAAATACCTCTACCGAAGAAATGGTAAGAGAAGCAGAAGTAAGGATGTATGAAGCCAAGGCCGAGTACTATCAGAACAAAAAACAAAATAGCGTTACATCAAAAGCAGATAATGAATATGTTCAGGTAAACACCGGGATACTTGAAATTGATGCAATGTTGTCGGTTTTAAAAGAAAAATATAATGGTATATATCGTGTTTCGCTCTCTACGGATAAAGCAAGACGTATTTTGATGCCTGCATATTTAAAGTACAACGAAAATGAAGAACATTTTTCAAATCTGTTTTCAAAATATGTCGCTGAATCAGTAGATCCTGATTATCACAGAGCGGTTATGAGCTTTTTAAATTATGAAGCTATTAAGCATCAGTTAATGGAAGGCAATACTCCTAAAATTACATACAAAAAGAACGATGGCGAACATGTTCTTTTAAGTGTCTACAAGCTCTGCGAATCAGACGAATCGGTTTGTGACACTCTTTGGGTTTTCTCAAAAGAGTAAATATAACTTGACAAATGTAAATCATTGTAATATACTGTTTAGTGATAAATATTTAGCAAAATCGGCGAAAGCCGGTGACGCAAAGCAAAGAGGCTAAGGTTTATACTATGCCAGTCCAGCTGCAATGATACAAGGTCTTTATACAGGCTTTCGGTTATTGCAGCTTTTTGTTTTTTTGGGCACAGGGACATTACTTTACATATTATATAGCAACAATATTTAATAGAAGAGGAATGTTGAAATGAGTAAGAAATTTTTTAAAAATTTAACGGCTTTTTTGTCAAACGTAAAAAAATACACAAATGAGAAGGTTCTCATTAATAAAATTGAGAATGGATTGAAAAATAAGGAATTTAAGATGCATCTTCAATTTATAGTTGATAACAGGACGAAGAAGATTGCATCGGCTGAGGCTTTGTCAAGGTGGGAAACCCCACACGGCGAGGTCATTATGCCTGGGAAATACATAGGTTTAATGGAAAAATCAGGAATAATTACAAAGTTTGATTACTATATGTTTGATATGGTTTGCGAAAAACTTTCAAAATGGAAAGATACAGATTTTGGCAGCATTACCATATCTTGTAATTTTACCAGAATTACTATTTCCGAAAAGGACTTTGTAAATAAAATAGAAGCTATTGCCAAAAGGTACAGCTTTGACAGAAGTAAGCTTTTAATTGAAATCACCGAGGATTCAATGGAGAAGAATTTAAAAGTTGCGATGAGCAATATTTTGAAGGTAAAAGAACTCGGATTTATGATTGCGCTGGATGATATCGGAAGCGGATATACATCTTTTGCAAGCCTTTTGGAATATCCTATTGATGTGGTAAAGATTGACAGAGATATGCTTCTTCTTGCTGACAGCCCGCGAGGTAAAAAGATGTTTTGCGGAATTATATCATTAGCGCATAATCTCGGCCTTAAGGTTGTATGCGAAGGTGTTGAGACAGAAGCGCAAAATGCCTTGGTTTCGGAAAGCGAATGTGATTATATCCAGGGCTGGTACTATGCAAAGGCTCTTGCTGAGCCTAAGGCAGAAGAATTTGCAAAAGAGTATATGATGAAGTTTTAAAAGGTGAACGCAATTGAAAAAACTTATAGTACAACTGATTAAATTCGGTATCGTCGGTGCGATTGCAACTGTAATTGATTTTGGCGTTTTGGTTTTTATGAAGGAGATAATACACGTCGATGTTCTTGTGGCGTCGGCGGTTGCCTTTTTAGTATCGGTTACGGTAAATTATATTTTAAGTATGTTGTTCGTTTTTGACAGCAAGGAAAGCAGTAAGACAAAAGAATTTCTGGTATTCTTAGCTTTGAGCATTGGCGGGCTGCTTTTGAATCAGTTTTTAATGTGGCTTGGAACGGAAGTTTTTACGGTTTATTATATTTGGGTTAAGTTTTTTACTATGTTTTTGGTTCCGATATACAATTTTGTTACAAGAAAAATTTTTTTGGAGAAAAAAGCTCTGTAAGGAAGAAAACTATGAACAATAAATTTTCTAAGGATTTGTACAGATACTACGGCGAAAAGGGAGAGGGCCTTTTAAAGCGGCTTTTAAGACCGACGGAGATTAAGTATATCAGCCTTTTTCGAAAAACAGAAGGGTGTAATTTTCGCCCCTTGAAGTTTTACTATACAATTAAGCTGAAACTTATGTCCTATAAAACTCATATACAGATACCCGCGCGGACAAAAATCGGCGAAGGCTTTTATATAGGACATAGCGGAAGGGTTATTATCCACCCCGAGGCAGAGCTTGGGAAAAACATGAATGTCGGCACGGGCGTAACCATAGGATACGAAAACCGTGGCGTGCGACGCGGTGCACCGAAGTTCGACGGTAATTGCTGGATAGGGACAAACGCCGTTGTTGTAGGGAATGTAAGAATCGGCGAAGATGTAATGATTGCACCTTTGACGTTTGTCAATTTCGATGTCCCGCCACACAGCATCGTTATAGGAAACCCAGCCAAAATAATACATAAAGAAAACGCTACGCAAGAATATATATGTAATATGGTATAAATAATGATAAACCCGGGAGGTGACAGTATGGCAAAAAGAGATAACAGAATTAAATATAACTTGTTGTCGGGTGTTATATACCAGGTTGTCCTGATTGCCATGAGTTTTATACTTCCAAGACTTTATCTCGAAAATTTTGGTTCAGAGGTTAATGGTGTTTTATCTACTATAAAGCAGGTTTTTGTATATATGATGTTGCTTGAATCGGGAGTGGGACTTGCCACTACGCAGGCACTGTACAAACCTGTTGCTGAAAAAAACCACGGCAAAGTAAGCTCTGTTATTTCGGCAACTAATAACTACTATTTTAAAATCGGTGTTGTTTATTCAGTTATTGTACTTTTAATAGCTTTCGTATATGCGTATATTGTGCCGACAAGCATACCTTCGGGTGTGCTTTTTGGAATTATAATACTTACTGCTTTACCTGCTCTTTTTAGCTTTTTTGTACAAGCGAAGTACAGAATACTCTTAGAAGTTGACGGCAGAAAATACGTCATAACAAATTCCGAGACGGTTCTTCAGCTTTTATCAAACGTAGGTAAAATACTTGTTCTTTTGCTTACTGACAGTCTTTTGATGATTCAGCTTGTGTATTGCGTACTGTCGCTTTTACAGCTTGTTTATGTATACGTGGATGCAAAGCGCAGATACGAATGGCTTGACGTTAAAGCCGAGCCTGATTATGAAGCGGTTTCACAGAGGAAATCTGTTTTGGTTCATCAGGTTTCGGGGATGGTGTTTAACAACACAGACGTCTTGCTTTTGTCCTTTTTATGCGACTTTAAGGTGGTTAGCGTTTACACGATTTACAACATCTTTTTTTCGCAGATTCAAACCTTTATTACAAGTATCATTTCGGGATTTAGCTTTGCACTTGGACAGATGTTTCATACCGACAGAGAAAAATTTGTTAAGGTATATAATGTGTACGAAACGTTTTACATTATGGCAACCTTTGTTATTTATACTTTGATGGCGGTGTTTTTGTTGCCGCTTATACAGATATACACAAAAGGAATAACAGATGCAAACTATACAAACGTGTATCTGGTTGTACTTTTTGTTATAATGAACCTTTTGTCAAACGGCAAACTGCCTTCAAACCACGTACTTGAATATTCGGGAATGTTTGAAGCAACACGCTCACACGCAATCTGGGAAATGACTATAAACATCGTAGTTTCGGTAGTTTCGATTATTAAGTGGGGGATTTGCGGTGCAATATTCGGTACAATTGTTGCACTTTTATACAGAGGCACAATGATGATTTATTATTCAAACAAAAAAGTGCTGAAAAGAGGTATGTTTAATACATATAAGCTTTGGATAGTAAACGGGGCTGTTTTTGCAATCATAATGGCAATCTTTTTTGTAGACAGCTTCAGCGGTCTTTCTTTTGTAAAGCTTTTGGTAAAGGGAATTGTTCATTCGCTTTGGATTGTGCCCTTATATATTGGAGCAAACTTTATATTTTTCAGGTCGGCGTTTAAAAACCTGCTTGAATTATGGAGGAATAAAGCATGAGTATTCCAAAACTGATTCACTATTGTTGGTTTGGCAAAGGTGAAATGCCCAAAATATCTAAAAAATGTATACAAAGCTGGGAAAAATATTGCCCGGGTTATGAAATTATCTGCCATAACGAAGATAACTTTGACCTGTCGCAAAATCGTTATTTGCGTGAAGCGTACGAGGCAAAAAAATGGGCGTTTGTCAGCGACTTTGCAAGGCTGAAAATAATTTACGATAACGGCGGAATATACTTAGACACCGATGTTGAGCTTATAAAGCCTATTGACGATTTGCTCGAAAACGACGGTTTTATGGGGTTTGATGAAAAAGGTATTGTGGCAACGGGGCTTGGCTTTGGCGCAAAAAAAGGGAACAAAATAATTGCAGAGTTTTTAAAAGACTATGACGATATTCCTTTTGTTTTGCCTGACGGAAGCTATGACCTTACAACTTGTCCCGACAGAAACACAGCAGCACTAAAAAGGCTTGGTATGGATATTAAAAATACAAACCAGACGTTTATGGATACGCTGTTTCTTCCGAGGGAATATCTTTGCCCTATGGATTATTATACAGGGAAAAAGACTATAACAAAAAACACATATTCCATACATCATTACTGCGCTACATGGACGTCAGATGTGACAAAAAGAACAACAAGAATTAAAAGAATTATAGGCGTAAGGATGTATGACAAACTATACGGGAAGTTCTTACATAAATTTAAGTGGTTGGAGTGGTAATATGCCTGAACAAATGATAGAAAAAATCAAAAAGAGAATTTTGCCCGAGTGGAAAGTGTGCTTTGCCTTTTCCCTTGTTATGGGCTTTATTGCTCATTTGTATAAAATTACAAACTGGCTTCCTAACTGGGACAGCCTCGTTTTCAGGTATGATGGGCAAAATATGATTGCAATGGGAAGATGGTTTTTGCCTGTTGTGTGTGCTCCGAGTTCGTTTTATGACCTGCCTTTTGTGGCAGGACTGATGGCTATTGTGTTCCATGGACTTGGTGCTGTGTGTATCTGTAAAATGTTTGGTGTCAGGAAAAACATAACAGCAGCACTTGTCGGAGGGCTGGTTGCTACATTTCCTACCGTAACGTCTGTGATGATGTATAACTATGTGGCGGACGGATACGCACTTGCTTTTCTGCTTTCGTGTATTGCTGCGATGTTGCTTGTAAAAGATAAGCCGTGTTACATCGGCTCTGCGGTATTAATAGCTTTGTCTGCCGGAATTTATCAGGCGTACATAACTGTTACGATAATGCTGTTGCTTTTGAGCTTGATTTTAGAGGTAATGCAAAAGGATAGCGACTTAAAGAGCTTAATAAACAAATGCTTTAAGTTTTTACTTACAGGTGTTTTGGGTATGCTATTATACTACCTGGTGCTAACAGTCCTTCTGAAATTGACGGGTACCGCTCTTTTGGAGTATCAGGGGTTTGACAGCGCGGCGTCTTTTAGCGGGATTGATATACCGGCTTCGTTATACATAATTAAAGAGTCGTTCGTTTCATATTTCTTTGATTTTTCGAATGGGCCTAGCGTGTTTGTTGTATTAAATTTAATTGTATTTATCCTTACGTTTGCTTTGTATCTGGCAGATGTGGTTAAAAACAAATTATGTGTTACGAAAATTTTAGCTTTGTTTGTTTGTGTCGTTCTATTACCCATTGGCGCAAGCGTGCTTGCTTTTATAAACAGCAGTATAGATTATCATAACCTGATGAAAATGGGATTTTTAGTATTTTATCTGTTTTTAATACTGCAATACGAAAAAACCGACTATAAATGTACAAGACTAAACACGGTAAAGATGTGGGCGGTTTTTGGCGTTGTATCAATTCTTGTTTTCAACCATATAATTATTGCAAACGTTAGCTATCACAAGCTTAATATGGCGTACGAAAAATCTTATGCAGCTTTGGTTCGTATCGCAGACCGCATAGAACAAACCGAAGGTGCGAATCAGTGTGACAGAATTTTGGTTTTGGGCCATCTTCCTGAAAGCGAGGCGTACAGTGTGATTTTGCCTCCTGATATGACGGGGACAACTGATGCATACATATTAAGAGAAGATGATGAAATTGTAGGCCAAAGCGTTTTATGCAGCGCGTTAAACGACTATTGCGCAAAGGATTATCGGTTCGTATCGGGTGAAGAAAAAGAGTTGTTACTTGCTAAAATAGATGCGGATAAATTGGGCAGCTGGCCTGATAAAAGCTCGGTTTGTGTAATAGATAATGTGATTGTTATAAAGCTTGGGGATAAGAGGTAGATTATATGGTATATTTTTGCGCGGACGATTATGGGGTATCCGCAGCAACTAACGGCAGAATAGAAAACTGCCTTAAAAACGGCGCTTTAAATAAGGTTAGCGTCTTGCCAAACGGAGATATATCAGATTTTTTAGAGCGTTTGTCAAAGGACAGTGAGCAGCTGTCGTTGCACATTAATTTGGTTGAGGGACGTCCGCTGTCAAAGCCCGAGGACGTCGGTTTGTTGATTGATGACAACGGCTATTTTAAGTATTCATTTATCGGGTTGTTTTTGCTCTCTTTTTCGCCGAAGAGAAAGGAGCTTGAAAATCAGATATATAAAGAAATACAAAGTCAGATTAAGTTTTGGAAAAAGGCCTTTGCTGATAAAGTCATACCTTCAATAGACAGCCATCAGCATACCCATATGATACCGCTTGTATTTAAAACGATGATGCGTGTGATTAAAGATGAGGGACTTTGTGTCCAGTATATGCGTGTTCCGGCCGAGCCGGTTTTACCATATATTTTGACGCCGTCACTGTACCTTAGCTATACCCCGACAGGACTTATTAAACAGTGGCTTTTAAAGGCACTTGCTTTTGTCAACCTCAGGGAACTTAAAAAAACAAAAATCCGGTATGGATATTTTATGGGAGCTATGTTTTCGGGGCGGTTAAACGAAACGAGGATAAAAAAACTGCTCCCGCACTATTTAAAGCTTGCCCAAAAAAATAATAAGGATATTGAGATTGGATTCCATCCGGGATATTTAAAAGGCGGAGAGGAATTAATTTGCGGATGCAGAGACGGATTTAAGAAATTTTATTTTTCTCCTTGGCGCAATATCGAGTATGATACGCTTATGAACTTTAAGTTTTGAATAAAAAACGAAAGAAGGATTTGGAAATGCCCTACATCGAAAGAGAAAACGTAGATGAAAAAACCAGAGTAAAATTAGAAGCATTAATCGAAAAATCGTATTTGTCATATTGGAGAAAGAAAAGGCTTTTTGATATATTTTTCGCAACGATTATTTTGCTTGGTTTTCTTCCGCTGATGTTTATAATAGCAATCGTTATATGTATTGACGACCCTGCTGCCGGACCGTTCTTTAAACAAAAGAGGGTCGGACGCCACGGAAAAGAATTTTATATGTATAAATTCCGTACCATGCGTCCGAATGCTGAAAAGCTTTTGGAACAGTTAAAAGACAAGAACGAAATGGAGGGGCCTGTGTTTAAAATGAAACACGACCCGAGAATAACAAGGGTCGGAAAAATATTAAGGAAACTTTCTCTTGATGAGCTGATGCAGTTTTTCAACGTTTTTAAGGGTGATATGACTTTGGTGGGCCCAAGACCTCCGCTTCCGAGAGAGGTTGAATATTATACTGACTACCAGAAGCTTCGTCTGCTTGTTACTCCGGGAATTACTTGTACCTGGCAGATTCACAAAAACAGAAACGACGTTCCTTTTGAACAATGGGTTGAGATGGATTTGGATTACATACAAAACAGAACGTTTCCCGGCGATTTACTTATTATGCTTAAAACACCTATTGTTATGCTTAGTGCAACCGGAAGATAAACTCTTTTAGATTGGGGATAGGAAAATGAAAGTTGCAATGCTTGGACATAAAGTTGTTCCTTCAAGACGAGGGGGCATTGAAAATGTACTTACCTCTTTGTGTCCTTTGCTGACAGAAAAAGGAGTTAATGTGGTGTGCTATAATCGTTCATCCGACAAGGTGGAAAACGAGTATGTAGGCACCGTGAAAGATAAAAAATACAAGGGCGTAACTCTAAAAAACGCCTGGACGATTGAGGCAAGAGGACTTTCTGCAATGGTTGCTTCTTTTACGGCTGCAATTAGCGCGGCTTTTGGGAAGTATGATATAGTTCATTTTCACGCCGAAGGCCCTTGCGCTGCAATGTGGATACCGAAAATGTTTGGAAAACACTGTGTAGCAACTGTTCACGGGCTTGATTGGCAGAGGGAAAAGTGGGGACACGGATTTGCTTCTAAATATATAAGGTTTGGCGAGAAGGTTATGGTAAAATGTGCCGACGAGATAATCGTCCTGAGCGAAAGCGCCCGTGAGTATTTTAAAAAAACATATAACCGCGAAACCGTGCTGATTCACAACGGAATAGACAAGCCTGCCAAAAAAGAGGCGGAGCAAATAACTAAATTGTATGGACTTTCAAAAGGCGGTTATATTTGCATCGTTTCAAGACTTACTGCCGAAAAAGGAGTACATTATCTTATTGATGCGTATAACAGCATCAAAACTGATAAAAAGCTTGTTATTGCAGGAGATACAAGCGATACAGATGAATATGTAAGATTATTAAAGCAAAAGGCATCGAATAATCCTAATATTATTTTTACCGGATTTATATCGGGAGATGTTCTTTCGGAAATATACAGTAACGCTTATCTGGTTACGTTGCCGTCGGATATTGAAGGAATGTCGCTTAGCCTTTTAGAAGCCCTTGCATACGGGAACGCAGTCTTGTGCTCTGACATTCCCGAAAATACTTTGGTTACAGAAGACAAGGCAATGCACTTTAAAAAAAGCGACATAAAAGATTTGGCAGATAAGTTGCAAGTGATGTGTGATAACGAAGAACTTGTAAATAATCTAAAAACTAATGCTGACGATTTTATACTTGGTAAATATAACTGGAATGATGTTGCAACAGCTACATACAACCTGTATAAAAAGGTGTTGAAAAATTAAACGAAAGGTAGTTTATAGTATGAACGGATATATAAATACTACAAAACCAAAGAAAAGCATAAGAGCGTTAAGACTCTTTTTAATAAGCCTGATTTTCGTAGGTATAGCTGTGTTTATCGCGATAGTTGGCTGTAATTACATAGGGAACCGCAATTTTAAAGAGACCTTTTATAGCGTAAGCAGCCTGAAAGTTAACAACAAAATAAGGGTTGTTCAGATTTCGGATTTGCATAATTGCCTGTATGGAAACGACAACAGCAAGATAATCAGTCGTGTTGAAAAATTAAAGCCCGATTTGATTATATACACCGGTGATATGATTGATTCGAAAATACAATCAACCGACGTAGCGGTTAGCTTGTGCAAGGCTCTTTCGGATGTGGCGCCTTCCTATTACATATTCGGTAACAATGAGACAGAAAAATACTATAACAATCCTATGACTCAGGACTCTCTTGATAAGAAGCTTGGATTTAATGACAGTAACCGTGACGCCGCAAAACTTTTGGAAACTACGGATGAATTAACGAAAAAGCTGGAAGCCTCAGGCGTAAAGGTGCTTAAAAACAAAGCAGATACTATAACAATAGGAACAACAAATGTGGATGTATACGGAGTGCTTACTTCCAATCCGTCAGCCTTTTGGTCGTATGCGGGAGAAAGCTTTGAAGAGTATATTTATTCAAATGAAAATAATTTGAAAATCACAGCTATTCACGAGCCTTTGGTTTTCAGCGAATTTCAACCTGATTTTTGGGGAGATTTAGCCCTTGCCGGAGACACCCACGGAGGAGTGGTAAGAGTTCCGATGGTTGGGCCGTTATACACAAACGGCGCAGGCTTTTTGCCGGAGAGAAGCGGATATTACGTTTATGGCAGGTACGAGGTTCAGGGCAGACCTTTGATTATAAGCTGCGGACTTGAAAATAAAAATGTTTTCAGAATCAACAATCAGCCCGAAATTGTGATTGTTGATATAAATAAATTCTGATGATGGAAAGGGGTGTGTTTTAGATGTTATCCTCAATTTTGCAAAAGCTACCGCTTGCGGTGGTGTTTATACTGCTGATTATAGCTGTTTTGAAAATGTATTCCCGCTCGAAAAATGTTACACGAAGTGAGTTTGTCAAGATATTTAAGAATATGCAGTTTTTAAACGCCTGGATTTTAATTTTTGTTATTGTTATTTCAGGAATATTTGGCGTTTTTAATCATATGAAGGCGAAACACTCTGTTACAGCGGTTGTGTCGCTGAATTACTCTGAGGCGTCACAGGCTCAGAACTCCAACGGAACAAGATACAACATGGCGGAAATAATATGTGACGAGGTTGTGCAAAAGGCTATCGAAATGGGTGCCTTTGAAAACGTAACGGTAAAACAGCTGAAAAATTGCCTGTGTGTTTATCCCTACGTTCAGGGTGACGTTAACGATAAGTCCAATTATCATATTTCCACAGAATTTGTGGTAGAGTATCATGCGTCAAAGCACACCGACCATTTAGACGCAGAGAACGTTATCGCCCTTATAACAAGCGCATATAAAGAATACTACATTGAAAAGTACACGGATAATTTCAGCCTGACAAGCAAAGAGGACAAGCCGGACTATTCCACTATGGAATATATGGACATTGTAACTTACTTCAATAAAGAGACCACCGCTATATTAAACTATCTATACGGAATGGCGGAAAAAGGCCCAAGCTTTGTAACAAATAATAATACAACATTCAATTCGATAGCCGGAAAGGTTCATCAGTTTAAGGAAACACAAATTGAACAAAACCTCAGGTCCTTGGTTTTGCAGCACAGCGTTGTAAGGAACAAAGACAGCTATATAGACAGGCTTTCATACCAGAACACAAACACCGGTTTTGACAGGCAGAAAAACAGCGTTTCGTTCAATCTGTGCAATCAGGCGATTGATATGTATTCTGAAGAAATGACAAGAGTAGTGCTTGTCCCCACATGGGACCAAAGCGGTAAATATTATATGGGCAGAACCAAAGTGGGTATAGACGAGCTTTCTGTTATGGCAACAACATTCAGCGACAATGTTGCTACAAACGAAAAGGAAATTATGGATAACAACCTTGTTATAGGTAAAATGCAAGCTGCATCGGGCAATACTTATGCAAACGCCGAGGCAGATGCACTAATCGCCTCGATAGATAAGAGTATAGATGATTTCACGGTTGAGGCGGTAAATGCAGGAAGAGAGTATTCTAATTACACAATGAACCAGTGTATTGCAGTCGGTATTTCCGGTAGTTCGTTATTCGGCGAGTTAAAGACGATTGTTATGTTCGCAGTTTTAGCTTATGTTGCAGCGTTGCTTTATACTGCTTCAAAAAAGTTTCCGAAAGCATAAACACAAAAATAATACAGGAGGGTAAAAAATGAAGAATTTTCAGATTATGAGATACTTAAAAAAGCTTTTGCCAATCATTGTGATTTTTTGTGTTTTAGCAACATATGCAATAAACTTTAAACTCAAAAACTCAAATACTTATGTTGCGTCGGAGGTTATCCACTACAATGATCCTGCGGCAGAGCAAGGGCTTACACCTACGGGCTCCAAACTTGATGTTAACGAAATTAAATCGTCGGCGGTAATGTCGAAGGTTGTTGACAAAATGGGGCTTACGGGAGTTTATTCGGTTGACAGCCTTATATCAAGATTGTCAATAACACCGATTCCTGATGAGGATAAGGTTGCCCAAAAAGAGGCAAAGCTCGAAGAGGGCGAAGAATATGTTTATGAGCCAAGTACATATATCGTTTCCTTCACCGCCACAAACAGCGAAGGAGACCAGTTCGCAAGAACAATCCTTGACGAAACGTTGGATGTATATTTTGCGGAATACAGCCAGAAATATGTTAATGTAGCTCCTGCAAAAAATGTTATAGACAATATTGAAAACGAAAATTATGATTATATTGAAATTGTTGAAATGATTGATACAGGTGTTGATGAAACATTAACAACTTTGTATCAGCGAATGGACCAGAACCCTTATTACCGCTCGACAAAGACAGGGGTCTCTTTTAGCGATCTGGCTGATGAATTCAACTATTTAAGGCATGTTAAACTTTCAGCACTTTTTTCTAAGATATACAAAAATCAGATAACCAAGAACAAAACGGTATTGATTTCTGACTATACCACAAGAATTGATAACAATAACATTTTAAACACAAAAGAAGAGAGCATTGTAGAAGATACTGTTGCGGTTATTGACGCGTATGTGGAAAAAATGAGAGAGTCGGGTAACACAAACATTACTTACGAGTACATACTTGACAACGTTCATGAGCGTAATTTGGTTGACGGCTCGGGAAACCCTATTTCTGCGGGAGACCAGACAGTAACATACGACGAGCTTATATACAGCTGGAGAGACCACAACGAAAAGAAAGAACATTCGGTTATTGATACGGCGTATTGCCAGTATGTTATTGATACATTCCAGAAATGTACAGGAGCGTGCGGAAATAACGAATGTCTGTCATCGGGACAAACTTGTACCCAACTTCATAACGAGAATTATGACCAGCTAAAAGAAGAAATTGACGCCGAAATTACAGCGCTTGTTTCTGACCTGACACTTCTTTATAACACAACAATGAAAACAAACGACGAATATAATGAGTATCTCGGTGCAAGTTATATTTCAGTTTTGTCTTCGGCATCTGTAAAGCCGAGCGTTAATGTAAATCTTTACACATTGATAGCGTTTTTCTTCCTGATAATACTTTGCTGCGGAAGTGCGGTTGTGTTGGGAAGACTTGGCGATATTATAAATTATATTTTCTATACAGACCATCTTACAGAGCTTAATAACCGCGCATATTTTGATAAATACTTAAAGTCTATGGACAAAAAGCTTTTAGATGACGGTACCGTATACTGTATGGTTGATATATCAAATCTTATGTCTATCAACGCCGAATACTCTCGTCAGGTGGGCGACGATATAATCAAAATGTTTACACAATACATTAAAGATTCTTTCGGTAAGACAAGCGCAGAGTTTATCTACAACGGTAACGGAAGCTTCGTCGTTTTAGCTAATGACGTGGATTACATCACTGTTGAAGATATAATGAGGTTGTTTGGACTAAGGCTTGACGAACGTGAAGATTACAGAGATATTAAGATAGAATATAAAATCGGAATTGCAGAAACGTTTAAGGAAAACCAAACAGCAAGGAAGTTGCTTTCAGAAGCAATAAGAGGCAAAAAGACCTTTACATCCGAGCCCAACAAAAAGGGCGCAATAACAGAATAAAATACGAAAGGGGGCAAGGAGGCATGGAAAACAAGTTTGTACAAACCATCTGTAAAGTTTGCTTTATGGCTGTGGCAGTACTTATGTACTACTTTCTTACAGAAGTAATTCAACTTGGTGTGTTTGTTACATATCGTCATGCCTTTGCCCTTGTTTTGTTTGTTTTGGCTTTTATGGCTTTCTTGTATAAGCCGAATATCGCAAGAGGTGCGTCTTCGATAAAATCGACGTTGGTATATTGCATACCTTTGTTTGTAACAATTTTGGTGTCGCTTTTTATATGGTTTATGGGACAGGTTGACACAGAGGTTATCGCAAGAGGACTTTCCGGAGCTTTTGTGTATAATAACATGCTCTCTTTTACGCTTGCGGCGGTTGCGTTTTTGTACGTCTTTGGCGAAAAAGGTATATGGTATAACCTTGTTGCGATTCTTGTTTCCAATATGCTTATGATTTTTACAATCATAGTGCAAAACGGAATAGGAAGTTTCTTTTCGGAATTTATAACTTTGATTATAACTTTTGCCGGAGAGACAGGAGACATTATTGTCCAGGCGGAAATTCACGAGCTGGCCTTTTGTCTTGGAGCGTATCTTATATATATGATGTTAAAACCAAAGAAAAACATTGTGTTTTTCATCTTGTTTGCTCTTACGTCCTTTTGCTTTTTAACGGCGTTTAAGAGAATAGGTATTATTGCTATTGTAATCTCTTTGATGTTTGGATGGATTTTAAAGTTTATAGCAAAATTCAAAAAGGACACAGCGATACGCCTTACTGTGATTTTTTCTGTTATATTGGTGTTGCTTTTAATAGGATATATCGCGATTATAAAGCTTGATGTTTTTTCGTTGCTTGAAAAAGCGGGGATTGATACAAGCGGACGTGTTGTTATATACAACGCCGTAGATAAGTTTTATGAATTTAATCCGGGCTTTTTGGGCAACGGAATCGGATTTTTGACATATCAGTTAAGTACGAATATGAACGTCGGCGTTTCCTCTGTTCATAACGACTTTTTGCAGTATTTTATAGACCTTGGCTTTTGGGGGTATATCTTATGGCTTACTTCCATGACTTTGGTCAGGGTGTGCTATTTTGGGGCGAAAGGCAAGACTGACAGTGCAATTATAACCTTTGCGCTAAGCGTATATCTTGTTATTGTTTCATCAACGGATAACACCATAAACTATCCTCTTCTTACAACTGTTCTTGCCATTATAATGATTGGGCACGGATTTGACGAAAAGGTGAGATATACCGAAAACAAGATGTTTGGTTGTATTTCCGAAGCCAACAGAGAAAGAGAAGGGGAATCAATATTATGAAGATATTAATGGTAAACAAGTTCCTTTATCCAAGAGGCGGTTCGGAAAGCTATATGTTAAAGCTTGGCGAAGAACTTACAAGGCTTGGACACGAAGTTGAATACTTCGGCATGTATGATGAAAAAAATACGGTTGGAAATTCTCTCGGTTTATATACGACCAATATGGACTTCCACTCAAAAGGTCTGTCTAGATTTCTTTATCCGTTTAAAATAATATATTCAGGAGAATCATATAACAAAATTTTAAAGGTGTTAGATGACTTTAAACCCGACGTTGTTCATATGAATAACATTAATTTCCAGCTTACACCGTCGATTATTTATGCTGTTAAGAAAAGGAATATCCCTCTTGTACAGACTGTTCACGACTATCAGATGATTTGCCCGAATCATCTTTTGTACAGTTTTAGCGAGACAAAGCCCTGCGACAGATGCATAAAGGGTTCTAAGTGGAATTGCTTTCGGTACAGTTGCATTCATAATTCCAAAGTTAAAAGCCTTTTGGGCGTAATTGAGGCGAAATTTTACTCGTTTTTGCAAACGTACAAAAAGGTAGATTTGTATGTATGTCCAAGTAATTTTTTGGAAAACAAGCTTTTGAGTAATTCTGATATTTATTCCGGAAAGACATTTACAATACATAATTTTATTGAAAAAAAGAGCGTGTCAAAAAAGGAAGTTTCAAAAAATCCTTACATCGTTTTCGTGGGCAGACTTTCAAAGGAAAAAGGTGTTGACCTTTTGGCAGACACGGCAAAGCTTTTGCCGGAATATAATTTCGTTGTTGCAGGAAACGGTCCTGACGGCGAGGTCTTAAACGACATTCCTAACGTTACATTAAAAGGATTTCTTACGGGAGATGAGCTTACTGACTTAATGGCAAATGCGAAAGTTCTTATCGCCCCGTCAGTGTGCTACGAGAACTGTCCGTTGTCCATACTTGAAGCTCATTCTATGGGAGTTGTGGTTGTTACAATGAACAGCGGAGGAATGGCAGAGCTTGTAGATGACGGAAAGACCGGTGTCCTTGTCCAAAACCCGACGCCCGAACCAGTAGCCTCGGCGCTGAAAAAATGCCTTGATGATGAGGAATACTACAAAAAACTTAAAGCAAATTGCGAGACTATAAGTGATACCATAATAGGTGTTACGGAATATTGCAAGATTCTTGTTGGTAAATATAATGACCTTATAGACAAGAGGTGAAAAAGGATTGACAAAGCCTAAGGTAAGTATTATTGTTCCGGTGTATAATACAGAAAAATATCTTAAAAGATGCTTAGACTCGATTATAAACCAGACGTTAAAAGATATAGAAATTATTATCGTCGACGACGGCTCGAAGGAAGAGTGCGCAAAGCTTTGCGACGAATATGCAAAAAGAGACACAAGGATTACAGTAATTCATAAACAAAACGGAGGCCTTGGGTTTGCGAGAAATTCCGGCATCGAGTCGGCAGCAGGGGAGTATGTTGGCTTTGTTGATTCTGATGATTATATACAGCCGACGATGTATGAAGACTTATACACCAAAGCGGTAAAATACGACGCAGACCTTGCTTTGTCGGGGATTTGCTTTGTCGGAGGGAATATGTTCTCCGAGTCGGGAGAAGATGTTAAAAAGACATATTTTGAACAAGACACGTGCTTTTCGGACGAGGATATGAAAAAACTCCTTTTGGGTGTTGTGGGCGCTCTTCCGAGCGAGCCTGATGATAGCCGCTACGGTGTCAGTGTGTGTAAGAATATATTTAAAACCTCTGTAATTTGCGAAAGGGAAATCGAGTTTTTGTCGGAAAGAAAAATACTGTCCGAAGACACGCTGTTTATGGTGGACTATATAAAATGTGCAAAGAGGGCAGTCGGAGTCCCGGGCGCATACTATTGTTACTGCCGTAATGAAGACTCTCTTTCAAAATCATACAAAAAAGAACGCTTTGAAAAAAGCATTGTGTTTTTAGACGAGCTTGAAAAACGAATTGCAGATACCGTGAAAAAGGAAGAGTATAAAATTTATTTAGACAGATTAACCCAGGGCTTTGGAAGAGTTTTGTGTTCGCAGGAGATTGTTAACGCAAAGGTTAAGAGAATAAAATTTTCTGACCTGAGAAAAAGGCTGAAAGAAATCTGCACACACGAAAAAATACAAGGTGTGTTAAAATCATACCCGTGGTATAGGCTGCCCAAAAAGCAGGCGGCGTTTGCGTTTACAATGAAGTATAAACTGTTTTTGCTGCAAAAATTAATGGTGCTGATAAGAGACAGATAGGAGTTTTTAATATGCTTTTTTCGGTAATTGTTCCGATATACAATATTGAAAAATACATAAGAAGATGTATAGACAGTGTTCTTGAACAGTCATTTACCGATTTTGAGCTTATATTGGTTGACGATGGTTCTCCCGATAACTGCGGCGCTATTTGCGATGAATATGCAAAAAAGGACGCAAGGATAAAAGTGATACATAAAGAAAACGGAGGACTCGTCAGCGCAAGACAGGCCGGGATTAAAATGGCAACCGCAGACTATGTATTCAATCTTGACGGCGATGATTCGATTTTGCCCGATGCTTTGGAAAGTGCGTATAAAATAATTAGTGAAACCAATGTAGATATTGTTTCTTTTTCTTACAAATGCAACGTAGACGGTCAAATCGGCGATCTTGTAGAGGACCTTGCAGAGGAAGGATTATATGACAAGGCTAAAATCGAAAATTATATTTTCCCAAAGCTTTTGTCGGATAAAAATATGAACCACATGTTCTACTTCTTGTGGGGCAAGGCGATAAAGCGTGAACTTGCGCAAAAGCACCAGCTTAATGTTAACCCCGCCATATCATTGGGCGAGGATCTAAGCTGTATTGTTCCGTGCTTTTTGGAAGCAGAAAAGGTTTATATGAGCAAAAAGGCCATATACCTTTACACGATAAGAAATGATTCTATTTCAACAGATTTTAAAACTCATCAGGTTACACAGATTGCGGATGTGATTTTAGGTCTTCGGGGCTTGAAGATAAAAAAGCCGAATGACTTTGATGAACAAATTTCCCGTTACTCTTGTTTTATGTGTTTTGCTATTTTGGCAGCAGCGGCAGAGGGAAATCATTTTAACTCACTAAGTAATTTAAAGGAGCTTATATTGGGCTCTTTACATAAAGAAGAAATCAAAAAAGCATATTTTGAAAGTCTTACTTTTAAAAGCCGTATAGCAATATATTTGATGAAAAAGCAAAAAATCAGACTTGCGTTTTATTTTCTGTATTTTTGCAAGCAGTTAAAGAATTTGAGAAAGGGTGATAAATAATGGATAGAGCACCTGAAATATCTTTAATAATGAGCGTATACAACGGCGAAGATTATTTATCCGAAGCGATTGAAAGCGTTTTAAATCAAACTTTTAAAGAGTTTGAGCTTATAGTGATAAACGATTGTTCTACTGACAGCACAGCCGAAATCTTAAACAGATATGCCGAGCTGGACAGCCGTGTAAAAGTACATACAAACGAAGTGAATTTGAGGCTTCCGTCTTCTCTTAACAAAGCCATATCATACGCAAAAGGAAAATATATTGCAAGGATGGATGCGGACGATATATGCCTCCCCAAAAGGCTTGAAAGACAATTACGATTTATGGAGCAAAACCCTCATGTTTCTTTGTCTTCTTGCAGATTTATGACTTTGAAAAACGGTGTAATTTCCTCGGGAGGATGCGGCGGCAAAAACGACACAGAGTCTGTAAAGGCGTTGCTTTTAGTTACGAACCCGATTTTGCATCCCGGAATTATTGCCAAAGCTGACGCGATCAGAAGCCTGGGATATGATAAAAATTTCACTTGCACAGAAGATATGGAGCTGTGGACCAGGTTTATAATGGCAGGTTATAAGGTTGAAATTATTCCTGAATATCTTATGATATACAGGCTTCATGACAAACAAATTACAGAAACAACCTTGGAAAAACAACATAAAGAGGTTGCCAAAATTCAAAGGAAGTATTATAAAGCACTTCTTGAAACTATGGATAGCGAGCAGGAAGAGTTTTATATAAAAGGTATTTATTTTAGAGAAAACAAAGACATAACTAAATTCTGCGATTTTTACAGATGGATAAAATCGGTTAACCGTAAAACGAAGTCGATTAAAAAAGCGGCCTTGGATTATGCGATGTTTGAAATACTGGCAGAATATAAAAGAAAAGGTATTACCAAAACCGACCTTTTAAAAGCGATGCTTTTGTTTGGAATACCGTTTCTTGTAAAGGAAATTCCCGGGCGCAAAAAAAGAGCCCGCAAAGACGGGGAAAACTGCATTGAAAGTGCAGGGGAAATAGGTCTTAAATATTCGGGAGGAAGCTTGGAATTTCCAACTTTTTCAAAATGAGAAAAACAGGAGCTTTGAATTATGGAAATATTTGAATACCCATACATAATTATAACTATTTTAGCTTTGGGTTTTGTTGTTCTTACTGCCGTTGGAATCTACTTTGCGGTAAGAGGAATAAAAACAGCAAATGGAAAACACGAAAGTGATTTTGTTAACATCAGTAAACTTGAAAGCAACTTTGAAAAGGCGGGAAGGCTCCGAGAGGACAGATGTGTAATATACATTAGTGTTTCTTTGGGGAAATTTCGCAGTCTTTATTCAGATGCACAAACTGCAACCGTTTTTGCGGAATTAAAGCATATTTTTCTTGATGTTTTTGCGGCGGGTGAAAATGACGCCATTTCCATATACGGAGAAAACAGCTTTGTCGCGTTTGCAAAATGGAACATGGAAGAGGCGCGCAAAAACATTGAAAATTGCCAGGCTGAGCTTAATAAATGTCTTTTAAATCACAGCGCTTTGAATGTTGTTGATATTAAAATAGGCTCGTACTTTGCGTTTGGCACGAAGGTTTTGTTCGACGAGGCAATAAACCGCGCAAAACAGGCGCATTTGCTTGCGAAAAACGAAAATATTCCCTATGCTGAATGGAATATTAGCAGCGGTAAAGCGCTTGAGAAAAAGATAAAGATCGAAAACAACATAGAAAATGAAATTGATAACAACCGTTTCTTCCTTGAATATCAACCTGTTTTGGACGCAAAAACGAAGAAGATAATCGGCGCAGAAGTTTTGTCCCGATTAAATTCCAAAAGCGATGGTGTGCTTACCCCCGGTACCTTTTTATCCGCAGTGAATTCAGTAGGAATAAATGATAAATTCGACTACTATATTTTTGAGAAAAACTGCAAGTGGATTTCGAATGATAAAAAGCAAAGAGAACCGTACAAATATACTATCAATTTTTCAAGGTCAACCTTGTGTGAACCTCAGTTCGCTGAGAAGATAATCGGTATTGCGGAAAAATATAATTTGCAGTTTTCGTGTTTGGCGGTAGAAATATTAGAGGACAAAAACATAAGCGCACAAGCAAGAAAACAGATGATAGATAATTTATCGGTCCTTAAAGAAAAAGGCGTTTCTGTTTTGCTTGACGACTTTGGAAGTGGATATACAACTTTTAATGACCTGCAAAGCCTTGATATTTCCATCGTAAAAATTGATAAGGCAATAACACAAAATTCAGTTACGGATACAGGCTTTATTATTTTAAAAAATATTATTCGCACCGCTAAGGACATTGGCTTTAAGACGCTGTGCGAAGGAGTGGAAACCAAGGAACAAGAAGAAGCGGCGATTAAAGCCGGCTGCGATATGTTGCAGGGATATTACTATTACAGACCTATGCCTGTTGCTATGCTTGAAAAAGTTTTCGACGAAAATTCAGGAGGTGTTTAAATGCTGTCTGTTATTATTCCCGCGTATAATGAGGCGTTATCGGTAGAAAGAGCCTATTATACAATATCAAAAATTTTAAAAGAGGCTGACATTGAAAACGAAATTATTTTTGTCGATGATGGCTCTACGGATGCAACATACGAAAAAATAAAAGAATTAGCCGACAAGGAACAAAACATACACGGACTGCATTTTTCAAGAAATTTCGGAAAAGAAGCGGCCATCTCTGCCGGTCTTGCGAGTGCGTCAGGGGACGCGGTCGTTGTTATCGATTGTGACCTCCAACATCCTCCGGAAAAAATAGTTGAAATGTACCGCCTGTGGCAAGATGGATACGAAATTGTTGAGGGTATTAAATCAACAAGAGGTAAAGAAAGCAAAATTCATAGCTTTGCAGCAAGAAAGTTTTATTCGATTATTAGTTCGGTTGTCGGGTTTGATATGTCAAACGCTTCAGATTTCAAGCTGCTTGACCGCAAGGTTGTCGATATACTCAACAGAATTCCTGAAAAAAAGGGCTTTTTCAGAGCGATTTCTTTTTGGGTTGGATATCACAAAACAACGGTTGAATTTGAAGTTAACGAAAGACTCGAGGGCGAATCAAAGTGGTCTGCTACCGGTCTTTTTAAATATGCTGTTTCTAATATTTCGGCCTATTCAACCGCGCCTATGCAGATTGTAACGGTGCTTGGCTTTATTATGCTTGTCATTACTGCTATATTTAGCGTTTGGGCTCTTATTGATAAAATCAGCGGACGAGCACTTGAAGGTATTACCACAGTTATCATTATCCTTATATTCATAGGTAGTATTATGATGATAAGCCTTGGCGTTATAGGGTATTATGTTGCCCGTATTTATGATGAAATTAAAGGAAGGCCTAAATATATTGTTTCCTCGTCTTGCAAAAGCAGGAATGATAAATAAAAAGATTATAGAGGTGTGCCATGGAAAGGAATGTGCTTGTTGACAGGCTTAAAGGATATGCGTGCTTTTTGGTTTTGTTCGGCCATGTTATTATGGGTGTCCGGCTTGCAGGAATAAGTATTCCTCAGTTTTTCTGGGGTTTGGAAAAGTTTATATGGTCTTTTCACGTCGCACTTTTCTTGTTTTTAAGCGGTGTTGTTTATAAAATGACGGGAGAATGGAAGTGCAAGAGGACTAAATCGAATTTTATAATACATAAGCTCTATAATCTTGGCGTTCCGTACCTGGTGTTTTCGTCTGTTTATATTTTTATAAACAGTGTTGTCGGACAAGCAAACAACCAGTCTTCAATTTTGGATATTCTTTATATATGGAAAACCCCCGTGGCACAATATTGGTTTTTGTATGCGCTTTTCTTTTTATTTTGTATCTGGACAGCTTTTTCGGGGATGTTAAAAAATTGGCAAATTGCACTTGTTACCGTTTTAATAGGCTATTTAGCTCCGCTTTTTGGCGTTCCGCTCGGAAGCTTTGATGTGGTTTTTTATTCTGCACTTGCCTTTGGAACTGGCACGTTTGTAGAATT
Source organism: Clostridia bacterium (assembly GCA_045660545.1). Classification (GTDB taxonomy): domain Bacteria; phylum Bacillota; class Clostridia; order Monoglobales; family Firm-18; genus JAZREA01. Next base: position 4,885 of record JAZREA010000006.1, on the reverse strand, counting down.
TAAAATGCTTACAAAGCCCGCTGATTGGCTAAAACGGTTTGTTGTCCTTATTCATATAGCAATAGGTGTTTTGCTTGTTTTACTGAACAAAATAGAAGCACCTCTTGTAAAAGAATTAATGATTTTGTTTGGAATATATTCAAGCATTATGTTTATTTCATTAATCCAAAAATGTAAGTTGGTTGCGCGTTTTTTGGATTTTGTAAATGCATATTCGTTCCAGATTTATCTGTTACATACGATATTTACTGCCGGAATAAGAATAATTTTACTTCGTGTAAATGTAACGCAATGGTGGCTGCACGTGCTGTTAGGGACCGTTTGCGGACTGGCGTTTTCCGTATTTGCAGCACAGATTGCTAAAAAGGTTAAGTTTTTAAATTTCTTCTTTTTCCCCGCAAAAATATATTCAATAAAATCAGCAGAATAAGCTTCTGCTGATTTTTTCTTTTATTAAAAAATGCAATAAAAAAGCAAGGCTTTGACTATACAAAACCTTTCGATGGCGGAGAGGAGGGAGTGCATTTCTGTCGGAAGAATGTTATACGTAGTTTTATGAGGTAATGTTGTAATTTTGACGGATATATAGTATAATTATTAAAACATAATGTGAAGTAAGCGAGGATATAAAATGATATTGTATAAACTTTTCAAAAGCGTACTTGCCCAAGACCTTGCCCCTGTTGTTGTATGTGATATGGATGATATTATCGTGTATATGAATCCGTCAGCAATAGAGCGTTATCATAAGGACTTGACGGGCGCAAGTATAAAAGACTGCCATCCGCCAAAAGCCAACGAGATGATTGAAAAGGTGCTTGCGTGGTTTAAGGAAAGTAAGGACAATAACATCATTTACACCTATCGCAATGACGAGGAAAACAAAGATGTTTATATGGTCGCGCTTCGTGATGATGATGGCACATTGATTGGCTACTACGAAAAGCACGAGTATAGAAATAAAGAAACAGTAGGGCTTTATCAGCCAAAAAAATAAAAAGTGGTGGAATTTGTGAAAAAATTATTATGTATAATATCAATCTCACTTTGTATGCTGCTAACAGCTTGCGGAAATGATAGCAGTATCGAAATTGTCGGCGGAGCAGACGGACCGACATCCATAATAGTTGCAGAAAATGGAGAAAAAGCGATGTATGAACAAATTACGGCAGAGGAAGCCAAAAAGATAATGGACTCAGGAGAAGAATACATTATTTTAGACACAAGAGAACAGGACGAGTTTTACGAGGGACACATCCCGGGCGCAATCCTGATTCCATATACAGAAATTGAAAATATGGCAGAGGAAGTGCTACCTGATAAGGACAAACTTATCCTTGTATATTGCCGCAGCGGCAGACGAAGCAAAATTGCATCAGAAAGTCTTGCAAAACTCGGCTACACCAATGTAAAAGAGTTTGGTGGTATTATTGACTGGCCCTACGAGGTGGAAAAATGAATATAAATGAAAAAATACCATTATTTCAAAAACTTAATGATGATAACATTTCGAGTGGCTGTTCGCTATAAGTAACTGTCAGTAGACAGGGTAAGATAAAGGAATATAAGAGAGTGCAAAAATCCAGTAACGATGCGGATTTCGGCACTCTTTTTTGATTTGATTAGCATAAAAACTGAATAAGATTAAAAATCCAAATTTGAGCAAAATTTTGCACGTTTTTGGGAACTCTTTGGGAACTTTTTTGGGAACTGGCACCTGCTATTAAATCTAATAAGAAGATGGTGGAATTTAATGATAGTTAGAGGAAATGACTTTGTTACGAAGGAGCAATTTTGCTCGTTGTGCCACATTTCAAAAAAGACGGCATACAAACTAATCAAAAGTGGAAGGATTAAAGCGACCAAGCGAATTTGTGGTTTGCTTCATTATTACGAAATCCCAGTTAGTGAGATTTCGAGGCTAGAAAAAATAAGGGGCAATATCTGTAAATTAGATAAAGATGAGATTCGCACGGTAAGAAAATATTATTCTGAAAAGTTGAAGAAATATCCCGATATTGTATTCTCTGAGGATGTTCAACTAATAACGGGATATGCAAAAGAATCTGTTCGTAATTGGATTAAAAGTGAAAAACTTCTTGGAATAGTTTCTAAAAGAAAATTTATAATTGCCAAAGATGATTTCTTGGATTTTCTGACAAGTCAATATTATTTGGGGATAACTCGAAAATCCAAAGAGCATATTTCGGATTTTATCAAACTTGGTATTCTTGATGAAGGAGGTCGCAGAATATGAGGAAAATATTTATAACAGCTAATGTAAAAAGTTTTATTGAGCAGGCGGATGAGAAAACAAGGACAAAAATGGAATTCATGATTGCCTACTTATTCGATGATAAAAATGTTCTGCGTGAACCTTATGTAAGGCATATTTCAATACCGAAGTATAAGGAATTATACGAGTTGCGTATCAGGACTGCAAAAGCAATGGCAAGAACGATTTTTACAGTTTCGGGAGAAAATATTGTCTTGTTGTATGCTTTTCAAAAGAAATGCAAAAGAGATAATGTCAAAGCTTTGGAATGTGCCTATAAAATGAATAGAACAAGTGAAGAACTTACGGAGGTGTGCTTATGAGAAAATCATCATTTTTAATTGGATTACTATGTGGCAGTTTATTATTCGGCGGACTTACAGCGTTTGCAAATGCAGAGATAATTGCAAAACTCACATCACAGATTTTCTTTTGGAATAACCAAAAGATTGAACTTGAAGCGTATAATATCAACGGATATAACTATGTAAGGCTTCGTGATGCAGCAGAGTTATTCGGTGTCAATGTGGAATATTACGAAGATACTGATACCGTTTACTTAGGAGAAGTAAGAAAAGAAAAAACTAAAATTGACGGAAAGGCTTATGCAAAAGAAGATTACTCATTAAAAGCGAATTCAGATATATTCGATGATGTCTATACAAGGGATGCTTATAATGCAATCAGACAATCTATTATTGATATTGCAGAAATTACAAAGAATACCGATGAGAATGGATACAATACAGATTATGAGTATGCACACTTTGTTGATGATACATCTGACGGAATGGGAGAAACAATAGAAGCAATGAAATCCGTAACAGCGATAATGTTCGGCTATTATAATTTCAGTTTCGGTTATGAGCCAACAATATCAAATTTTTATGAATATCCCGGATATCGAATTTGCAAACCGCAGATACATAAATACTTTGAACCTGCAAACAAAGCAACAGACAGTTTTATTGCAGAAATATCCAATCTTACTGACGGAGAAAAAGTCAAACGGATTGCCGATTGCATTTGTGACAGGGTTTCATATAAGAATGAAAATGCTGCGGGTATTAACAGAGTGTTTACCGAAATGCCTCCCGTCAATGGAATCTGTGGAACGTATTCTAATGCGTTTGTGTATCTGTGCCAGAGGACAGAAATTCCTTGCATATCAGTTGTTGATGATATTCACGCGTGGAACGAAGTATATGTTGACGGCAAATGGTACACTACAGATATAAGCTATTATGATGTAGCAAGAACAGATGAATACCTGTTCCCTAAAAGCTATCCAAGAATTGATATAAATAAGCAGAAAACAAATTTTGCAAAGGAACTTCTTGTTCCGGGAAGCACAAAATAATAAACCTGATGAAGCGGTGCATTTATTGCGCCGCTTTTTATATGCAGAAATTTAGTCAATTACGATTGACTAAATCGTAATTGACTAAAAAATGAAGTTTTTGAGTAGAAAAATATAAAAAAGTAAGAAAAATATAGAATCCAGTTGACAAATCACCATTTATATGATATACTTACGTATATACTTAAGTATAATGAGGTGGAGTAATGTTAAAATACAATTTTCCAGCAGTTAAAGGTAAGCAGGCAGGGAAAGAATACTACATTTGTATGGTTCCTTTAGGTTTGTTAGAAAAAATCTTTATATCTGATACTAACGAAGATATAGCACCTGAACATAGAGCACAACGAAAACTAAATGAATTAAGAATACCTGAAATTAGAGATTACATAATTGATAACAGGTTGTCATATGTGTTCTCTGCGTTGGCAGCCTCGGTTGATGGGAAAATGGATTTTGTACCATCATCAGAAAATTCTTCAACCGGGATACTTGAAATTGATATGGACGCAGTGTTTTTAATAAATGATGGGCAGCATCGAAAATCGGCAATTCAAGCAGCGTTAATTGAGGATGAGTCATTAAAAGAAGAAACTATTTCTATTGTAATGTATAGAGATCAAGGCCTTCAACATAGCCAACAAATGTTTACTGACTTAAATAAGCATGCTGTTACAACATCTAAATCTTTAAATACGTTATATGAATCGAAAGATCGAGTAGCAATAATAACGAAAAATGTTGTAAACTCTATAGATTTCTTGAGAAAATACACGGATAAGGAAAAAGATAATTTAAGTAAGTTCTCATCTAATATATTTACACTAAACACATTCTATACAGCACACAAAAGAATTGTAAAAATTATTGGTGATGATGAGAATGGTGAGAATTTAATTCGAGAGTTTTGGTGCAATGTTGTAGGCAATATGCGTGAATGGAATGAGATGGATAGAGGTGAATTAAGCAAAAAAAGTCTTAGGGAAGATTATATTACTACTCAAGGACTAATAATTTTAGCTCTTGGCCGTTTGTGCGAATTCTTATGTCGTAATTCTGGCATTGATATTCCAGCTGCGCTTAAGGGATTAAAACGAGTGGATTGGCTTCGGAACAACGAAGAATGCTGGATGAACCGAGCCATCAAACCCAATGGAAAAATAAATAGAAATGAACAGGGCATTTTTCTGACCTATGTTCAGATTAAAAGATTGTTAGATTTGCCGATAACAGAAGAAGAAGCAAAGAAA
>JAZREA010000005.1:0-75718 GCA_045660545.1 Clostridia bacterium | reverse complement strand
AATGATATGTCCGTTTTGGTTTTGCACCCCTGCTCCAAGGTTAAAGCCCCTGCCCTCGTAAACAGTCCCGTCAAATGCGACCCAAAAATTATACCCTATCGCGTTCCACCCCTGGTTTATGTGCATCCTTTCAATGCTCTTAACATCTGCATCCGTAGCCATGTGGTGCAACGCTATGGCGTCAACCTTTTTTAAATCAAGCGGGCGGAGCTTGCCGTTAATTTTCTGATTGGGTATCTTTATAATCTTCACACCAAGCCCTCCTTTATGATATTATTTATCGCAGCCATCTTTACCCTCCATACACTCCCCAATCTTTTGTGAAGCAACTTCAAGTCCCTTTATCAGAAATTCAGGAACCTTTACGCCGATTACAACCAGGTTTTCTAAAATAGAGCGTATTTCGTTAACTATAAACGTCGCAAGAGTAATCCAGCCTATAAAGACCGTAATCTCAAGGTCGACACCAATAATTCCGCCCAAAATTCCAAAGGAATAAGCGATAAAAAAGGCGATAGCTATTACAAGCCAATAACACACCTTTTTTATAATCCCGCTAAGGCCTGCGGCAGAGCTTGAAACCTTTTTGATTCTCGCCTTAAAGACGCCGGTTATGTAGTCCGCGACGTTTAGCAGCAAAAACGCAAAAAACAAAAACCAAAACTGCCCGAATATTGCCGTCATCAACGCGACAACACCTCCCCACAAAAAGTTAATCTTTTGTAAAACGTTTGACAACCCTCTCACCTCCTGTGCTTAAAAAGCCGTTTATTTTAAAACATTTTTTCATCACGTTTACTCTCCTTTCTTTTTTTATTTATCGTGATGCCCTTATTCTACAACAAAGTCGCACGCAAATTTTGGCAATATTTATATGGCTACATAAAGCAAAAGCGCCACTTTCAAAAAAGTGGCGCCAAAACAGTACGCAAAATAACGTAAAATGTGTAAAATTTTTAAATATAAAACAAAAAAACCTTCTCAAAACGAGAAGGTTTTTAAATTATAAAAATGGTGCAGGTGGTGGGAGTCGAACCCACACGGTATCACTACCACAGGATTTTGAGTCCAGCGCGTCTGCCAGTTCCACCACACCTGCAAATATCAAGCCGCCGCATCAGCGACAACATTGACATTATACTACACATTTTCATAAAAATCAATAGTTTTTTTAATATTTTTCCAAATTAGATACGAAACAGCTATAATTAATCCTTTTTAAAAATTTCCGCAACAGCGCTGATAGCCTGCGGCAGAGCGTCGCAAACCTTTTCAAGCGGAGTAGTGCTGTCTACATTTATAATCTTTACATTACCGTCCGACACAACCAAAAAGCCAACAGGAGTAACTGTAACACCGCCGCCGCTGCCTGCGGTAATACCGTCTTTTTTAAAGTCTTCTGTCGTCTTTTCCCCGCCATAGTTCCAGCCACCGACTCCGTAACCGACAGAAAGCCTTGTAATCGGTATAATAGTCGTGCCGTCGACAGTCTCAATCGGCTTGCCGATAACTGTATTGGAATCTACCATTCCCTTTAAACCATCAAGTGAAGCTGAAAACAGACCTTCTAATTCATACTGTGCCATAATCACTTTCCACCTTTCAAAGTTTTAATAAATCTTAAAACATATCTTACAGTTTTAGACAAATGAAACAACCTTGTCTTAAATACAAACTTAACATCAACGTTAAACACCTCGCCGTCATAGTCGGGCTTGACCGCAAGGTTTAAAAACCGCTTAATGTCAACATATCTTGAAACATAAGAACAAACCGACGAAATGGCCACCCATATTGCACCTCCCGCAACGCCCGTAAGCGCCGCCTCGGAAAAGCCGTACTCCAAGGCTACGTCAAGCCTTGTAATTTCGACGTTATCTCTTATATATCTAAGTATTAAGAGCAAGTCATCGTTTTTATCCTCAAAAATCCTTTTAAACAGATTAATTATATGTTTAACGTTTTTATATCCCTTTTCAAACTTGTCGCCCTTTGAATCGGCCTTTTTAGGCTTTTTGGGCCTTTTGGCGTGCTTTGTGTTGCTGTATATCTTAATTTTCCCAGCCTTTACTAAAATATCCTTATTATGAACCAAAACGGTTACATTAATTTTAGCGAAAAAGGCAATCAAAAGAGCAACAACCAAAACAGCAACCAAAGACAAAGGAATTATGAGCGCCATAAAACATCACCTTCTATTTTTGCCCTAATTATATTATTGTCTGCTACCCGACAGGCTCATACCGGGGTATGTTAAAAACAAATTAAAGTGCGCTCTGTTCCAGCGGAGACTGTTCGTCTATCTCAAAGTCTTCAATCGGTATAAGCTCATCAAGACCGCTAAGAGAAAAGGTGCGCAAAAACTCGTCGGTAGTTCCCAAAAGTGAGGGTCTGCCGGGGGCGTCAAGTTTGCCCACAACGTCTACAAGACCAAGCTCTAAAAGCCTGCTTACAGAAGCGTCACTGTTAACTCCTCTGACGTGCTCAATAGTCGCCCTTGTAACAGGCTGCTTGTATGCGATAATCGCCAGAACCTCCATAGTAGCCTTAGAAAGAGGATTTTTCTTTTTGGGCTCGACGATTTGCTGGACGTACTCTGCGTACTCACCTCTTGTCGACATCTGGTATTTATTTCCGAGGCGTATAATCTTTATGCCTCGTTTGTCGTAATTGTATCTGTCTGTCATATCGCTGATAATCTGCTTTAACTCCTGCTCGGTTGTTCCTGTAATTTCGCACAGCTTGGAAAGCTCCAATGCCTCGCCCGAAGCAAAAAGACATGCCTCAACAATAGACTCAATTGTCGAATTGTTCAAATTCATCTTCTTTAATATCTCCTTTGCCGATATATGTAACCTCAACGCTGCCGCTATTGTCTTCGACCTTTACTCTGTTCATCTTCACAAGCTCCAACACCGCAAGGAAGGATGCCACAGCCTCGTCTCTTGTGCGTACGTTTCTAAACAGGTCAAAAAACTTGATTTTGCGCTTTTTCAAAAACCTTTGGACAAAGTCCCTGACCTTAGTAAACACCCTTACCGGCTCATGAGCCACAATATCTTTAAAGCTGGAAGCAGACACAGGTTTTTTCCTGTTTATAAGGTAGACAACGTTTTCCGCCGCCTCCTTTAAGCTGTCAATCGTAACAAGCTTTAAGCTCTCGTCAATCAGGATGGGCTGGATATAGTCGCGGTATTTAAAGTACACATTGCCGCCCGTCGCCTCTTGCTCGCTAAGATAGGTTGCCGCCATCTTCATCCTCTTATATTCTTCAAGCCTTTTGGTAAGTTCAAGCCTTGGGTCCTCTTCTTCCTCATCGTCGGAGTCCTTAGGCAAAATTAATTTAGACTTTATATACAAAAGATTCGCCGCAAGAACCAAAAACTCGCTCGAAACCTCGATGTCGTAATACTCCATATCCGAAATGTAGTCTAAATATTGCTCCGTAATCTCGGAAATCGGGATGTCATAAATGCTTACCTTATTTTTGTTTATAAGATGCATCAAAAGGTCCAAGGGCCCCTCAAACATCTGTAACTTAAAAGCAATTTGTTTCATCAAGCCACTCCTAAAACTATTAACAAATTAACCACAAGACTCCAAAGCCTGTTAATCAGGTTGTCTACGCCTGTGCTGATTAAATTGGAAGTTAAGTTAGTAACGCTAAGAAGCAAAATCAGCACCATACCGTAACGTTCGTAGTACATAAGCTTGTAATAATACTTAGACGGCAAAAAGGCAAACAACACCTTCGACCCGTCAAGCGGAGGTATGGGCAAAAGATTAAACATAGCAAGCACTGCGTTGTAGTGCGCCATGATGTATAAAAACAGCATAACATAATAATTAAATCCGTTTACCACGCCAACCGCGTATAAAAGCAGGGACAAAAACACCAAAAGTATGTTCATCAAAGGGCCCGACAACGCGGTAATCGCCATACCCTTTTTAGGGTCTTTAAACCGCATCATATTAACAGGTACAGGCTTTGCCCAGCCTATTCCCGCGACCAAAAGCATAAAAAAGCCAACCCAGTCGATATGTCTTAAAGGATTAAGCGAAAGTCTGCCCTCAGCTCTTGCGGTCTTGTCCCCCATTAAATAAGCCGAAAGCCCGTGCGCCATCTCGTGAAGCGTCAGGCTTATAAGCAAAACGGGGATAGATATAAGCTTGTTTATAAAATATGAATTCAACTAATTCACCCTCTGCCTATTTTATTTATTCTACCACAAATGTCACTCTGTGTCAATTTTGCTCAGGAGTGAAAATAGTCAAAAATATTTTGTGCAGTGCTTTTGTCGACAACCGCCATAAGTGAATCTAAGTCTGCGTTTTTTATAGCATTAACAGACTTAAAATGCTTTAACAGCTTTGCCCTTTTGGCGTCTCCCACACCTTTTATGTTTAAAAGCTGCGAGTTTTTCGCACTCTTTGTGTGCTTTTTACGGAACGAGCTAATGGCAAAGCGATGTGTCTCGTCCTGAACGCGCGTTAAAAAGTTAAATAACGGGTCGGTCCTTTTAGCCTCTATCTCCTGAGTCTCGGTAGTAACACCGCGGGTGCGGTGGCGGTCGTCCTTAACCATACCGAACACAGGTATATCGAGCTTAAAGAAGTCTACAATTCCCTTTGCCGCTTTAACATGCCCTTTGCCTCCGTCGATTAAAATAAGGTCAGGAAGCGAAAAGCCGGGAACGTCGTTAACTCCGTTTTCAAGCCTGCGGTACAAGGTCTCTCTAATGCTTTCGTAGTCATCTGCGCCCTGCACAGATTTTATGTTAAAAAGTCGATACTCCGACTTTTTAGGCTCACAGTTTTCAAACACCACGCACACGCCAACGCTGTCCGCGCCCGAAATGTTGGAAATATCGTACGACTCTATACTCATAGGCGGCTTTTCAAGTCCAAGGGCTTCTTTAACACGGTAGGACAAGTCGCTGAGCTTGCGTTTTTTAACGTCCATATTAAGCACATGAAGCTTTAATGTTTCAAGCGCGTTATTATGTGCCATCTGCAAAATATGCTTGTTTTCGCCCCTTATCGGTACGCTGACAGATATTTTGCACCCCGCCCTGTTTGAAAGCCATTTCCCAATAAGCTCCATATCCTCTATCGGATACTGCAAAAGGAGCTTGTTTGGAATGTAGGAAGTCATAGAGTAGTGTTGCTTTACAAAGTCAGTCAGAATCTGCTCTTTTGTTTCCTTTTGTGTGTTTTTTATTATATAGTGCTCACGGTTTAACATTTTTCCGTCGCGCACAATAAGTACAACTACACACAAAAAAGCGCCGATATCAGCCATCGCCACAACGTCCTTGTTACCAAGGCTGGTGGAGGTGATACGTTGCTTTTCGTAAATTTTGTTGATTACGTTTATCTTGTCACGCAGACTTGCTGCTTTTTCAAACTGCATATTTTCCGAAGCTTCGTACATTTCATTTTTCAATTCAGATACAATATGCGAATGGTTGCCGTTTAAAAAGTCTATGATTTTTACAAATTTGTTTTTATATTCTTCTGCGCTTATCTTGCCCGTACATGGCGCAGAGCACTTGCCTATCTGATAGTTTAAGCAGGCACGCGACTTGCCTATATCCCTCGGGAGCACCCTGTTGCACGAGCGTATATTAAATACGCTTTGTACAAGGTCGATAGTGTCTTTAACAACCTTTGCGCTTGGGTATGGTCCAAAGTAAGTAGCTCCGTCCTTTTGCATCCGTCTTGCAAGTAATATTTTCGGGTATGGCTCGTTCATCGTAACCTTAATATACGGATACGCCTTGTCGTCCTTTAAGAGAATATTGTAATACGGCATATACTGCTTTATAAGGTTGCACTCTAACACAAGCGCCTCAAACTCCGTCGCAACAATGATGTATTCAAACCTCACAACATTCTCGACCATAGCCGTAACCTTAGGTGTATGAGACGAATTTTTGCGAAAATACGACGAAACACGGTTTTTTAAATTTTTAGCCTTGCCGACATATATAACCTCGTCGTTTTTATCGTACATAATATAAACGCCCGGGTTGGTCGGAAGGTTCTTGACAGACTGTTCTAAAGTAACCATATTTATCCCTCTAAATTAAAAATAGTTCTGTTGCACACAGAACTATCCCATAATTATTAACAAAATCGCCAGGATGTCAGCAGCTTTTAAGCCGTAAGATAGCTTTATGCAAATTAAGCAGCGTCAGGCTAACCCTGCGCAGAGACCGACACACAGCAAATATATACTAAAATAGAAAGTCGTAATTATTCAGCAAAGTTGGTCGCAACAAGCTCCACCAAAGACATAACTGCCTCTTCCTCATCAGCGCCCTCAGCTATGATATTGATGTTAACCCCTCTTGTAATACCAAGCGACAAAACACCCAAAAGACTCTTTGCATTAACCTTTCTTTCGTCCTTTTCAACCCAGATGCTTGACTTAAACTCATTAGCTTTCTGAATAAAAAAGGTAGCAGGTCTTGCGTGAAGGCCAACTTGATTACTAACCAAAACTTCTTTAGAAAACATAACAACTCTCCTCTACTAATCGAGAATAAACTTCACAAAAATACTCTTCCAGTATCTATATGTAATAGAATACCAATTTTTCGGGACAAAGTCAACAAATTTTTAATTTTTTTTAACTTTTTGTTAAAAAAAAGGCAAAACCCCATTAAAACTGCAATTATATTAGTATTTTTACACAATCAATGACCAAGCCAACAGTTAAAAGCGTGATAGTATAACATAATATAGCAATCACCTTACCGCAATATATATTATTGACAGAATTTCGGTTTTTAAGATAAGTGTAAAACTCTTTTATACACATATTATTCTTTAACATATATTATTGTTAACAACGCCACACAAAGACAGCCTAAATCCTACACAATTTTTACAGGTTCGGCGTTTTGGGCTGCTTCTTTTTTCAGCTTGGCCAGCGTCGGGAAATAGAAGCAAAGCATAGTGATAATGGACATAATCCATCCAAGCGGCCAAACAAGATATAAGAATGTAAAATTCGGACAAAGCGGGAAAATCAAATATACCCATATAAACCTGAACACGCACATAAACATCATGGTAGAAAGGGTTGGGATAAGCGGCTTGCCCATACTCCTCATAGTCGCACACATAACGTCGTTAATACCGCATATAAAATATGTACTCGATATAATAATCATCTTTTCCTGAGAATACTTAATTACCTCAGGCGTAGAAGACATAAGCGACGACAGCTCTGCCGAAAAAAACGCAGACAAAAACCCAAAGCTCGCACCAAATATAGTCGTAAGAATCATAGATTTTAACACTATACTGTTGATTCTGTTCACCTTACCCGCTCCAATGTTTTGTGCGATATAAGGCATCGTAATAAATGCAGTTGCACAGCTTATCTGATAAAGTATACTGTCAAACTGGTTGGCAATCGATATTCCCGTAGTAGCGTTCGGCCCGTATGTGTTTACTGCGGCAGTTATTATAACATTAGCCAAAGAGCAAAGCGCAGTTTGTACTCCCGTAGGAATACCTATAAACAGTATCTCTTTTAGCTCATTTGCATAAAACTTAAAGTATTTAAAACGGAAGCGAACGTACCTTTCGCTGCGTAAAAGCACAAAAAACGACAAAAGACCTGCTATTAAGTTAGCGATAATCGTAGATATCGCAACACCTTCAACCGTAGTATTAAAGGCTTTGATAAGATATATGTTGAGCACAACATTCACAACGCCGCCAAGCAGCAAGAAATACATCGGCTTCTTAGTTTCGCCTATCGCCCTTAATATAGAAGCGGAAAAGTTGTATAACAAAATCGCCGGAATGCCGCAAAAATATATTCTAAAATATAAAACCGCCTGTTTTAACAAATCTTCGGGGCAGTTTGTCAGCCTAAGAAGCGGCTCTGCAAAAATTACAGCTAACACCGCCAACACAATTCCACCAACAAGTGAAAACAAAATTGCAGTACCCATAGCTCTTTCCGCACGGTGATAATCGCCCTTTCCGACGCACCTTGCGACAAGAACATTTGCTCCTGCAGAAACACCTATTACAAGACCGGTTATCAAATATATCAGCATTCCGCATGCACCGACCGCACCTACGGCGGTATCGTTAACCAGCCTTCCCAAAACGACCATATCTGCAATGCTGAATGAGTTTTGCGCCACATTCATTATCATTATAGGTATCGCCATAGTTAAAAGTCCCTTTATAATTGAACCTGACAACATATTAACTTCTGTTTTTCTCATTTAAATTCGCTCCTTAACAGTGCCACAGCTCTATCTCTTATAAACTTTAAAATTTACAGTCTTACATACGGGTTTTTAATCATTTCGTCAGATATAGTGGTATGACACCCGTGCCCCGGGTAAACAACGGTATTTTGCGGCAGGGTGTAAAGCCTCTTTACAGACAAAGACAGCTCGTCGAAGCTGCCTCCTGCAAAATCCGTCCTTCCAATCGAACGATAAAACAACGTATCCCCCGAAAAAGCCACTCCGTCTGCGTACAGCGTAACTCCGCCCCTTGTGTGCCCGGGAGTATGGATAACCTCTAACTTGATGTTACCAATCTCTATTATATCCCCGTCCTCCAATAACACATCCGCCTGATATGGCACAAAGTCGTACGGGGCAGGATAAGTAAAATTAGCCCTTTCATCGCTAAGGCAAGCCGCATCCGAAGAATGCACAAGCACCTTCGCACCGTACTTTTTCGCATAGTGATACGCTCCTCCGATATGGTCAAAATGACCGTGTGTAAAGATTAAATACTTTACATCATATCCATTCTGTGCAATTTCCGTTTCAAGCTCTTTGCAAACGTCGCCCGCGTCTATAATCGCACAGGTTTTTGAAACTTCGTCTGCCAAGAGATAACAATTAACCGAAAAAGCCCCAATCACATATTTTTTAATTACCAAAAGAACCACTCCTAATGTTTAACTCTTGCAACCGAGGTTACACCTGCTACATTCGAGAGCACTTTAATAAGCTTTTGTACCTGTTCCTGCGAGGAAATAAGCACAGTCATATCTATTATAGCCAGAGCATCCTTTGTAAGTCTTGTGTTAATCGCGGTAACAGTCGACCTAGCAGACGAAATAGAGTTCATAATGTCCACCACAAGCCCCAATCTGTCGTTGGATATAATCCTGATGTCCATAGTGTAGCTAAGCTTTTCGTCAAACGCCCAGTTTACCTCTATAAACCTGTTTTCTGCTTCGTTGTCAAAATTCTGTATATTCACACAGTCCGTTCTGTGAACAGACACACCTCTTCCCTTTGTAATATACCCTACAATATCATCACCGGGAACAGGGTTGCAACAATGCGCAATCTTAACAAGACAATTATCAATACCCTTTACAACTATACCGCTGTTAGACCTCGGACGCCTTTCTGACGAGACGTTAACAAGGTCGCTCAGCACAACGTTGTCTTCAAACTTGTTTTGCTGGTGGTATATATCCTTTATTCTTGTTAAAACCTTGTTAATGTTAATTCCGCCATAACCGATTCCCGAGAACATATCTTCCACAACAGAAACAGAAATCTTTTTAAGTATTGGTTCCATAAACTCCGCGTCGTAGAGCACGCTGACAGGTATGCCAAGATGTCTTAGCTCTTTTTCAAGGGTTTCCTTGCCTTTATTAATGTTTTCCTCTCTGTTTTCCTTTTTAAACCAGTCGTTAATCTTCTTTTTAGCCTGGGAGGTCTTAACTATTTTAATCCAGTCGCGGCTTGGTCCCTTGGGGTTAGCACTGGTGATAATCTCTACAATGTCGCCGTTTACAAGGTTGTGGTCGAGTGTTACAATCTTACCGTTTACCTTAGCACCTACCGTCTTGTTGCCTATCGCGCTGTGAATTGCGTACGCAAAGTCAACAGGGCAAGAGCCTGCCGGCAGGTTGATAACGTCGCCCTTTGGAGAAAAGACAAATACTTCGTCTTCGAAAAGGTCGATTTTCAGGTTATGTATAAACTCCTCGGCGTCGTTCATATCCTTATGAATTTCCAAAAGCTGACGAACCCACTCGAGCTTGTTGTCTATATCGGTAGCTCCTGACACACCCTCTTTGTACTTCCAGTGTGCAGCAATACCCACCTCGGCGATTTTGTGCATCTCCCAGGTACGTATCTGCACCTCAAAAGGCCTTCCTCCCGGCCCAATCAGTGAGGTATGTAAAGACTGATACATATTCTTCTTAGGCATAGCTATATAGTCTTTAAACCTGCCCGGAATAGGCTTGTAAATCTCGTGCACCATGCCCAAAACAGCGTAACAGTCCTTTATGTCGTCAACAATAACCCTTACCGCAAGAAGGTCGTAAATCTCGTCGATAGAGATGTTGTTGGTGTACATTTTTTTATATATACTGTAAAAATGCTTTGCCCTTCCGCTCATCTTTGCCTTAATATTCATATTGTCAAGGCCTTTTTGGATGGTCTGTTGTACGTTATCGAGGTACTCTAATCTCTCGTCTCTTTTAAGGCTGATGTGGTCGGAAATTTCTTTGTACGCAATGGGGTCGAGGTAATAAAGAGACAAGTCTTCAAGCTCCCACTTCATCTTTTGCATACCGAGTCGGTTAGCTAATGGGGCAAAAACCTCCATAGTCTCGTGCGCCTTTTCAAGTTGCTTTTCGGGAGACATACTCTTTAACGTTCTAAGGTTATGGAGTCTGTCGGCAAGCTTTATAATTATAACCCTGATGTCCTTTGCCATAGCCAAAAACATCTTTCTCAAATTCTCTACCTGTTGCTCCTGCTTGGTGCTGTATGGGATTTTACCGAGCTTGGTTACACCCTCTACAAGCAAAGCGACGTTCTCGCCGAAGTTTTCTCTTATATCGTCAATTGTGCAGTCTGTATCCTCTACGGTATCGTGGAGTAGCCCCGCAACAATCGCCTCGTCGTCCATTTCAAGATTTGTCAGAATAATAGCTACATTAAACGGATGTTCAACAAAAGGCTCTCCTGAAACGCGGGTTTGCTCCCCGTGAGCGCGAATTGCAAAGTCCCCTGCTTTCTTAATAAATTCCATATCACTTTGTGGGTTGTACTTTGCTACGTTTTCTTGTATTGTTTTATAAAAACTCTGTGATTCAAACACTGCGTTTCACCTCACTTTTTCCTTATGCGTTTTATATCCTTTAAAATAATTTGTACCTTACAAACTCCGCGGAAGCTGTTAATATCAAGACAGCCCGCCACATCAATTAAATCGTTTTCCGAAATAAGAGCCGCAAATTCCCCCATAGAAAAGCCTATAAGTTCAAGCTCCCTTCCGTTGTGCTCCGCCACAAGCTTTATATGCTTGCCGTCGGAAAGAAGCGACTTGCCCAAAACACGTACGTTTAGAATTGAAAATACAGGCTTTGGATTGCCTGTACCGTACGGTTCTAAAATTTCAAGCCCCTTCGCAAGCTCTATATCTATATTATAATCGTTTAAATTAGCGTCTATATATATCTTTTGCAAAAAGCTTTCGCCATCGAGCTTTTCCCCTGCGAAGTCGTTGATTTTTGCACAAAAGTCATCATATTTACACTTTTCCAGCAACACTCCTGCTGCCATACTGTGCCCGCCGAACTTGTAAAGACAATCCCTGCACACGCTAAGAGCTTCATAAAGGTCAAATTCCTTTACACTTCTTCCTGAGCCCTTTATGTAACCATCATCATCAGTCATAACAATCGTCGGCTTGTAATATTTCTCACAAATTCTGGACGCAACTATTCCAATTACGCCGTGATTCCATCCCTCGTGATAAACACAGATTATGTTGTTGTTATATAGCCTTTGCTCTTCTATTATAGCAAAAGCCTCGTCTGTTATTTGCTTTTCAACGTCTTGCCTTTTGGCGTTTAAGTCGTTTAGCCTGTTCGCTATCGCGCTGCACTCTGCCACGTTGTCTGACGAAAAAAGTCTTACACAAACAGTAGCATCGTCCATCCTGCCTGCCGCGTTAATCCTCGGCACGAGTCCAAACGAAACGTCAGAAACGGACGCGTTTTGCGATATGCCCGACGTCTTAATCAAGGCGTCTATACCGCAGTTTTTATTGTACGGAATCATTTTAAGTCCCATGGTTACAATCGCTCTGTTCTCTCCCGTAAGGGGAACAACATCAGCCAGCGTACCGATTGCTGTAAGCAGAATGTATTTTTTGACTGCACTTTCAAGCGAGTTTTTATTAAGCGCACAAATCAGCTTAAATGTAACACCAACTCCGGCAAGATTTGAATACGGATATGTGCTGTCTGCACGCTTGGGATTAACAACCGCACAACAGTCAGGAAGCTTGTCTCCACACTCGTGATGGTCCGTTACTACCACGTCCATCCCAAGAGTTTTGGCGTACTCCACTTCCTCCAACGCCGATATCCCGTTGTCGACGGTTATAATAAGCTTTGTGCCGTCTTTCGAAATATTGGACAAAGTTTCGTTGTTCATCCCATATCCGCCGGAAAATCTGTTGGGCACAAAATATGCAACATCCGCACCGTTTTCACGTAAAAACATATATAAAATCGACGTGCTTGTAATGCCGTCTGCGTCGTAGTCGCCAAATATGGTTATTTTCTCGCCGCGAATAATTGCGCGTTCTATTCTCTCGACCGCCTTGTCCATATCGTTTAACAAAAACGGATTGTTTAGGTTATACAAAACACGCCGAAACAGGTTGTCATAATTGCCGTCTGCGATTTCGGGCCTGTTTTGTAACACACTTGCGCAAAGACCGGAAAAGCCGTATCTGTCCGACAGGCTTTTGGTTATGGAATTGTCAATTTCTTTGTTAATCCATACTTTGTTATTCATAATACTCCTTTAA
Organism: Clostridia bacterium; assembly: GCA_045660545.1. GTDB lineage: Bacteria > Bacillota > Clostridia > Monoglobales > Firm-18 > JAZREA01. The sequence continues at coordinate 62,875 of JAZREA010000005.1, read as the reverse complement.
AAGAGGTTATTTTATAAGCCCTGCGACACCGTTAATCATATCTTCAACATACTTTCGCTGTACATAAAATTCGGTCTTTCCGTTAACACTTGCTGCGGCGTACATATCGCCAAATTCATAATATCTGACCGTCTCCGACGGTGTGTTGGTATTGTAATTAATCGTAAAGGAACAAAGTTCCCTGCCCACACTATTGCCCAAAACCTCGCCGGCAACCACAGGCGAAATCATACCACGATATGCCTGCTTGTAGTCACTTTCGGCAACTTTATTACCGTTTATAAAGTAATTTTCACCACTGTTTGAAAAGGCGTAAGTATTGCCCTGTACAGCAAATTCAATACCTTCAACAGCGCTGACGTTTCTTACAAAAACCAACGACTCCAAAAGATAAAGAGGTGTAAAGTCTCTGTACTTTACAGATTCTGCACTTATCGCATATACGCTGTTGCCTCCATCAATCTGTGCATAAATTTTGCCGTCTTCAAGCTCGTTGCCCAGATGGAATGTAAAAGTTGTGCCGTCTGTATTTTTCACGCTTATTGTATATAGCGGAGACAAAAGCCCATAGTCTGCAAGTCTGCTTTTTGCTCCGTCGTCAACAAAATCTTCAACAGTAAAAGCAAGCTTGCTCAAAACGTTGTCTTCAAACAGCCTTGTGTTTAAGTCCTTAACATAAGGAGTCTGCATAACCCATGAGGATATGTTGCTTTCATTGGGGCTTTTCTCGGTCTTCCTCTTTATTGATATGTTGTGTTTTGTGCTTTTTAGCGTAAAGGCTTCAACATTGTCTGCCTGTGCGGTAAAAAGCTCACGAACCCTGAATGTTTCGAAGGCACCTGCAACCTTTTCGAAATTATCACTTCTGACAATATAAACGTCGTCAGAATCATCAACAACAGCGTAATATCCGCTGCCGGTAGCAGTCTTTGCACCAAAGCGGATTACACTTTCCTCCTGCGCACCTTTCAGACGCACTACCGCAGAAGGCTCGTCGAATCCATACTCCTCTAAATTTTGAGCATCCTCTTTAACAAGGCTTTCTGCGAACAAAAACGACGCCTTTGTAACAGATGTAGTGATATAATCCTGTTCTAAAACAATGTCAGGAAAAGTCTTTTCTTTCCATGTACCCATATCCTTTACAAAAGTAAAGCTGCCGTCCGGTCTCTCTACTGAATACTCATTAATCGCGTAATCAAGGTCTATAATGTTTATAGAAGACGAAAAATCCTCCTCCACCTTCGCTTCCTCTCCGCCAAAAAACGTAAGGAAAGCAAACACCGATGCCAAAACCGCTATCGAAACCAAAGCTATTATTAAGCGTTTCCTGCTCATGAATATCTCCTCTTAAACCAAACAATAAATCCTATTGCAATAATTATAATCGGTATTAAAAATGCGTAAATAGCCTGCCATGCTCCGCAAGCATCTTCTGTAATCTCAAGAGTGCCGTTGTTGATAGCCTTAGGAGCGATATACATATCGCTGTCAGCCTTGCCAAGCCAAAGAGTACTGTTTATAAGGAGCGGCTTGTTCATATCCATAACACCCTCGTTATAGATATAGGCGCTGCATCCCGCAACAACGTTGGAAATCAGCGAGCTTTCTGTTACTCTCGCAGAAACGGCCATAAGGTAATATGTCCCAACAGCGGAAGGGTCGGCGTAAAGCGTCGCCTTTTCAGAAGTCGCAAGAAGTGGTAATGTGTCTATGCCATTCTTAGACTCCCAAAGCGGAACCAGGCTGACAGTATAAGGAACAATCAGCTTGTTAGCGATAGTGTTTGTTATTGTGTGTCTGTTCATATCAGGAACTGCGTATTCGGATATTAAGTGGGACATATCCTTCTCCTGAACGTAACCGTCGTTGTACCCAATTCCGAGCAGACTCATGTATGAAACAAGGTTTTTGCATAAAGAAACCTTGTCAATATATATCTGCATATGATGTCCCGATGTAAGATATGCGTCGATAGCTTCTATTTCCTCAACAAGATAATCAGCCTGAGGCGCATATATAAATATAAGGTCATATTCGTCAGAAATACCGTCAGTCAGGATGTTAAAGTCAGCATATTCTATGCCCTCTTCGTCATATGCCTTCTTAATAAAGGAAGTGTCCATTTCGTTGTGGCCCGTTACAAAACCGACCTTAATGGCCTCTTCTCTGGTAACAGTTGCAATCATTGAGGCAAACTTGTTTTCAGCAATAATCGCCTGGTTGCCAAGCTCGTCATAAGAGCAGATCTCGGCCGACGGCATAGAGCTTAGCTTGTCGCCGCATTTGAAAACAATATCAGCATAGTTTACTGTACCAAGCTTGTTGGAAAACTCCGGGTTTTTATCAGGGTCGGAAACAATGACGCTGATGTTGGGATTAATTGACCCCATTTTCTCCAGAATCTGTTTTGCCATAATCAAATAGTTATCCGGCTGAACAATCTCCTCTATCTCCTGCTCGTCTGCTAAAAAGTAAGCCTCAACAGGCTTGTCTACGGACTCTATAATGTCCACAAACTCGTCAGAAAAGTCCAAAAGCTTTGTTTCGGTAACGTCGATTCTCCAGCCAAACTTGTCGGCCAAAACTCCTGAAATTAAGTTCAAGAGCACTATCACAACAACCGCAAAAGCAATCATCGCAACAGACCCTGTGCCGTAAACGAAGCTTTTATTAAGTTTTTTCATTTTACAGCACCTCCCCTAACTCCAACGCTTTTTTTCTATGCTCATAACTGCCAAAAAGATAAAAAGAGCAGAAAAAGTTAAGTAGTAAATCAAAGTAGAAACGTCAACAACGCCCCATATAAATGTATCAAACCTCGAAAACAGCGAAAACCATTTAATTATTTTGGAAATCCATTCTGCATTTATCGCAGAAGTCAACATACCCACCAGCTTTAAAAGCATAATAATTGCAAACGATACAACAGCCGCAACTATCTGGCTTTCAGTAACGGTGGAAACAAACAGCCCGACTGCCAAAAGGGCGCATCCCATCAGGAAATACCCAAGGTAAAGCATTAAAACATACGACCATATAACACCGCCGTATAAAGCCATTGTAGCCGGGTATAAAAGCATAACTGCAACCATCACGGCAAACAGCGTAACCGCCGCAAAATACTTGCCTAAAACAACATCCTTTACAGGAACGCCGGATGTAAGTATAAGCTGGTCTGTTCGGTTTTTTCTTTCCTCTGCCCAAAGGTGCATAGTTATAAGCGGAACTAAAAGTATAAAAACCAAAGACAAATAAGAAAAGAAGTAAAGCATATTAGTACTCTTTGCAGAAAGGTTAAATATCCCAAACAAAACACCGCTGAGGCAAAGTGCTGCCGCAAGCACAACATAGCCCATAGGAGAAGTAAAGTAGGCCAAAAGTTCTCTTTTATAAATTGCTTTCATAATTAATCAGCCTCCTTTTCGGAAACAACATTTTTCCTCTTTCTCTTTGCAGTAACCTTTAAGAAAACATCCTCCAGGGAAAGGTTCTTTGTGTTTAAAGAAAGCAAAGAAAGGTTGTTGCTTTCGAGCTTTTCCAAAAGCTGCTTTCTTATATCCTCGCCGTCTTTTGTAGTAATAACGTAGTCAAAGGCGCCCTTTTCAGCAGAAGGCTCAACCGCGATAGACTCGATGTTTGGTATTGTGTTAATCGTGTTTATAACGATATCCCTTACTCCGCCTATCGTAGCGACAAAGGCCGAGCTTTTAGAAAGCTTTTTGTTGATATTCTCAAGAGTATCGTAAACAACAAGCTTGCCTGCGTTGATAATAAGCACCTTATCACAAAGTGAGCTGATTTCCGACAAAATGTGAGAGCTTACTATAACAGTTCTGTCCTTGCCCAGGGTCTTTATAAGACTGCGTATTTCCTGAATCTGCTTGGGGTCCAGTCCAACGGTAGGCTCGTCTAAAATAAGCACCTTCGGGTTGCCGATAAGCGCCTGGGCGATTCCTACCCTTTGTCTGTATCCCTTTGAAAGATTTTTAATAAGTCGCGACTGAACCTTGTCGATTTGAGCAACTGACATAACATTTTCAATATGCTCCTTTTTATCCCCTGCAACACGCTTTAAATCGAAGACAAAGCCGAGGTACTCTAAAACCGTCATATCCATATAAAGCGGAGGAAGCTCGGGCAGGTATCCAATCTTTGCCTTTGCCTTTTCAGGCTCCTTTAAAATATCGTGGCCGTCGATTTCGACGCATCCTGACGTTGCAGAAATGTATCCGGTCATAATATTCATGGTTGTGGACTTTCCGGCACCGTTAGGGCCGAGAAAGCCTACAATTTCCCCGTCATTTATCGTAACGGAAATATTATTCACAGCAGTTATTGCACCGTACTTTTTAGTAAGATTTTTAAGTTCAATCACAACATCACCTCAAAACGTGTTAGTCGATTTTAACAATGTTAATTCCAAGCTCCATAAGCTGTTTCGGGTCAACTTCTGCCGGACATTCAGTCATAAGCTCGGAAGCGTTCTGTACCTTCGGGAACGCCATAACGTCACGGATAGATTCGCTGCCTGTCATAAGCATAATAAGTCTGTCAAGACCGTACGCGATACCACCATGAGGCGGAACACCGTACTTAAACGCATCAAGTAAGAAGCCGAATTTAACCTGCGCATCCTCTAAGCTGATGCCGATAAGCTCGAACATCTTCTTCTGGAGGTCCTGGTCGTAGATTCTGATACTTCCGCCGCCAAGCTCTACGCCGTTTAATATAACGTCGTACGCCTTAGCACGTACAGAGCCCGGGTCTGTGTCCATCTTTTCAATATCCTCGTCCATCGGAGCAGTGAAAGGATGGTGCATAGCAACGTATCTCTTATCCTCCTCGCTGTACTCTAAAAGCGGGAACTGTGTAACCCAAAGGAAGTTGAACTTGCTCTTGTCAATAAGGTCGAGCTTTTTAGCAATATGAATACGCAAAGCACCAAGAGCGTCGAACACAACCTTGTTCTTGTCTGCAACGAAGAGTATGATATCTCCCGTTTCAGCCTGCGCTCTTTCTAAAATAGCCTTGATCTCGTCCTCGGTTAAGAACTTGGTAATCGGAGACTTTAACTCTTCCTCTGTAATGTTAATCCAAGCAAGACCCTTTGCTCTGTAAATTGCAACAAAGTCTTTAAGTCCGTCAAGGTCTCTTCTTGAAAGGAGGTTGCTTCCGTTTTTAACGGTAATAGCTCTTACGCTGCCGCCGTTTTTAACCGCGTCTGCAAACACCTTAAAGCCGCATGTTTCAAATATGTCAGACATATTTACAAGCTCCATACCAAAGCGTGTATCAGGCTTGTCAGAGCCGAATCTGTCCATAGCCTCTGCATATGTCAGTCTCTTAAACGGAGTTTCGATATCAATGTCGAGGGTCTTTTTGAACATTTCTTTTAACATACCCTCGTTGATTGTCATAACGTCATCCTCGTCTACGAAGGACATTTCAAGGTCGATTTGTGTAAACTCAGGCTGTCTGTCAGCACGGAGGTCCTCGTCACGGAAGCAACGTGCAATCTGGAAGTACCTGTCAACACCCGACACCATCAATATCTGCTTATAAAGCTGAGGAGACTGCGGCAAAGCGTAAAAAGAGCCGTTGTGAACTCTGCTTGGAACAAGGTAGTCTCTTGCGCCTTCCGGAGTACTCTTTACAAGCATAGGTGTCTCTATTTCCAAAAATCCGTTTCTGTCATAGTAGTCACGGGCAATAATACAAGCCTTGTGACGAAGCATAATGTTTTTGAGCATCTCAGGACGACGAAGGTCTAAATATCTGTATTTAAGCCTTACCTGCTCGTTTGTGTCGATGCCGTCCTCGATATAAAACGGAGGTGTTTCAGCCTTGGAATATATAACAAGGTTAGAAGCGATAATTTCGATTTCACCTGTCTTTAAGTTTGTGTTAACTGTCTCTTTGGCTCTTTCTCTTACAACGCCCTCTACGCCTATTGCAAATTCACTGCGGATTTTTTCTGCGTTGTGGAAAAGCTCCTCGCTTATTTCGTCGTTGAAAACTATCTGTACAATACCTGTTCTGTCGCGCAAATCAATGAACAAAACGCCGCCTAAGTCTCTGTTCTTAGCGGCCCAGCCCATAACGGTTACCTTCTGTCCGAGATTTTCCTTTGTGATTTCGCCACAATAGTTAGTTCTTTTTAGTCCTGCTAAACCTTTTTGCATATTATATATCCTCCTCTAAAAAACCTTGTAATTCTTCGATTTTAATTTCTCTTTGTTCGCCGTTTAACATATTTTTAAGGGTTATAACACCTTTGTCGATTTCTTCATCACCGATTACGGCTGTGTATTTAGCGCCGATTTTGTCGGCATATTTCATCTGGGCCTTTAAGCTTCTTGACATTAAGTCTTTTTCAGCACTTACTCCCTTGGCCCTCAGCTCTCCAACCAGCTTTTGTGCGAACATGTCCGCCTTCTCACCTATGTTTGCGAAATAGACGTCAACGCTTGATGTGTCCTCGGGAATAAGTCCCTGATTTTCCAGCACCATTATAAGCCTTTCAAGACCAAGTCCAAAGCCCACACCCGGCGAAGGCTTGCCGCCAAGCTCTTCAATCAGCCCGTTGTAGCGTCCCCCTCCGCATATTACAAGCCCTTCGGACTTGATTTCAAAAACAGTTGTTGTGTAGTAGTCAAGACCTCTTACTATGGAGTCGTCAATCTCATACGCTATTCCCATAGTGTCAAGGTAATCACACACTTTTTTATAATGTGCACTGCACTCTTCGCACTGCTCGTTTAAAATCTTGGGAGCATCCTTGGCTATTTCTCCGCAGCTTGGCACCTTGCAGTCTATAATCCTCATAGGGTTCTTTTCAAGCCTTGACTTACATGTCTCACAAAGCTCGTCAATATGTGCTTCAAAATAGCTTTTTAGCTTTTCGTTGTACTTAGCTCTGCAAGAAGGGCAACCGATACTGTTAAGATATAGCTTTAAGTCTTTGACCCCAAGCTCACCAAGCAGCATCATCGCAAGAGAAATTACCTCTGCATCAATCGACGAATCCGCACTTCCAAAAGCCTCTATACCAAACTGATGGAATTCTCTTAATCTGCCAGACTGCGGCTTTTCATACCTGTAACAGGACAAAAGGTAGTACATCTTGGTTGGCTGAGCGTCAGCAAAAAGATTGTTCTCCAAAAAGCACCTTGCAGTACCCGCCGTACCCTCAGGGCGAAGCGTGATGCTTCTTCCTCCCTTGTCTTCGAATGTGTACATCTCCTTTTGAACAACGTCTGTTGTGTCGCCCACGCCTCGTTCAAAAAGCTCTGTGTGCTCAAACACAGGCACCCTGACCTCCTTGTAGCCAAAGCGTCTGCAAAGGTCGTGAATCTTGCCTTCTATGTATTGCCATTTATAACTTTCCTGAGGCACAACGTCCTTTGTACCTCTTGGAGCTTTAGTTATCATCTTCTTCCTCTCCAATCATAATTTTAAATTCGTGCCACACCTCTTGTACTCCGTCGCCTTTTTCGGACGAAAACGGTATTACATTTTCCTCTCCAAGTGTGTCTTTAATAAGCCTTAGAGCGTCCTCTCGCTGGCTGGGTTTTACCTTGTCCTTTTTCGTAGCTATTACAAAAGGCGTAAACCCGCTCTCTATAATCCAGTTGTACATCATAACGTCGTCAGCCGTTGGCTTGTGGCGCATATCCACAAGCAAAACAACACGTAAAAGCTGTTCTCTGCCGTTTAGATACTCCTCGATCATCCTGCCCCATCTTTCTCTTTCCTGCTTGGAAACCTTTGCAAAGCCGTAGCCGGGGAGGTCGACAAAGATAAGCCTCTGGTCTATGTTGTAAAAATTAATTGTCGCTGTCTTACCGGGGCTTGCGCTGACGCGCGCAAGCTTTTTACGGTTAAGCATCTTGTTAATAAGCGAAGACTTTCCCACATTCGACCTTCCGGCAAAAGCGATTTCCGGAAGTTCTGTTGCAGGATGCTGCTTTTTATTAACCGCAGACACCATAAGATTAACGTTGTTTAAGTTCATTGTTTTATCCTCGTGTCCTCTCTCTTTATGGGCGCTACGTCCACAAAGGAGAAGCTTTCCTTTCCGTCATCTCCGTAAATTGCAAGGCCCAAAACTTCCTCAATGCTTTCAACCGCAACGAACCTAAGCTCAGCCCGTACATTTTCCGGAATGTCAGACACGTCAGGCTCGTTTTGTTTAGGAATTATAACAGTCTTAATACCCGCCCTGTGTGCGGCTATTGCCTTTTCTTTAAGGCCACCGATTGCCAAAACTCTGCCTCTTATTGTTATCTCGCCAGTCATTGCAACGTCGTGGCGTACCGCCCTTGCTGTCAGGGCAGAAATGACAGATGTCGCAATCGTAATGCCTGCGGACGGCCCATCCTTTGGAACAGCACCTTCCGGAACGTGAACGTGTATGTCTTTGTTTTTGTAAAAATCGGAGTCTATTCCAAGCTTTTCGCTGTTAGCCCTGATGTAACTGATTGCAGCAAGCGCCGACTCTTTCATTACATCCCCAAGCTTACCCGTAAGCTCTACTTTGCCGCTACCCGACATAACGTTTGTTTCGATCTGCAACGTGTCTCCACCGACGCTTGTCCATGCAAGTCCGTTTGCAACACCTACGCAGTCTGACTGGTCTATATCGGAGTATAAAAACTTACGTTTACCGAGCATCTTTTCAAGGTTAATCGGCGTAACAGTAACGGATTTAACACCGTTTTCTACTATATCCTTCGCCGTTTTTCTGCAAATTTGTGCGATAGTTCTCTCTAAATTACGCACCCCTGCCTCGCGGGTGTAATAGCTGATTATGTCCTGTACAGCGTCTTTTGTGATACGAAGCGTCTTGTGGTCAAGGCCGTGCTTTTCCCTCTGCTTAGGAATCAGATGGTTAAGAGCTATCTGCGTCTTTTCGGCCATAGTATAGCTCGAAATTTCTATAACCTCCATCCTGTCCAGTAGCGGATGGGGTATGTTTTCTATGCTGTTGGCAGTGGTTACAAACATAACCTTGGACAAGTCAAGCGGGATTTCTAAGAAGTTGTCTCTGAACGTGGAGTTTTGCTCCGCGTCCAAAACTTCCAAAAGCGCAGACGCCGGGTCTCCCTTGTAGTCCATACCAAGCTTGTCTATTTCGTCAAGCAAAACAAATGCGTTCATGCTTCCCGCCTGCCTTATCGCAGAAACAATCCTGCCGGGCATAGCTCCCACATAAGTTTTGCGGTGTCCTCTGATTTCCGCTTCATCGCGAATACCGCCAAGCGAAATCCTGACGTATTTTCTGTTAAGCGCCTTTGCAAGACTTCTTGCTACGGATGTCTTACCTACTCCCGGAGGACCTGCAAGACAAAGAATCGTTCCGTTAAAGGTCTTTGTCATATGCTTTACAGCCAAAAATTCTACTATTCGTTCCTTAACATCGCCAAGCCCGTAGTGGTCGGCGTCGAGTATGCTCTTAGCCTGTTTTACAGAGCTTCTGTCCTTGGTGTAAACACCCCAGGGCATTTCAAGAACAATGTCAAGATAGTTACGCATAACCGTGCTGTCAGAAGACATCGGCTGCATTTTAGACAGCCTGTCCACATCTTTTAAAAGCTTTTCCTTCACTTCTTCGGCAAATGGAAGCTTGATAATCTTCTCTCGATATTCGTCGCATTCTGCGGCGCCACCGTACGAATCTCCAAGCTCCTCGTTAATTGCCTTAATCTGCTCACGAAGGTAATATTCCTTTTGGTGTCTGTCCATTTCTTCCTTGACGCGGCCTGCTATATCGTACTCGAGCTTCATAATCTGGTGCTCGTCGTTCATAATGTCAATAAGCTTTTCCATCCTGCGGTAAATGTTACACTCGGACAAAATCTCAATTTTGTTCTCCATCTTAACAAACACATTACCCGCAATAACGTCTATAAACTCCTCAGGGTCTGTAATATTCATAATCGTAGCGACAGACTCCTGCGGAATTTTCGGGAGTAGCTTCAAATAATCCTCAAACATCCCCTTGGCAGCACGAAGGTACGCTTCAAGCTCGTCTGTACGCTCGTATTTTCCGACAGGATACTTGCGTATCTCGGAAACAAGGTGTGTCTTTTCGTCAATTATATCTACAATCTTACCTCTTGCAAGTCCCTCAACAAGGATACGGATGTTGCCGTTTTGGAGCTTCATAACCTGCTTTATCTTAGATACTGTACCATAAGTGTACACATCTTCCGGTGCAGGGTCATCAATCTTTACATCCTTTTGTGCAGCAAGGAATATAAGCTGTTCTCCAAGCATAGCTTCTTCAACAGCCTTAATAGACTTTTCCCTGCCTACGTCAAAGTGTATAACCATAAACGGAAACACCGCCAGACCCCTAAGCGGGAGCAAAGGCAAAACCATCTTTTTAGTTGTAACTCTGTTCCTTTTACCCTCCGGCAAAGCATTTCACCCCAATTTCTTAACTATCCTATTATTATAATATTTTTTAGCGAATATTTCAACCTTTTTTACAAAACTTTTCATTGATATTTTGTATTTTTTACTCTATATCGACCGCTTATGTATTTTTTGATAAAAGTTGCGCATAAATACAAGCATAATTTGTAAAAATGAAGGGAGACTTTTTTGTGAAAAAGGTTTGTTTTATAATATTTTCTCTGGCAGTCATCACATACGTTGCGGTAAATTTCAATATGCAAAGCGACAGCGTACTTTCAAAGTTCGGTTCTTCCGGAAACGAAGTCGTACAGATTCAAAAAAAGCTTAAACAGTGGGGCTATTACAACGGAGACGTTGACGGCATTTACGGTTCTAAAACACGCACTGCTGTAAGAAGCTTCCAGTCTAAAAACGGTCTTAAAGTTGACGGAATCGCCGGTTCTCAAACGCTCAGGGCTATGGGCATTCAGTCAAATTCCGACTACTCCTCCGACAACAACGCAAGGCTCCTTGCACGAATAATTAATGCAGAGGCACGTGGAGAGTCGTACGTCGGACAGGTTTCTGTCGGTGCGGTGGTGCTAAATCGCGTGGCTCACCCCTCTTTTCCCAACACCATAGCAGGCGTTATATTCCAGGAAGGTGCTTTTACCGCCATAAGTGACGGCCAGTGGGACGCCGAAATGTACCAGACCCCTTACAAAGCCGCCCAGGACGCCTTAAACGGATGGGACCCGACTGGCGGCGCAATATACTACTACAACCCCGCAAAGACGACAAACAGCTGGATTTACTCACGCCCGGTTATAACCACAATAGGCAAGCACGTCTTTGCAAAATAATAAAAAAACGGTGCGGATTTAATCCGCACCGTCCTCTTTTTTAATAGTACTTGTTATAAAAATAATCAGTTCCGTTATTTTTAAGCCAGTTATACGCAGAATATTCGCCGATAGCCTTCGCAAGTTCCTTGTCCTTAATTTCATAATTCGGATCCTCTTGCCAACGCTTAAATTCGTACATATTCTTTTGGTTTAAAATACCGTTTTCAATAAGCTTTGTCTGGTAGTCGTCAATCTTGTAGTAGTAGTCAAGTTCTTTCCTCTTGTTCTCTACATCTTTATCGCCCAGTTCAACAAGTTTTTTGTATTCACTGTTTGCCTCGTCGACTGCCTGCTTCTGACGTTGAAGGCTCATTTCGTATCTCTTAACAAGCTTATCATACGCTTCTTTTGCAAGAGTGTTTGCGTACTCCGCGGTCTTATTTGCATAAGCCTGCCCCACCTGTCCCATAGCCGCAGATGCATAAGAGCTGTTTCTTCCTCCCGACATTTTAGCGAGGTTTGCGTACGTCTGCTTTTGTGCCGAATCGCTTTCCCTCTTGGCAGCGTCTGAATACGCCTTATACGTCGGGTCCTTGTCCGCGTTGTAACTAAAATTGTTAATAGCGTCGTAGAGTCTGTCGCTCTCCCTTTTGAATTTCGGGTCAACGCTTACCTTCGAGGCCTGCGAATAATATGGGCTGGTATTAACGTAGTTACTTACAAACTCCTTGTAATTCATAGTGTCCTCAGCAATTCCAAGCTGCTGTCTTATAGCTTTGTTTTCGGCGTTAGCCTGTTTGGCAACCGCACTGTTTTTATCCGTTTCGTTCTCCCAGATATATTTGTTTTTTGCGTATTTTCTTAATGTATCTTCCATATTCACTCCTCCTCTTTGGCGTTATCAGGAAATACTCTGTCCGCATTTTCAACTCTTGTAATATTAAAATCAAGACTTTTCACATTTTGGCTTGTCAAATTGCCCAGTTCTCTTTTAATCTCACGGTTCATCTCGAAAATGCAGTCCACAAGCTTTTCGATAACCCTCCTTACTCCCTCGATGTCTGTTATACCACCTACATCAATGTTTTCAATATTCATATCTACCTCCTGTAAATATTAAGGCTGTTTCCCGCCTTGTGTCTGTTTGTTCCGACCGTCACCCTGCCGTGAACGTCCAAAATTTTAACGTCCCCTTTGCCAACAAACTTCATCGCAAAACTGTCGCACTTTTTAACCCTCAGCTTAAAGTTAAACATCTCGTCCTTTTCCGCAGTCTTAACAGCCGTCCTCCTCCACTCTCCGCCGTCTTGTCTTACGTAAACTTCAAGCCTTGTGTTAGAACTCATATGTGCCCTCACCCATATCTTAGACAGATTTTTCCTCATCTGTGTCGAAAATGTAAAGTCTTTTGTCTCAAACTCCCATTCAACTGTCTCTAATCCACCGTACGTTTTGTAAATCCCGTCGTCAGTCAGAATGTAAAGGTCGGTCGAATCCCCGTAAAACATCTTTACTTTAATCGAGTCCTCTGCATGCCATACGTTATAGCGTGTGTCATAAACATATATTTTCTCTCCATTATATAGGTAGTATTTTCTTCCGTCCGTTCCCGCCTTGCACGGACCTTTCGTATCAATATTGACGTTTGTAGAAACCACACTTGGCACACCGCCGCTGTAACGGACCACCCCTTTTGGCGAAGCCCAGTAAAGCACCCCGTCTATCTCGCACACGCTGTCGTTGTCAACACACCCTGTCGAGCAAAGCTCATTAATTGTATAAGGCATAGAGCCGTACATCTCATATACAATATTTTTCTTAAACAAAAGCAGCATGTTCTGATAAACACATATACCGGTAAAGTCTCCCTGACTGCCCACGTCGGTAGCGTATGCACCCGTGGCAGACGGGTTACCTGTCGCATCAACATATTCCCAGAAGTTTGAAAAATCACCCAGAGCCGATGCACAAATTTTACTTCCTCTTACACCAACAATTCTGTTGTTGTAAATTACTCCGTAATCTATCATACTGCCGTTGCACATATTCAGCTCTTTTGGTTCTCCGACAGCGATGTAGCTGTGTGTTCCATCCTCAAGCATAGCTTTAAGGTTCCTGCCAGCGCGGCTCATCGCAGTATCGGATTCCGAAAACGTTTCTCTTTCGTAAAAACCGACAGTCAATACCAGGTAATCTCCTTTTTCAAGAGTTATATCCTCCGGTATTGTCATAACGCATTTGTTATAATTTTTAAAAGATTCAAACCGTCCGCTAAAACATTCCGCCTGGTATGTTTCGTCTTCGTTTTTAGTACTTCCGTATCCGCCTGGCTTTGAGTAGGACTTTATTTTTCCGTTTTTGTCGAACACTCTTGCCCTCACCTTTGGCCGGTCCCAGTCGTTTCCGGTTATAGGCAAGCTCTCTTCTCCGTCCGCAAGAATAAAAACAAGCCCAAAGGTTCTCGCATCAAGGTTTTCAATTGGTATGTTGTCAGACTTAAAATCCATAACCTCGTACACGCTAAGGTCCCACGGTGGTTTTTCAAGCTCCCAAAAGTACGTTTCCTTATGGTATTTGTAATCCGATTCATCAGAGGTTAAAAATTGTTTAGTATAATTAACCTTGTGCCCTATTTCTCTATAAACACCATCCGAGTCCGTATAGACCATTTGCGGATAAAATATTGAGCTTTTGTCATAGTTGTTTGTACAAAAACAGTTGTAAACAAAGGCCTCTTCTTCCTCATCGTTTAAGTTCTTTGGCGTAAGCATAGTCTTTACTCCGTCTTTAAAATAGCAAAGCCTGTCCGAACTGTCTATGCAGTATATCTTGCCGTCCTCTATCTTATATATCCTCTTTATTCCCTGCTCGTCTACAAGTTTTTGTCGCGGCTTTCTCGGCGACGCATAAGGAAAGTTGTCAATCGACATATTTTGGCAGTTCGCCATCTCGCTGTTTTTTTGTGCCGCCCGAGTTTGGTTTACGCCGTCCCAGTAATCAACCCGAAAGTCCAGTGCAGAAACATCAGGCAACGCTGCCTCTTTAAACTTTATTCCCATAACTACCACCTCACAACGTTCTTAATTTTCTTTTGCACAGCTTTTTTGTCATCGTCGAAAAGCATCATATATTTGTCCCACTCGTTTTTTAAAATCTGTGCAAGCTGTACGTCGTCCGTCTTAACAAGCTGATACCCTATGTACGAGGGAATAGCAATATGGGCGTCTCCCCTTACCTCGTATTCGTAAGTTTCAAGGTCTGCGTCATCCAAAGTAAGGTCTGTAGGTAGGGCGTAATAATGTAAAACAAACTCTCCGCACTCGCAAAGCTCAATTTCATCACCCAAAATGGAATACTCCGCACCAGTCTGCCTGTCCGCCTTGTGAACAAGCCCGGGCGGCGAAACTCTGTAAAAATCTTTTGGTAGAGCCACCTTGCAAAATGGCGATGTGACAACATACTCCGCCTGCCTGCAAATATGAGTTCCATACTTTGCTATGTACATTTGCGCCTCGTTTGCAAGTACAGGAAATATCGCCGCATCATACTCCGTCTCTTCCGAGTCCGTCTTTAAAAGCGCCTGTTTTATACTCTCTTTGTATGTCATAAATTCACCTCCGCAATTTTTAAAATACTGTTTTTAAAAGCCGTTCCCGTCAACTTACGGGAACGGCCGAATTAAAGCTGTTTAATTTTTAAAGAGCAAAAGGCTTAATCTTTGTTTCGCCGCCGCTTATTCTTACTGTAATTGTGCCGTCGTCAAGATTTTTAAACCTCATACTGTCAAGCGGACCCACAACAACTTCGGAAGAAGGAGCAACCTCCACTTCCAAATCACCGATAGAGCTTCTCATACCGTTGCCCGCAACTACTGTTACAGTAGCAGCTTCGCTTGCGGATGTGTTTTCTATAATAATTGCTGTTCTCTCGTCAGCTGTGTCGCATGCAATAGTCTGTGTTGCAACACCCGCTGTTTTGTTAAGTACAACTGCGTTGTCTCTTTTAGCATAAGTCTTTGTAATATTAGCCATTCTTTTTCTCCTCCTTAGTTGTATGCGGCAACTTTAATAACCGCCAATTCATCAGGTCTTATAACCTTAGCACCGTAAACCTGCAATCCCTTAACAGCCTCGCCAAAGAAGTTTTGCGGCTCGTAAGCCTTAATTTCTTTAAGCTGCTCTGCGAAGGAAATAGCCTTCTTTGTTCTTAAAATACAGATGTCTGTGCCGTCTTCGTTCGGAAGGTTGTTAGACATGTAAACGTCAATGTTAAATGTCTTTAATTTGTGGGAAATACCGCCCTCCAACACACCGCTGTTGTCTGTATCAACCAAAAGTTTAGCCATCTGTAATTTTGTAAGAAACTCAGGTGTAACTTCAAGTGAAACTGTTTCCGTAGTAGGTACGTTGTTTTTCCAAAGCTTACCCAGTGTTTCGTTAATAACGCTTAAAACGTTATCTTCGTTCAAAGAATCAACCTCAGTAACAATACCCGCCTCATCATAAAGAGAATAAACATAAGAGTCCATAACCTCAGCCAAGGCTGCCGCCGCCTCTTTAAGTTCTGCGTTCATAATGTTTCCTGCCGACTGACGCTTGTCTATGTCGCCAACGTAGAAGTGGAACGCCTTACTCTCCGTAATTTCAAGCATTGTTGACTGGTCCTGTAATCTTTCGAAGTCGCCAAGACCGTTTACATCGTCATAATCGGTGATTGTAGGACGCGAAACGCCGTTGATTTTAACCTTGTCGCCCAGCTCCTTGATGTCGCCTTCGTAGTCGCGGTTACAAAGCTTTGTAGCCACCATCATATTTTCTCTGTTTTGTTCAATTTCCTTTGCCCATACCAATGGCACAAAATTTCTAATACTCATTTTTAATTTTCCTCCTATTTCCATTTTTTCATAGATTTTTTAATAATTTCAAGATTTTTGCTTACTTCTTCAGCGGACATTTTTTCAACCTCAGCTCTTGAAAAATAGTCCTTCCCGGCGGTTGCTCCAACGTTTGAAGCACTGCCAGGTCCTTTAGCTCCCAAATAAGCTTCGTTTTTTTCATACATTTCCATATACCTTCTTATCAACTCCCTTATCGGCAGTTTTACTCCCGATGCAAACCTTAAAAACCCATCGCTCGTAACAATTTCCTCAAAGTTTTTATCATCATACTCGGTTTCAAACCATTTGGCCGCATCTTCAAATTGTCGGTAAAACTTTATCCTTAAGTACCTTTCCTTCGTCTGTTCCAACAAGGCCGACTGATTTTCGTTTCTCATGTCCACCGGTACAGATAAAGCTTCTTCATAAAGCACTTCAAGCTCCGTGTCGTCCAAAGCCTCGAAGTCGTCATTAACAGAAGCCGCCTGTTCAATCTCTGCCAGCTCATCAGACTTTTCAGATTCAATCCCCAAATAGCCCTCGTATGATTCACTTTGCAGTTTGTCATCCGGCTCCTGCTCGGTTATGTCCGTCATGATTTCGGATGCGGTTTTAAAGTCTTCGTTCTTCTTTTTCACTTTTACACCTCCTTTCTTTTACCGATTTGCTGAGCCTCGGTACATTGATAAGTCTAACACTTAAAGCTACGCAAATATTGGCATTGTTTTGAGGCACTTAAAAGGCAAAAAATGCAGTAAAATCGCGAGTATTCTCCATACAAAAGGCTCACATTCCGCTTTTTTTATACGAAAAAAAGCGCAATATATAATCGGAAAAGCCAATAAAATGATGCCGATTAATTTTGCGCTTGCAAATTCTTTTATTTTGGATTAGAATAATAATATAGTCTTTTCATAAAGACCGCGGAGGGAATTTATGGTTAAAATACTTCAGGTTATAACAGATACAAATTTCGGAGGCGCGGGCGCCTGGCTTTTAAACTATCTGCGTTCAGCCGACAATACAAAATACGACATAACCGTAGCACTGCCTCACAATTCAATATTAAAGGACCGTGTTTTGTCGCTTGACATCAAGGTTGTAGAGGTTGACGGAATTGAGGATAAGTCGTTTTCGGTAAAAGGCGTCCTTTCGTTTGTACGTATTATGCGCAGTATAAAGCCCGACATAGTTCACACACATTCGAGCTTGTCCGGAAGAATAGCCGCAAAATACTTAGGTGTAAAGACGGTTAATACCCGCCATTGTCTTGAAGAAAAAAAGAGCTTCCCCAAAAGCCTGGTTTATAAGTTAATTAACAACTGTTTAAGCGACGCGTCAATCGGCGTGTCCGAGGCAGTAACCAACAACTTAAAAGACGATGGTATCAAAGACAAAAAGCGTTTTTTGGTCTACAACGGTATATTCCCGTTAACCCCCATCTCCGCACAAAAAAAGGCGAAGCTTAAAGAAAGCCTGGGCTTTTCAAAGGACGACGTAATAGCCGCAATGGTAGCAAGGCTCGAACCGGTTAAAAACCACGACGTTTTCTTAAACGCGGCGAAGCTCGCTGTAAAGGAAAACGAAAACTTAAAGTTTTTAATCGTCGGTACAGGTAGCCGCGAAAAGGAATTAAAGGCCAAGGTTAAAAGGTCAGCACTTCGAGACAAAACGGTCTTTTTAGGATATACAGAAAACATAAACGACATAACCAATATAATAGACATAAGCGTTTTATCCTCTAAGAAAGAAGCTCTTGCTCTTTCCGTAATTGAGGCTATGAGCCTTAAAAAGCCGGTAGTAGTTACAGACAGCGGCGGAACAAAGGAAGTTGTTGCAGACGGAGTAAGCGGCTATGTGGTTGAAAACGGCAACGCAAAGGCTATGGCCAAAAAGATTGTCGAGCTTTCAAAAAGTCCGTCAAAAAGGTCAGCGATGGGTAATGAAGGGGCAAAAATCGTTGAGGAAAAGTTCTCTGCCTCCTCTATGGCTAAAAACCTCGATGCAATATATAACGCACTTCTTAAAAAGTAAAAATGCTTGTTTCTACTGCGTTTTACAGCTGTAAAGTGTATTAACCTCACAGCACAAAGGCGTAAAAAAAGCGTGTACCGTAATATGGTACACGCTTTTAATTTTAATAATCAAATTACTCAGCAGGATAAGCAGCCTTGTCGCAGATTAACACTACGTCGCTGTGAACTTTAAGCATAGTCGCAGGATTCTTTGTAGTGATATCCTCGTTCAAAAGTTTGCTTACAGCCTCTCTCTTTGCCTCTCCACTTGCCAAAAGCAAAATCTTTTTAGACTTTAAAATCGTATGGATACCCATAGTCAAAGCCTTTGTCGGAACATCCTCTCTTTTTTCAAAGAACCTTGCGTTTGCATCAATCGTGTTTTGTGTAAGCCCTGTCATATGTGTAACAGTGCAAAGGTTTTCATCAGGCTCGTTAAATCCGATGTGACCGTTTTGACCTATTCCGAGTATCTGCAAATCCACTCCCGCACTTTCGTCGATGCTCTTTTCGTAAGCTTCGCATTCAAGCGCCGGGTCCTCTGTTTCGCCGTTAGGAATATGAGTGTTTGCAAGGTCAATGTTAACCTTTGAAAACAGATTTTCGTTCATAAAGTAGTAATAACTTTGCGAGTTTGTACGTTTAATCGGATAATATTCATCAAGATTAAATGTAGTAATTTTCGAAAAGTCTATTTCCCCGTCCTTGTTCATCTGTGCAAGTATGTTGTAAAGCCCAATCGGCGTAGAACCGGTTGCAAGACCTAAAATACTGTCAGGCTTTAGAGTCATCTGTGCGGCAACAATCTTCGCAGCCTGCTTTGATACCTCTTCATAGTTTTCACATACAATAATTCTCATGTTGTTCCTCCCGGGATTAAAGTGAATTTATAATATCTTCCATTTCCTTAGTCTTTTTCTCTATATCACGAACGAGCTTAAACTGTGTACGTGTTCTGTCTAAGTTATGGTGTTCTCTGTGTATTTTAAAATATGTGTCGCCGTTTAAGTAGTCTGTCAAGAAACGAATACCACACTCATAAGTCAAAAGCTTTGCAGAAAGGACCAAAAGCTCCTTTTCACGCTGTGTAATAATATCTTTTACCTCTTCGTAGAAGCCTTTTGCAAAGCTTTCGAAAAGGTTAAGATCAAATTCTACCTTAGAAAGGTCAGTTTCGTCCTCGTCAGCAGTTGCAGCGCCAATTCTGAGCGCATCACCAAAGTCATAAAGCATAGAACCCGGCATAACTGTATCAAGGTCGATTACACAAATCGCCTCAGAAGTCTTGTTGTCAAACAAAACGTTGTTGATTTTAGTGTCATTATGTGTAACTCTAAGAGGAATGCTCTTGTCAACAATTCCGTCATAAACAGTAGATATCCAGTCCTTGCAGGAAAGCGCAAAATCTATTTCCTCCTGAACCGAGCTCGCACGGCCAGCAACGTCGTTTTTAATAGCTTCCAAAAGCTTTTCAAACCTGTCGGGCGTGTTGTGGAAATCAGGAATAACTTCAAAAATATTCTCCGCCGGGAAGTCGCCAAGCATCCTTTGGAACTTACCAAAGGCACGTGCAGCACTGTAAAATTCTTCCGGTGTCGGGTTAGAGTCAATAGTCTTTGTATCGTCTATAAACTTATAAAGTCTAAAATAATTCCCGTTGTTGTCACCGCAATAGTTTTTGCCGTCAACAGTTTTTAGAACTGTCATTGTTTCACGGTCGGGGTCTCCGCCGTTTGCAATAATCTTTTCGCGCAAAAAGTCCGTTACAGATACGATATTTTTCATCAGTTCCTCAACGTTTTTAAAAATATCGTTGTTAATTCTTTGAAGAACGTACTTCTTGGGCTCAATTAAAAATGTATCGTTTATGTGTCCGTTTCCGTACTTTCCGTAATTAAAGGAAATATTAAATTGTTTAATAACCTCTTCGATATTATAATTACTTCTCATATTAAAAATCCTTTTCATATAATCCTTTTTCTGTAAGGTCGGCAATAGCCTTTCTGACAGAATCAAGGTCCTCTCTGTACGTCATACCGTACCATTTTTCATCAGTTGTCAGAACTTTTACTTTTTCGCCATTGTTGTGAATCAAACCGTCTATAACAGAAGGAATAAAGAATTCCTTTTTAAGCGGGTCGCCGTCAGTAGCCAAAAATGCTTTAAATTCGCTGTCCAAAACGCCGAATATATCAGGAGTAAGTCCCCACATATTCATCGACACGATGCTGTCAAGCGATATTCCGGAAGAAGCCGAAATGGCCGTGTGTTCAACTACGGTTTTTAAGTATCCGCCCTCTACTTCGCACACACCCCTTGCAACCGTACCGTTTTCAGAAAGTGTGTTGCCAAGACGGTATCCTGCCATACACATTCCGCCGTCGTTTGTTATGTAGTCGTGCATGGTTTTGTACACAGACTGTCCGTAGTAGTCGTCAGCGTTTATAATTATGAACGGAAAGTCGATAGCGTCCTTAGCACTTAAAACCGCGTGTCCTGTTCCCCAGGGCTTTGTTCTGCCGTCCGGAACAGAGTATCCGTCAGGTAAGTTTTCGAGCTCCTGGTAAACGTATTTTACGTCAATCATCTTTTCAATAGCCTTGCCCGCTGCGTTACGGAAGTCTTTCTCAGTATCTTTTCTGATTACTATTACAGCAGTGTCAAAACCGGCCTTAACTGCGTCGTGTATCGAGTAGTCAAGTATTATTCTGCCGTTAGCTCCAACAGGCTCAATCTGCTTCATTCCACCAAAACGCGAGCCCATACCGGCCGCCATAACCAAAACTCCTGTCTTCATAGTCACACTCCAATTTAATATATTTAAATATAGTTATTTACAAAACAAATTTATTATGCTAAAATAAGCATACACGCTAATAATACACCCTTATTTTAATAATTTCTATACAATTTTGGCTACAAAATATTAGTTTTTGGATACCGGAGGCAACAGATATGTTTAAGCCATATAAGCTAAACTCAATTTTTAACATAACAGAGTTTTACTCCGCCTTTACAAGGCGTATTTACAAGGATTACCGGTTCTCGGGAGAGATACATAATTTTTGGGAAATGGTCTATGTAACAGAGGGAAACGTCATAGTCTCAGCCGACAACGACGTAATAAGGCTGCAAAGCGGCAGCGTCATATTCCATAAGCCGCTCGAATTCCATAGTCTTAGCTCTGTCGGGGACGAGCCGGCCACGGTTTTGGTTATAACCTTTATGGCTACCGGCGAATTTATAAGAAAGTTCGAAAAACGCATAATAGAGCTCTCGGATAACCAGATCGAAGAGGCAAGAAAAATCACAGAGTTTTTCCCCGCCCCTATTGACCATAATAGTCAAAATATCGTCAACCTTCTCCAAATAATGGAAAAAGACCTCGCCTTAGGACAAAAGTTTAAAACCCTTGTTGAATTATTTATCATTTCACTCGAAAACGAGCCTTTGGCAAAAACAACTTCCGTTTCAAATTTAGAGACCGAAATTTATAAAAAGGCTATTGATGTTTTAAACGACCACAAATACACCTCTATTTCAATAGAAGAAACAGCCTCGCTTTGTAACGTCAGCCCCGCCTATCTTAAAAA
This sequence comes from Clostridia bacterium, assembly GCA_045660545.1. Lineage (GTDB taxonomy): Bacteria > Bacillota > Clostridia > Monoglobales > Firm-18 > JAZREA01. Next base: position 41,142 of record JAZREA010000005.1, on the reverse strand, counting down.
GGTTTTCCGCAAATACACAGGGCTTGGAATACATAAATACTTTTTAAAATTAAAGCTTTCCGAAGCGAAGCAGATGATAAAAAAGGGCGTTCCCATCTCGGCTATTGCCGAGAAGCTGTCTTTTTGCAACCAAAACTATTTCAGCGTAGTGTTCCGACGCGAAGAAGGTATGTCTCCATCAAAGTACAAAAACCTCTCAAAATAGTAAAAGCGACAACAACCGTTTGGGTTGCTTGTCGCTTTTTATTATTCTATTTACCGTTTGTGCCGCCGCAGCCACAGTCTCCGGAGAATTCATCCCTTTGTGGCGGGAAAAATTCATCCATAGGGAACCTGAGTGAGTTAAAAAGCTCGCATGGGTTTTGCTCAGTAGCAGCTGTGCACTCCTTTGTCGGAACGCAAAAGTCAATCGCAGGAATCAAAAGCTGTACGTTACGCTCAATCTTGATGATTGTGAATATACCCAAGGTAACCAAAACCTTCCTGTTGTCAGAAGGCACAACAAGTTCCTGGTTAAAGCAGCTGCAAATCGAGTCAGGAATGCTTGAAACATCACAACAGCAACAGCAGCACTTTTCGTTAGAGTCAACAATCCTTGCAGAAAGAGCAATCGGGTCTACAACCTCAACAATCGCCTTGGGAAGATTGTTCTTCTTCCAGATTACAGGCATCTGGTTGCCGGGGTTGTAAGATGAAGAATACATCTTAGAGCTTCCCTCAGATCCAAATAGAATAACCTTTTTGTCGTATGTCGCAAGTCCTTCTACTTGTGTCGGGTGTCCAACGCCACGGAATACATCAAGTACAACCTTAAAGAAATATTTTATATCAACAGTGTAAAAGCCTTTGTTAAATGGAACGGGTTCTAAGTCCGTAAACACCCAGATAACTTCTGCACTTCTCACCTTTACGTTAATAGCCTGGTCAACAATACATTGGCCCTCAGCAGTAAGAATAACCTGCAAGTCTTCAAGACAGTCCTTTTCTTTGCAAGAATCGTACACTTGGTCTGTGTGTATGCAAACGCCGTCTTTAAAGTCGCAGTTTGGTCTTGAAATCTCGTTCATAAACCGTTAACCTCCCATATAAGTATTTGAGTTGTTTCGTTCAATACATAATATGAAGGTTTCAAAAAAATGTCACACAAAAAGCAAAAACCGCCGAAACAGTTCGGCGGTTATATGTGTCATAAATACATCATTATTATTCAGCTGCTTCAATTGCCTCAGCTGCTACAGGAGCAGTACTACCGTAATTACGTTCTACCTTTCCCGAACGCAAACAACGAGTGCAAACATATACTTTCTTATGTTCGCCTTCAACAATCGCTCTAACTCTTTTGATGTTTGGCTTCCACATTCTGTTGCTTCTTCTGTGAGAGTGGCTGACCTTAATACCAAAGGCAACACCCTTACCGCAAATTTCACACTTAGCCACGCTACGCACCTCCTTATATAATCACAAAAAAGGATTTCAAATTAACAAATTTTATACAACATATCATATTATAACAAATAAAAAAGCATTTTGCAAGTACTTTATTCAATTTTTTTTGACCTAATTGAAAAATAATATAAAACATAAGCCACAAAAGCTACAATAAACGCCAAAATCATAAAGCCTGCAATACCGTTTTTAATCGATTCTCCAATCGAATCGTAAAATAACGACATAAAGATAACAGCCACATAAAATATTATCGTCGCGATTTTGCCGTACCAGTTAGAAGAAACAACCAAGTCTTTCTTTTTATATATGGTAATCCCTCCGACAATCAAAGCGATATCCTTAACCAAAAACACACCAAACAAAAACCACATCATGTCAAAGCCTTTAAGCGCCAGGCACAAAACAGCTGTAATTTGTGTCAGCTTGTCTGCAAGAGGGTCAAGCAGTTTCCCAAGGTCTGTTATCATATTAAATTTTCTTGCAATAAATCCGTCCAGACAGTCAGTTATTCCGGACACCAGCAGGAATATACCCGCCAGCACAAAGTTGTCGTTCGCCAAAAATTCGTAGGCAAAAACCGGAACCAATATTATTCTGAACAAAGATAATAAATTTGGAATATTCAAAAAATTACCCCTAACTTATATTAAATTGACAAAATCTGATAAAGCTCAATCAAGTCTTCACGAGGCTTGTTGGGAAGGTCCAGTCCCTCGAGTATGTCCATATCGAACAATTCGTTGTTTCTAACACCGATTATTCTGTTTGCAGTTCCCTCTTTCAAAAGCTGAACCGCACGACAACCCATCTCACTGGCACGTACACGGTCAAGTACTGTGGGGCTGCCACCTCTTTGGAGATATCCAAGTATAGTAGTTCTCGTTTCGATACCGGTTTCCTTTTCAATCTGTTTTTCGAGCTTGCCTGTATCTGTCTTTACGCCCTCAGCAACAATTATAATAAAGTGTTTTTTGTTTCTGTCTCGGCCCTGTTCAATAGGCTTTAAGATATCGGCTTCAAAGTCTATTTCCTTTTCAGGGATCAAAATCGACTCAGCACCTGCGGCAATACCTACATTAAGGGCGATGTTACCCGAATTTCTGCCCATAACCTTTATAATGCTACAACGGCTGTGGCTGTTGGCCGTATCCCTGATCTTATCGACAGCCTCTTTTGCTGTGTTTATCGCAGTGTCAAAGCCTATCGTATATTCAGTATAGGGAATATCGTTGTCAATAGTACCCGGGATTCCGATTGTAGGTAGTCCTGCAAGACAAAGGTCGCGCGCACCACGGAACGAACCGTCTCCGCCGATAACAACCATACCGTCGATGCCGAAGTACCCCGCTTCTGCAACAGCACGCTTTACACCCTCGGGAGTATTGAACACAGAACTTCTTGCAGTCCTAAGGATAGTCCCTCCCCTGTGCATCGTGTCAGAAACAAAACGAGCATCCATCTCGAAAATATCCCCATGCAAAAGACCTTCGTAACCGTTCTTAACACCCATAACGCGCATCCCATAGTATTTTGCAGAACGAACAACAGCTCTTATAGCAGCGTTCATACCGGGAGCGTCCCCTCCGCTTGTCAGTACTCCAATGCAATGTATGTTAGACATATCCAATCCCCCTTAAAATGTAACGTCAATCATAACGTCATGCGCCTGTGCCACTTCCGTAGAAGGAACAAGCACGTTGTATTTGTTTTCTCCTTCGGCACTGATTGTCTTGACCAATATGTTGCTCTTTCTAAGAGCGTCGCAAATAATGTCAGTATCGTTTTTCTCCTGTGCCGTGTAAACTATCGTCCACATATTAACCTCCAATTGTCTGTGCGATATGAGTAAATGGCTTATACAAATGCCAAATTACCCCTACAATACATTATTTTACAACACTTTTTTCTAAAAAGCAACACCTATTTTACATTTATTTAATAACAACCTCACAACTGTCGCCAAGAGTTTTTTTAATCTGCCTTGTCAGTTCATCAGTCGGTGTTACCCAAAGCGAACTGTCCGCAGCAAGATATTTCTTTTGTGACTCGATGTACAAATATACAGGCACGTCCCCGCCAAAAATCCTCAGCACCTCTTTTATAACATCAATCTTACCTTCCGTACCGTCAGGAATTTTTATATACATCTTCTCACTTGCAGTCTTTTTAAGCGGTGCAACCGACTCCACCACTATCTTAGGCGGTTCATCCTCCCTGACGCTTACCTTACCCTCTAATCGTATAATGCTGTTCTCAAAAATATGCTTCTCGAACTTAACAAATACGTTGGGGAATAAAATAAGCTCAATGTTTCCGCCAAGGTCCTCAAATTCAACAAACGCCATCCTCTGTCCGCTTTTCGTTTTTTTGCCAACGTACGACACGACCATTCCGCAAATCCTTACGCTTGTGCCGTCAGCTACGGCGCCCTGACCGTCGGCATCAAACGACCTGATAATCTGTGCTACACTGACAGTTGAGTTTTGTTCAATCGACTCTCTGTATTCGTCGAGCGGATGTCCGGAAATATACATCCCGACAACCTCTTTTTCAAACTTCAACTTGGTGTTTGTTTCAAAGTCATCCATTTTCGGCAGTTCATCCACTACAATTTCTTCACCAAGGAGCGATATCTGCCCGTGTAAGTTGCTCTTTGAAATGTTAGACTCTTCATCCACAACCCTCTCAAAGACAGCAAGATACTGGGGCCTGTTTCCTCCCAGAGAATCAAAGGCTCCTGCTTTAATCAGGCATTCTAACGCCCTCTTGTTCATACCACTCTGGCTGTTTTTACGGCAAAAGTCTTTTAACGAAGTGTATCCCTTTCCCCTGTTTGAAACTATGTTCTCAACAAAGCTTCTTCCCACATTCTTAACCGCAGTCATTCCAAAACGTATGTTTTCATTAACGGGCGTAAAGTCTGCAAAACTTTCGTTAATATCAACAGGCAAAAGCTTAATACCCATATGCGGAAGCTCTGCAATATACTCATTAAGCTTTGGCGTGTTGTTTATCACAGATGACATTAGCGCAGCCATAAACTCCTCGCGGTAAAACGCTTTAAGATATGCAGTCTGGTAGGCAACTACCGCATAAGCTGCTGCGTGTGACTTGTTAAAGGCATATTTTCCAAATTCAGCCATCTCGTTAAATACCGACTCCGCCACGTCCTCCGGCACACCGTTTTTAACTGCGCCTGCAACCTCGTCGTCTCCGTATATAAAGGCGTGTTTTTCACGTTGCAACACTTCGGGTTTTTTCTTACCCATAGCCTTTCTTAATATGTCAGCTCTGCCGAGCGAATATCCCGCAAGGTCCTGAACAATCTGCATAACCTGTTCCTGATATACAATACATCCGTAGGTCGGCTTTAAAATCGGCTCTAAAAGCGGATGCTTGTAAGTAATGTTTTTGGGATTGTTTTTGTTTTTCACATACCTGGGTATAGAGTCAGCAGGTCCGGGACGGTAAAGCGATATTCCTGCAATTACGTCTTCAATACACCCGGGCTTTAGTTCGCGCATAAAGTTTCTCATACCTGCGCTCTCCAGCTGGAAAACCCCGTCGGTGTTCCCCGCCGAAAGAAGAGCATACACCTCGCGACGTTCAAAGTCTATGTTGTTTATGTCTATCTGTATGCCTCTGCACCTTTTTACATTTTCGACAGCGTCCCTGATTACCGTAAGGTTTCTAAGACCCAGAAAATCCATTTTCAAAAGCCCGAGTTCTTCTAAGTCCGTCATAACATACTGTGTAACAGGCTGGTCGTCGGCAAGCGCAAGCGGAACGTAGTCGCTCACTTCCTCCTCTGTTATAACAACGCCCGCCGCGTGCGTGGAAGCATGCCTCGGAAGCCCTTCAAGTTCCCGCGCCGCGTCTATCATTTGCCTTATGCCGTCCTCTTGTTCGTACCTCTTTTTAAGCTGAGGGTTGGTATTTAGCGCGTTGTCAATAGTCTGCCCTACCCCCATAGGTATCATCTTTGCAATCGCGTCTGTGTCTGCATACGGCACGTCCATAACTCTTCCCACGTCTCGTATTACCGAGCGTGCAGACAAAGTACCAAAGGTTGTAATCTGCGCGACATTGTTTACGCCGTACTTGTCCTTTACATACTTTATGACTTCGCCCCTGCGCTCGATGCAAAAGTCCATATCTATATCAGGCATAGTAATCCTGTATGGGTTCAAAAATCGTTCAAAAATAAGGCTGTATTTAATAGGGTCTACCGAGGTTATGTTAAGACAGTAGGAAACTAAGCTTCCCGCAGCACTGCCTCTTCCCGGGCCCACATATATTCCGTTTTTCTTTGCGTAATCTATAAAGTCCCAGACTATTAAAAAATAGTCAACAAAGCCCATTTTGTTAATAATTCCAAGCTCATATTCAAGTCGTTTTATGTGCTCGCCCGGGTTTTTGTAACGCTCGCTTAAACCTTTTAGACAAATCTCCTTTAAATATTCAAAATGGTCTGTGCCAAAAGGCAAGTCAAATTTAGGTAAATGATAGTTCCCAAACTCCAGCTCCACGTTGCACATGTCCGCAATCTTCTTAGTGTTTTCGATAGCCTGCGGCAGAGTTTCAAATATTTTTGTCATTTCCTCTGTCGATTTTAAGTACATTTCATCTGTTTCAAACTTCATCCTGTCCGAATCAGACAGCTTTTTACCCGTTTGAATACACATTAAAACGTCCTGGTACCTCGCGTCGCGCTTTTGTATATAGTGTACATCGTTTGTTGCAACAAGCCCCACGCCAAACTCACGCGCAAAGTTAATAAGATGGTTGTTAACCTTCGCTTCCTCCTGTAAGCCGTGGTTTTGAAGCTCGAGGTAAAAGTTTTCTTTGCCGAAAATACTGATGTACTCTTTAACCGCCTGCTTTGCTCCTTCTATGTCGTCCTGGAGTATCAGCTGAGGGATTTCGCCCGCAACACACGCAGAAAGACAAATCAACCCTTCGCTGTAACGAAGCAGTGTTGTCTTGTCAATCCTCGGCTTTACATAAAATCCGTCAATATGCGCAATGCTTACAAGCTTTACCAGGTTTTTGTACCCCACGTTGTTTTTCGCAAGCAGCACAAGGTGGTATCTCTTGTAATCGAGCTCATACGTCTTGTCAAAAAGGCTCCTTGGGGCGACGTACATCTCGCATCCTATAATAGGCTTTATTCCGTTCTTTTTAGCCTCTTTATAAAAGTCTACCACGCCGTACATAACGCCGTGGTCGGTAATAGCAAGGGCATCTTGTCCGTGCTCCTTTGCCTGCTTTATTAACTTGTCGATTCTGCACGCACCGTCCAAAAGACTATACGCAGTATGAGTGTGAAGGTGAACAAAACCGCCCATCTTGAAATTCCTCCTACTTTTCCATTTCAGCAAGTTGCATAATCTTCTTCATTCTGTGGTTAACTCCCGACTTTGTAATCCCAATTCTCCTCGCCATTTCCGAAAGCGGCATATGCACGTCGTTCATCCTTAGCTTTGCCACCTCTGTAAGCTCGGGAGACAGGCTTTGCCATCCGTTTTCAAGCACAATTTTTTTAATCGCGTTCTGCTGCTTTATAGCAGTTTTAAAAATCTTAGTGTCGTTGGCGATTTCAAAGTTAACCCTTCTGTTTGTCGAGTTCTTTATGTCTCGCTCAATAACTACATTTAAAAATTCCATAAGCTTCATGTGTGCGCCGACAGCCGCAAGCAAGTTCTCAATTTGCTGGCTCTCTTTTATGTAAAAAACATAATTCCCGTTTCTGTTAATCATTTTCGGATAAAGCTCAAAGTATTCAAATACAACCCTAAGGTCCTTCTCCAGCGAATAGTGGTTGGAAACAAGCTCCGCATGGTAGCTCTTTTCGGGGTCTATCATGCTGCCGCCGCCGAGGAAAATCCCGCTGAGAAGTGCCGCCTTGCAGCATTCGTTTCGCACAATTTCTCTGTCTATTCGTATAGGAACACCCGAAAGCCTGGTATCTCTTAAAACCTTTATAACATCTGCACCCGTCAGTACAACATAATGGATTTTAGAATCAGTTGTCGTCGTTTCCAGCCTGATTTTGTATAAAAATTCCAAAAGCTCACAAAACCTTTTTGCCGTACTCTCGCTCTCCGTACGAAGCCTTATTTCGTCTTTCCTCACCGTAGTTCCAAAGGCAATCATACCCGCAAGCTCCGCTCTGGCGCAGCATACCTGTTCAATTTCCACAGTACATATTTCTTCTTTCACTTCAGAAGCGAACGACATTTTCCCCACCTCCATTTACCAAAAATTATGTAACATTAAAATCATTTATAAAAGGCCTATCATCCACTCTGCCACAAAGACCGTCAAGGATGAAAACGCCGCAACCGTCAACAGACTTTTCTTGCCAAGTGCAAGCGCAATCGCAACTACAAACCCGCATGTTGCAGACCAAACAGAAGCCGTCGAGCTAAAAATCGCAGGCACCGTCATCACTGCAAGAACCGTAAACGGTATGTAATGTAAAAACGACAGTATTACCCTGTTTGTTATTTTTTTCTTAATAAGCACAAGCGGAACCATTCTTATAAGATATGTTATCCCCGCCATAACCAAAAGGTAAAGAAAGAACGGAGTATTATTCATTTTCACATTCCTCCTTTACTTCGATAGGGAAGACAAAGGCGAACAAAAGACTTGCCGCCGCTGCACATATTATCACCGTAAACCCATCAGGTACTTTGTTTAAAAACGGCAGAAATTCAAAGGCACAGCTTAGCACAATTGATAAAGCAACCGCCAAAGCCGTCTTTGTGTTCGCTCTCATTTCGGGTACAACAATAGCCACAAACATTCCGTATATCGCAATACCCAGCGCCGACACCACTGACGACGGAAGAACATTCCCCGCAAGAGAACCCAAAAGCGTGCCGACACTCCAACCCAGATACGGCGTAAGTATCAGCCCGTACATATAGTTTCTTTTTACATTATGGCTGTTTCCCGACGCAACCGCAAACACCTCGTCGGTATTTACAAACGCAATTACAAACCTGTCAATCAGTCTTATAGACTTGTCCATCTTCTGCGACAACGAAGTCGACATAAGCGCATACCTCAGGTTTATTATAATCTGACATAGCGCAAGTTCAGCTAAAGACCCTCCGCCGGTAATTATCGGGACTGCCGCAAGCTGACCTGCCGACGTTACGTTGGTCATTGATATAAACAACGTTTCCCAAACGCTAAGACCGCTCTCAGTAGCAAATATTCCAAACGCAAACGCCACCGATAAGTACCCAAGACAAATCGGCATTCCGTCTATTATTCCTTTTATAAAACCGCTTTTCCTTTTCATAAATTCCATCCGTTTTTTTAAGTTACTACAAAACACTTATAAGATTTTGTCAAGTTAGGAGAACAGCCAATAATATGACCTACTAACCTTTCCTGATTTTTTCACTGAATTTTCCTTTTGCACTTTTCCTTAGAATCCGCAGGAATATTAGATTTTCCTGCCCGATAGTATATGTAAATATCAACATCGGCAAACTAATGTTTTAAATTGTATGGACTTGACACAAACCATATTCCACAATGAAATAGTTAGTATTTTTGCACTTCTAACACTTTAAATGTAGCAGATTTGTATTGTTCAATCTTTTCTTGTGGCACATATTTAAAAGCTTCTAATTTAACTTTTTGATTCGAATTCAAACGATCAGCCATTATCATATCAGTATCAAGTCTTGTTCCATCCTCGTCAACTGCCTCAACTGTTATATAAAATGATTTTTGTTTGTCGCTTGTATTTGTGACAGTTACTTCCAAAGATGTATCATATGTATATCCATTGTTCGTCACCTTAAACTCGCCAAACTCAACATCAAAATCTGCTGTTTCTTCCATAGAGTCAATATTATAAGTGTTAATATCAATATTGCCCATTGTACTTTTTATCATCGAAGATGCAAAAATTACATAAAGGATTACAATTACTATATATATAACTATTTTAGTTATAAAACCAACCAAAGCACCTTTTCCAGCTGATTTTGCTCTTTTAGGTTGTTTGCGTTCATAAATCAAATAAAGTATAAGTCCGATTATTGGTACAAAAAATCCCAAAATAGCAAAACCCCTACTCGGTGCATCCTCAGACACTGTTCCAGAATTATCATTATTCATATTATTACCGCAATTCACACAGTATTTTGAATCATCATCTATGATTCTTCCACAATATTTACAGTACATATTTTATTTCCTCCTACCAGCTTTTTCTTGAGTCATATACATTATTTACTGCTTCCACATAACAAATAAATGATGGGTGATTATAATCGTTGCGAGTCAAATACATATTTTTGATTTTTTCATACTGCTGCCTTAACAATATCCATTTACCGCATTTTTTAATATAATCAACCTTTTCATTTATTCTTTTTGAATTAGGTGCAATATTCCAAGCATATTCATCATAAAAAACAAAACCTGTTTTATTATGAATCAATCTGTAATAAATATCATCCTCATCCCTTACAGTTATGCACACATCAATTTTGAATTCTGTATCATTTCCATCTGTAAAATATATTGGTTTTGATGTCAACGAAGATGTCGAGTCCTCACAATCATTTAAATCATTCAAATTTAAAGCCTTATTAAATGCCTTACGCACACATTCTTTTATGTAACGACGATCTTCAAAATCTTCACACCTGATAATTTCTAAATTGTAATCTAAGTCCACAGGTTCATTATTGTTTTGCATAATAAGATTTCGTGCACCGCTACCGACCAAATAAAATGTAGAACCTATATCATACTCTTCTTTCAAAATATGACATAAATCCTGCATAATCTCTCCGCACAAAGTTCTCATCTTACTAACAAACTCTTTGTCATCTAAATAGTGATACATATTTTTCTCCTTTCGTTCCCATACCTACCATTTAGATTTGAATCTAAATCGTTATAGAATACACGATTTTATAAATTTTGTCAAGATTTTTTCACTATTATTCGGCACAAAAATTTTGTCCCTAACATTTCAAACTTTATAAAGACTGTATAATTTAGATGCCAATCTTTTAAGCTGAATTTCAAACTAACGTTCAAAGCCAAATTATTTCGATTTGCACCATAGCTAAATTGTTTCTTCAAAACAATTCCTTTCAAATGCCTTTAATAACTTTCCACTCATCAACGAGTCGTTCTAGTGTCCAGGCAGCATTCGCAGGTGATGTAGATGGCAAATATGACGCATCTATATTTATTTGATTTTTTGTATACCTTTTAAAATATTTTTCTGCCGTTTTACCATTAACAAAAATCTTATTTATATTTGTTTCTTTCAAAATTTTTGAAATATCATTTACTTTTACATTTTTAATGGTACTGTCAGCACTTCCAATTATTTCACAAGATGCTATAACATCCCAAAGTGCAATGCCGTTTTCAAGCAAAAGGTGCTTTTTTTCTTCAATGTTCTTAGGCTCATTACATTCAAACACAGAGGAAATAACTTTCCAAAAGCGGTTTTGCGGATGCCCATAAAAAAACTTTTGCTCACGTGATTTTACAGATGGAAAGCTTCCCAAAATTAATATTTTAGAATCTTTATTATATAAAGGTAGAAATGGATAGCTTGTCATTTTTATCACCTCACAAAAAAATAGTTTATTATATGATTTTGTCAAGTTAGGAGAACAGTGAATAATAGGACCTACTATTTTTCAGTCAATTTTTTCACTGCTCTTTTCCAAACAATATTCCATTAGAACCCGCGAGAATACTGGATTTTCTCGCTCCCGATGATATATGTAAATATTTTAAATCGGCAAACTAATGTTTTAAATTTTATAAACTTGACACGAGTAAAAATACAACGAAATTGTCTTATCTTATTTCAGTAAGTGTTCTTTTATTATTTTTGATAATTTTTCACTCACTGTTTTGTGTCCGATTCTAAGCGGATGAATAGGCTCTGGTTCTATCCATCCTGTAGTATCTATATAGAAAATCGTATCATCTTTTTCTTTATTGTACTTTTCAACCACTTCTTTTATTTCTTTTGCGAGGCACCCCGAAAAAGGAGTTAAAGAAATTATTTTTGCTTTTGGATTTCGTTCTCTTACAACACACAAAAACTCAAAATATCTTTTTTTAAAGATTTCCTTATCTGCTCTACGGTCATTAGTACCATGATTTATTACAATAAAATCAGCTTGTTGACTTTCCATTGCATATCCATCGCTATAATATTTATAGGACTCTGCAACAGGAGGAATTCCACCTGCACCCCCCTTTGTTGTGCCAAGGCATCCATATCCCATGATAACCGGTCTAAAATTTAATGTCCTTGCAGTAAGCCAGGCGTACCCCGCTGTCGAATCATCCCAATAAACCATATCCCTACTATTTCCGTAATTTGAATATCCTACATCAATAGAAATCCCCTCTGTTATCGAATCACCTATAAATTCTATTACAGGGCGTGTATCCTCAGGCAAGTCTAAAAATTCATCGGCTTCAATTTCAAGAAGCGAAACTTTAGCTTCAATAGGAGCAAACCATCTGTGTTGAATTTCTACTGACCCTTTTAAAATAACACAAACCTTGTGCTCGCCTTCTTCTGCGGAAATCCTTACAAACCGATCAAGCGAAACCTCGACATTGGCACCGCCATCAACACTTATATAAACGTGGGGAAATGGAACTCGTACATAGGATGTGTCAAATCCGATTACTGCACATTCTCCCGAATACATAAATTCAAAATAATTTCCATTTGCAGTTGATGTTGCTGAAGATTCGTTGATATTCCATCTTCCCGTATAACGGATTTTATCGTTATTACACTTTATTATCATTATTTCTACCTCTTTTATATTTGCTAATTATATTCAATAAGTTCGTGTCAAGACAGGAGAACAGTGAATAATAGGACCTACTATTTTTATCCTTAATTTTTCACTGATTTTTTCTTGAACATTTTTCATTAGAACCCGCAGGAACACTGGATTTTCCTGCTCCGATAGTATATGTAAATATTTGAAATCGGCAAACTAATGTTTTGAATTTTATAAACTTGTCACGAGTAAAATGCAAATGGAGTGAGTCTGTGTTTTAATTATCCAAACATCCATTCCAGCACATACCTTATGTATTCATCCCAAAATTCCCAACTATGTACGCCAGCTGATTCACGATATGTAAAGTCATAATCAAGCTGTTCAAAATGCTCTTTTAGTCTGGTATTTGAATCATATAAAAAATCTTCCGTTCCTACACCCATAAAAATTCTGGGCTTAAGTGGATTTAAGTTGGTTTTTTCAGCAAGGAAAAACAAATCCTCTTCATCAGGAATATTCAAATCTTCCCCAAACACAGGCACAAGAGTATCATTAAACATACCATTCTTAATATCTGCAACCGACGATAGCCCCGCAGCTGCACAAAACACTTCTGGTTTTTTCAGAGCTGCCTTAAGTGCTCCATAACCACCCATAGAAAGACCCGCTATATAAGTGTCCTCTCTTTTATTTGAAACTTTAAGAAATTCACTTACAATACTCGGAAGTTCCTCGGTTATATAAGAAAAATATTTCATGCCATACTTCATATCCGTATAAAAACTTCTTGCTCCACACGGCATAACTATACAAGCACCATAATCAGCAGCGTATCGTTCAATAGATGTTCTGCGAAGCCATATGCTGTGATCATCGCTTAAACCGTGCAACAAATACACGCATTTATACTCTTTATCTTTGCTTTTTCCTTTAATTCCAATTTCACCTTTCGTGGATTTTTGAGGAATAACGACATATGCTTGTGTCTGCATTCCTAATGTCTGACTAAAAAACTTTAATTCTATAAGTGCCATAACCATTTATCTCCTTACAATTTGTATCAATTTAAAACGCTTTATTTCCAACTATTGTTACTCGTGTCAAGTCTGGGACAAAAAACTCATTCATCTTATGTGCAGCCAAACAAACTCATCCGCACTTCCCGACTTTGAATATGTAGCATCATCGCTTTCAAATCACGTATATAAAAATTCTACCAGGAAGTAAAAATACTTGCTTGCAAGGGCATTTCCCCTGCTACCTTCGGTCGCATGGATAAGTTCCACCAATGAAATCAAAGATTTCAGGTGTCACTAATCACGACACAGTCAATTGATACATATGTATAAATTTTACCAGGAAGCGAAAATCTTTGCTTGCAAGGAGATTTTCGCGACGCCGTCAATTAACACATGTGTACAAATTCTACCAGGAAGTAAAAATGCTTGCTTGCAAGGGCATTTTTACGACGCCGTCAATTGACACAGCGGTCAAAGACCGCAAAAGCCGAAAGGCTTTAGGGATTTTAAAAATAAAATCCCGTATGTGTCAATTATAATACACTTTCCCCAAAAAAACAAGGGGATTCAAACCCAAGTTCAAATCCCCAAAATCCTTTTAGCGTTCTTATAAGCTATATCTTCGTATTCCTCTGTCGAAAGCCCGAGAGAATCAAGTCCTCTAATCGTGTCCAACGGGTCCTCCCAAGGCAGGTCGCTTGCGAACAAAACCTTTTTCGACCCATGATTTTTCACAATCCTTTTATATTGCTCTTTTTCAATAAACGAGCTTATAACCGCGGTGTCAAAGTAAATCGGCTTGCCGACAAGCTCTTTTTCCACCTCGTCCCACATATCAAACCCGCCCAGATGAGCGGCTATAATGTATTCTCCGCTTACTTCTGTGAGCACGTCAGAAAGCATCTTCGGCGTGCACATAAGAGGCGGCGGAACGCCAATATCCACCCCGGCATGCAAGGTTGTGTACATTTTAAGAGACTCCGCTTTTTTCAAAACCCTTATAGTCTCAGGACTGTCAACCCTCACCTGCTGATATTGCGGATGAAGCTTTATTCCTTTAATTCCACTTTCGTAAAGCCTATCAATCACGTCTTCCCAGTCGCTTTGCATAGGATGAACACTTCCAAACGAAATTACGTCCGGGGAATTAACCTCCATCGCAAAGGAATTAATGCTATCCGCCTGCGTCGGCTTAGTAGCAATCGGAAGCGCAACACTTTTGCTTATTTTGCACCTCTCCATAGACGCACGAAGCCCGCCCAAAGTACCGTCAGCAAAGGACCTTTGCTCAACGTGCCCCTGCTTTTGCGCGTTGCCCTTTAATATTCTTATTACCCTCTGTGCAATTTTATCAGGGAAAATATGTGTGTGAAAATCTATAAACATATTATTTTAAATACTTCCTTACGTTTTTGTCGTAGGCGTCTATGCTCTTTTGTATAACCTCTATCGCCTCTTCGCGACCGCCGATTTCTTCCACAACGGTCACCTTTTTCTCCAGGTTCTTGTAAACCTCGAAAAAGTGCTTTATCTCTTCAAAGTTATGCTTAGGAAGCTCAGATATATCTCTATACATATTAAGCGAAGGGTCAGTACATGGTATAGCGATAATTTTCTCATCGGTTTCGTCGTCGTCTATCATCTTCAAAACTCCAATCGGATAGCAGTCAACGATTGTTAAAATGTCAAGTTCTTCCTGACAGAGAACCAAAACGTCCAAAGGGTCTCCATCCTCAGAAAGCGTAAGCGGTATAAAGCCATAGTTTTCCGGATAGTGAGTCGATGTAAACAAAATCCTGTCAAGCCGTATAAGTCCGGACTTTTTATCCAGCTCATACTTTTTGTGGCATCTTTTGGGAATTTCGATTACACTTACAAATTTATCAGTAGTTACTCTTTCTTTTTCAAAGTCGTGCCATGGATTCATAAGCCATACCTCCTACATTTATTATTATAAAATTATTAATAAAAATCCGACTTTTAAAGCCGGATTTTTAAAATTACATTATTCTGCGTCTTTCTTAGAAAGGTTAATTCTGCCCTTTTCGTCGATTTCAATAACCTTAACGGTAATTACATCACCAACGTTAACAACATCCTCTACCTTTTCCACTCTCTTTTGGTCAAGTTTTGAGATATGAACAAGACCTTCCTTGCCCGGCAAGATTTCAACAAAAGCACCAAACTGCATAATTCTTGTAACAGTACCGGTGTAAATTTCGCCCGGCTCAGGCTCCTTAACGATGCCTGAGATAATATCCTTAGCCATAGCCAAAGACGCTGCGTTGTTGGACATAATAAGTACCTTGCCTGTGTCGTCTATATCAATCTTAACGCCTGTGTCAGCGATAATCTTCTGTATAGTCTTTCCGCCGGAACCTATAACGTCTCTGATCTTGTCTGTGTCAATCTGCATTGTCTCAACTCTTGGTGCATAAGCAGAAAGCTCAGCGCGCGGAGCGTCAATAGCTTTAAGTAATACTTCATCAATAATCTTAATACGTGCAGCCTTAGTCTTTGCAAAAGCTTCTTTAATTATTTCAGGAGTAAGTCCGTCTATTTTAAGGTCCATCTGAATAGCTGTGATACCTTCCTTAGTACCTGCAACCTTAAAGTCCATGTCACCGTGGAAGTCTTCAAGACCCTGAATGTCAAGCATAGTCATAAAGCTGTCGCCCTCGTCGATAAGACCAACAGAGATACCTGCAACAGGAGCCTTAATCGGCACACCTGCGTCCATAAGAGCAAGCGTACTTCCGCAAACAGAAGCCTGCGATGTAGAACCGTTAGAAGACAAAACTTCAGAAACAAGCCTTATAGCATAAGGGAACTCTTCCTCGTTAGGAATAACAGGCTCCAAAGCTCTTTCTGCCAAAGCGCCGTGACCTACCTCACGTCTTCCCGGGCCTCTTGAAGGCTTAGTCTCACCTACGCTGTACGAAGGAAAGTTGTAGTGGTGGATGTATCTCTTAGACTGTTCAGATTCGTCAAGTCCGTCGAGCTTTTGTGCATCGCCCAAAGCACCAAGAGTAGCAACAGTCAAAACCTGTGTCTGACCTCTTGTAAACATACCGCTTCCGTGAACTCTCGGAAGCAGACCAACCTCAGCGCTAAGAGGTCTTATATCGTCAATTCCTCTTCCGTCAACACGCTTGTGCTCGTCCTTTAACCAGCTTCTTACAACGTTCTTTTGCATCTTGTACAAAACGTCGCCGATTTCAGCGTCGTAGTTTTCGTACTTTTCAGCAAACTCTTCTGCAAGCTTTTCTTCAACAACCAACATTCTTGCATCGCGCACCTTCTTGTCGTCTGTGTCAAGAGCGTGCTTAATATCGTCAAGTGCGAAAGCTTCAACATCGTCATAAAGTTCGTGGTTGATGTCAAACGCCTCGTACTTAATCTTTTCTTTTTTACCAACTGCATCGGCGATTTCATCAACAAAATCACAAAGCTTTTTGATTTCCTCGTGAGCAAGCATAATAGCGTCAAACATAACGTCGTCCGGAACTTCCTTAGCGCCGGCTTCAATCATGCAAACCTTGTTTCTTGTACCGGAAACAGTAAGGTTCATCTGGCTTACTTCTCTTTGTTCAGCAGTAGGGTTGATAACAAACTGTCCGTCAACATAACCAACAAAAATGCTTGCAACAGGACCGTTAAACGGAATGTCAGAAATTGCGATAGCAATAGCTGTACCCATCATAGCACAAAACTCCGGAAGGTTGTCCTGCTCAACGCTAAGTACGGTAGAAACGATAGAAACGTCGTTTCTCAAATCCTTAGGGAACAAAGGTCTGATAGGTCTGTCGATAACACGGCTTGTAAGTACAGCCTTGTCCGAAGGCTTACCCTCACGCTTTGTAAATCCACCGGGGATTTTACCTACCGAGTACAACTTTTCCTCGTAGTCAACGCTGAGAGGGAAAAAGTCGATTCCGTCTCTTGGCTTGTCGGACGCGGTAACGTTAGTCATAACAACAGTGTCGCCGTATCTTACCACACAAGAACCGTTAGAAAGTTGAGCCATCTTACCTGTTTCAACGACAAGCTTTCTGCCTGCAACGGCAGTTTCAAATTTTTCAAATGCCATTTTAATACCTCCTAAAATTTAGATAAATATTTTTTCGAGGCATCATTTAGCACTTAATTTTACGTACCAAAAACGATGCGCAAAATTAACTGCTAACCAACGCCCCAAGTTTGCGCGTAAAAAGCAATCAAACGAGTGGTACAAAGTACCACCCGTTTTTTTACAAACTACTTTCTCAAGTTACATTTAGCAACAATTGCTCTGTATCTTTCGATATCCTTTTTCATGAGATAGTTCAAAAGACCACGTCTCTTACCAACCATTTTCAAAAGACCTCTTCTTGAATGATGGTCCTTCTTGTAGATTTTAAGATGTTCGTTAAGGTGGTTGATTCTCTCAGTAAGAATAGCAATCTGTACCTCAGGAGAACCTGTGTCTGTCTCATGCAATTTGTTGTTTGCAATGATTTCTGTTTTTACTTCTTTCAACATAATTTTTACCTCCACTTAGATTATATATGCTTAACCCGAGCATGAGGCAAGTGGAACTTTTTCCCCAAACCCAGTGTTAGCCTAATTATTATACTATAAAACTTTCTGTTTGTAAACCTTTTTTTGAAAAAAATTCCAAACTCACTTCTTTATCTTTAAAAATCTGCTCTACAAGTTCCTTTTCAGAAGCAAAAGTGCGCACATCTCTGAGCCTTTTTAAAAAGAAAATTTCAATTTCCTTTCCGTACAAATCGCCCTCAAAATCAAACACGTTTGTCTCTAAAAGCTTTTTGCCGTCTCCAAACGTCGGCCTTGCGCCACAGTTTGTAAAGGCCTTATACTTTACGCCGTCAATTAACACAAGCGTTGCGTACACGCCGTCGTTCGGAAGCACCATCCTCTCGTCAGGCAAAACATTAGCAGTAGGAAACCCAAGCTTCCTTCCCACTTCGTGCCCACGCTGTACTACACCGCTAACGCCATAGCTCCTGCCGAGCATATCAAAGACTTTGTCAAACTCTGCGTTTTCTATACACGACCTTATTCTGGTGCTGCTAATCGTGTCGCCGTCATACATAACGGGCGGCTCAACGTGTATCTGTATACCATTAGCTTTTCCAAAATCGGCTAATGTATCAACATCTCCCGCTCTGCCGCAGCCAAAGCGGTAGTTAAATCCAACGCTTATATATTTTGCTTGCAGCAAAAATCTGTCCATAAAGTCATCGGCTTCAATAGATTTAAATTCATTGTCAAAGTGCTGAATATACAAATAGTCAACACCCATCTCCTCTAAAATCCGGTTTCTTTTTGCCTCGCTGTTTATCTGTTTTGCGCCTGATGGCAGGGTGTCAAAAGTGAACACACAAGACTTACATCCGTTAGCCTTTGCATATTCCACCGCATTATTTATTAACTTTTTATGCCCGGCGTGTATGCCGTCAAACGCTCCAAGCGCCACTGCTGCACCGATTGGAAACTCGCAGTATTCGTTTATAATTTTCAAATCTATTCACCAACGTAAAACATTTTTTCCACTCTTAGCATTCCGTCCTCAAAACGCGAAACGCACAAAAACCGACCTTTGTCGTCGTAAACTCTGTACATCGTTCCCTCCTCTGCACCGTCCCATAAAACAGCGTTGCCGTTTAATACTTTACGCAGCGTTTCCCCGCTAAATGTCAGCTTTTCGTAGTCAAAGAGGCTGTCCACAGGAGTAACGTACTCAGTGTAGTTATCGGGCGTAAGGTCTTCTAACTTTACAGAGTCACTCACCTTAAATATTGAGCTTTGCGTTCTTATCAAATCGGTCATCGTTGCACCGCAGCCGAGTTTTTCACCTATATCGTATCCTAGGGTGCGTATGTACGTCCCCTTAGAACACGAGACGTCAATTTCAAAGGTGTCTTTTGTTATATCAAGCACCGATATTTCGTAGATAGTAACGCATCTCGGCTTCCTTTCCACCTCAATGCCCTTTCTCGCCAGGTCGCAAAGCTTCTTTCCGCCGATTTTAATAGCAGAATACATTGGCGGTATCTGCTCGATTTCACCGACAAAGCTAATAGCAGCGTCTTTTATCTGCTGCTCACTGATATCTACGGCACATTCCCTTACCACCTCTCCGCCGATATCGAGGGTATCAGTAACAAGACCAAGCTGAAACTTCGCAGTGTACCGCTTGTCGGAAAAGGTCAGCATATCAGCCGCCTTGGTTCCTCTGTTTATGCAAATAGGCAAAACGCCCTCTGCGTCAGGGTCAAGAGTTCCCGTGTGCCCCACCTTTTTAGTGCCTGCTATTTTTCTTATGCGGTTTACAACATCGTGCGAAGTCATACCCTTAGGCTTGTAAACATTAATTACACCATCCATAAGCTACCTTAGTCTGACCTCCAGTTTAATCCTTCTTTCCGCCTCAGCAATCAGCTTTTTCTTAACCTCGTCCATCGTGCCCTTAACAGTGCAGCCTGCTGCCTTTTCGTGGCCACCGCCGCCAAACTGTTGAGCAAGCTTTGCGACGTTGACAAGCTCGGAGCGTAGGCTGACCTTTATTGTTTCAGGGTCCATTTCCTTAAAGCTCATCGCAATCACAACGCCCTCCAACGACCTTGGGATAGTAACCATATCTCCGCTGTCGCTTTCGGATGCACCGATTTTTTGAATCTGTGATTCTTTTACCGAAACCACCGCAATTCTGTCATCACAGAATGTTTCGAGCGAATTGTAGGCGAGCCTGATAATCTCAATCCTCTTTTTCGTGTTCATTTCAAACAGATAACTGTTTATAAATGCAGAGTTCACCCCAAACTGTAAAAGCTGTGCCGCAATACTGTGCGTGTGCGGCTTTGTGTTTGAATACGCAAAGCCACCGGTATCAGAAACAATTGCGATATAGATGTTGTTAGCCATCTGGGTTGTAAGCTCAATGTTCATAAACTGCGCAAGCTCGTAGATTATCTCGCCCGTAGCTGCTGCATCAGGGTTTACAAAGTTGTACTTTGCGTACCTGTTGTTAGTGCCGTGATGGTCTATGCAAATAGTCTGTCTGCATCCGTCAAAGGCAGTTGCTCTTGTACCCATTCTGCTGTGGTCTGCACAGTCTACTGCTATAACAAGGTCCGGTACAAAAGGCTCGTTCCTTTGTTGTGTACCGTCCAGTATTTTTAGAATGCGGTTGTCCATATCGGCCGCGTCCAGCGCAACGTCTGCCCTCTTGCCCATTTCTTCCAGCATAAGCTTAAGCGCAAAGGAAGAACCAAGCGCATCGCCGTCGGCGCTGATGTGCGGCAAAATCAAAATATTAGCGCTGTTTTCAATAGCGTTGCAAATATCAGTAAACATATTTACCGCTCCTTACTTGTTGTTAATATCGTTAAGCAGCTTGTTAATGTGTGCGCCGTGTTCGATTGAGTTGTCAAGCACAAACAATATTTCAGGCGTGTACCTAAGCCCAAGCCTGCCTGCAAGCTCTTTTCTGACAAAGCCTGCCGCATTTTTAAGCCCCTTTATAGCCGCCTTTTGCTTTTCTTCGTCGCCCAGTACGCTTACATACGCCTTGCACCAACGAAGGTCTTTTGTAACATCAACCGAAACAATACTGCAAAGACCGCCCACAACACGAGGGTCTTTAAGCTCTCGTATTATGGCGCTAATCTCTTTTTTAGCTTCTTCGTTAATTCTGTCAATTCTGTTTGCCATATTATCGCCCCTTTATCTTGGGATTTCCTCCATAACAAAGCATTCTACAACGTCGCGCTCTTTGATATCGTTAAATCTTTCGATGCCAATACCACACTCGTAGCCCGTTGTAACTTCTTTTGCGTCGTCTTTAAATCTCTTTAACGAGTTCATAGTACCCTCGTGAACAACAATACCGTCACGAACGATACGCACTTCGCAGTTTCTCTGGATTTTACCGTCAGTAACGTAGCAACCGCCGATTGTTCCGACACCGGAAATCTTGTATGTCTGACGAATCTCTGCGTGACCAATAACATTTTCCTTAAATGTAGGTTCAAGCATACCCTTCATAGCGGCTTCAATTTCCTCGATTGCCTGATAAATTACACGGTAAAGCCTGATTTCAACGTTCTGACGTGCAGCAGACTCCATAGTAGCCGCGTCAGGTCTTACGTTAAATCCGACAATAATCGCGTTTGAAGCAGAAGCCAGCATAACATCCGACTCACTTATTGTTCCTGCGCCGCCGTGAATTATTCTGATTCTTACCTCGTCGTTTGTAAGCTTTTCAAGCGACTGCTTAATAGCCTCAACAGAGCCTTGTACGTCTGCTTTTATGATGATGTTAAGGTCTTTTATCTGTCCCTGTTCAATCTGTGTAAACAAAGCATCAAGCGAAACAACCTGTTGTGTCGACTTGTTGTATTCGTCCTTGATTTTCTGTCTTCTTTTTTCAACTACTTCGCGTGCCTTTCTTTCGTCAGTAACAGCGTAGAAAGCGTCACCGCCCTCAGGAACTTCGCTAAGACCCAAAATCTCAACAGGCATACTCGGGCCCGCCTTTTTAATTCTTCTGCCCATATCGTCAATCATAGCACGGACCTTACCAACTGCAGTACCTGCTACAACAACGTCTCCGACGTTTAGCGTACCGTTTTGTACCAAAACAGTCGAAACAGGACCTCTGCCCTTATCAAGCTTAGCCTCGATAACAGTACCCTTTGCCATTCTGTCTGGGTTAGCTTTTAACTCCTTCATATCTGCAACCAAAAGTACCATTTCAAGCAATGTGTCTATGTTGTCGCCGCGCAAAGCTGAAATCGGAACGCAGATAGTATCTCCGCCCCATTCTTCAGGAACAAGCCCGTGTTCTGTAAGCTGCTGCTTAACAAGGTCTGGGTTTGCAGTCTCCTTGTCGATTTTGTTAATAGCAACAATTATGCTTACGTTCGCAGCCTTGGCGTGGTTAATAGCCTCAACAGTCTGCGGCATAATACCGTCGTCCGCCGCAACTACCAGTATTGCAATATCAGTAACCTGCGCACCCCTCATACGCATAGCGGTAAACGCTTCGTGTCCTGGGGTATCCAAAAACGTGATGTCTCTGTCTTTAATGTGCACTCTGTAAGCACCGATGTGCTGAGTAATACCGCCCGCTTCTGTGTCGATAACGTGCGTTTTTCTGATGTAGTCAAGAGTCTTTGTCTTACCGTGGTCAACGTGTCCCATAATAACAACAACAGGTGGGCGCGGAACTAACGAATCCTCGCTGTCCTCAACGTCGTTGAAGAGTACATCTTCTTCCGTTACAATAACCTCTTTTTCAACCGTAGCGTTAAATTCTGTTGCAATCAACGCCGCCGTGTCAAAATCGATGCTCTGGCTAACAGACGCCATAACACCAATCATCATAAGGCACTTAACAACTTCGTTTGAAGGTCTGCCAAGCTTTTCAGCAAACTCGCCGACAGAAATCTCGTCGCCCATATAAACAACAACGTTTTCTGCCTCAGCTTCCTTTTCCTTTTTCTCTTTTACAAGCTTTTCGTTCTTGCCTTCAATTGTTCCGCCTGTTTTCTTTTTGATTTTCTGCTTTTTAGCGGTCTTGCTCTCATCAATGTTTTGGGGAACAAGCTCCTCAATCTTTTCAGTGTCATACTTTTCAAGGTCTACACTAACAGTACGCGTATCAACATATCTCGACTTTTTCTGTATAGGAGCGTCGTCCACAATATCTTCCAAGGCCTCGGTCTCCTCAACCTTCTTCTCTTCCTTTGCGGGCTTTTCTTCTTCCTTTTTTGCCTCCAAAAGCTTTTCGAAGCCAAAGTCCTCGACCTGATATTTTTGTGTAAAATGCTCAAAAACTATGTCAAGCTCGTTAGATTCAATAGAACTCTGCGCACTCTTCGCCTTGCTTCCAAAAGTCTGCAAAAGCTCAAGTACCTCGTTCTTGTCAACGGCTAAATCCTTAGCCACAGCGCTAATTTTAATTTTAACAGCTGCCATTTTCAGCCACCTCCGTTAAATTATTGTATATATCTAAAATTGCGTCAGCAAAATTTTTATCAGTAATTGCAAGCGCGACACTGTTGTCGTTTCCCGTAGCCTTACCAAGCTTTTCGCTTGTGGCGAAAGTGATGTGCTCTGTTTTGTAAAAGCTGCATTTGTCCACAAGCTTTTTCGCAGTGTTCTTGGAGCAGTCGCAGGATATAACTACAAGCTCTGCCTTGCCTCCCCTTACCGCGTTAAGTACAGCGTCGGTGCCAAAAGCCAAATTGCCCGAACGACGTGCAAGCCCCAACATACCGTAAAATTTACTTTCCGTCAATATTCATACACTCCTCATAAATTTCAGAAGAAACGAATGTCCCAAGCCCTCTTTTTAACGCTTCGGTTTTCTGGGCCTTTAAGATACATTCCTTGTTTTTGCAAACATACGCTCCGCGTCCGCCGCCGTCAGAAACACTTACGCCCTCACCCATACGGGCAACCCGTATAAGCTCCGCCTTTGGCCTGACACACCGACAAGCGACACACATACGCTGCGGAACATATTTGCCGTCTTCAAAAATCTTTTTGTGCTTCATTAAGCATCATCGCCTTCTGCTTTTACTATGTCGATTTTCCAACCGGTAAGCTTAGCTGCAAGGCGTACGTTTTGTCCCTCTTTACCGATAGCGAGCGAAAGCTGGTCTGCGTTAACGGTAACGGTACAGCACTTTTCAGCCTCGTTAACGTCGCATTTTAGGACAGTTGTCGGAGCAAGTGCAGCCGAAACATACTCAGCCGGGTCTTCGCTGTACTTGATGATGTCTATTTTCTCTCCCATAAGCTCGTCAACAATCGCCTGAACACGAGCGCCCTTAGGACCTACGCATGCGCCAATCGGGTCGACGTTGGAATCAGCGGCAAAAACAGCAATCTTCGTTCTCGAACCGGCTTCTCTCGAAACGCCTTTAATCTCAACAACACCTGTTGCAATTTCAGGAACTTCAAGTTCAAAGAGCTTTCTTACAAGCCCGCTGTGAGTTCTCGAAATAATAACCTGTGGACCCTTTGTAGTTCTCTGTACGTCTACAACGTAAAGTTTAAGACGCTGGCCCGGATGATAGTTGTCTGCCTCCACCTGTTCCTGTTGCATAAGCATTGCGTCAGCGCTTCCAACTCTTAAAATAACACTTCTCTTTTCAACTCTCTGAACAGTACCGCTAACAATGTCGTTTAGCTTGTCGGCAAACTGGTTGTAGAACATGCCTCTTTCTGCTTCCCTGATTCTTTGTGTAACAACCTGTCTTGCAGTCTGTGCCGCAATACGGCCGAATGTACGTGGAGCAGTAGCAATTTCAACCACATCCCCCTCGGAATAAGAAGGGCTGATTTCCTTTGCCTCGTCAAGCGAAATCTGTGTGTCGGCATCCTCAACAACTGCAACAACAATCTTTTTTATAAACACTCTCATACTGCCGTTTTGTCTGTCGATTTCAACCTTTACGTCCTGGTTGCTTCCGTAGTTTCTTTTGTAAGCAGAAACAAGTGCGGTCTCCAGGGCTTCGATAAGAATGTCGCGGCTTATGCCTTTTTCTTTTTCAAACTCTTCAAGTAATGTTACAAAATCTTCACTCATTTTTTCCAAAATCCTCCTGTTTTATTAAAACTCAAATAATATATTAGCCTTTGCAATATTTTTCTTTTCCACATCAATCGGGCCGTTTTGTGCGTCAACCGTCAGCTTGTCGTGTTCTGCGGCGATAAGCTCACCCTCGACCTCTTTTAGGTCGCCCACCTGCTTGTAAAGCTTGATTTTTACCGATTGCCCAACTGCACTTTGGAAGTGCTCGTCGTGGCGCAGGTTCCTCTCAATTCCCGGGGAGGATACTTCTAAAAAGTAATTACTTCCGATGCAGTCCTTCTCGTCGAGCAAAGCACCAAGGCTTCTGCTTATAACCTCGCAGTCATCGATATTAACCCCTTCTTCACGGTCGATAAAAACTCTCAAAAACCAGTGCGGTCCTTCCTTAACGTACTCAACGTCATAAATCTCGTAACCATTGGAGTTAACAATAGGCAAAGCCATATCGTAAGTAAGCTTTTCCGTCTTTGAAAATATCACAATTTACACCTCCAAACAATAAACAAAGAGTGGGAAACCCCACTCCTTGACTTATCCAATATACCTTCTGTGTCATATTTTAACATACTTTTGTTCCAAAAGCAATACTTTTTTAAAAATTTATGCCCTTTTTTTAGCATTTTTCAATATCATATATAATTTTTTCTTCATTATATATGCAAACGACAGATTTTTTCCTAAATTTATTGACTATTTAGGCCTTTTGTAGTAAAATAGAAAAGCATATAATTAATAAGGAGAAATACTAATGAGAACTTATTTATTTGATTTGGATGGCACTTTGGTAAACTCGTTAAATTCAATAGCTTACTTTGCAAACCGCGCGCTTGCAAAATATGGTCTTGACACCATACCAACCGAGCGTTACAAGCTTTTGGTAGGCGACGGCGCGGTAACCCTTGTAAAGCGTATGCTCGCAGAGGTCGGCGCGGACGAGGAACTGTTTTTTGACAAAGTCTATCCCGAATACAACTCTACATATGACGACGACTTTATGTATCTGACCGAGCCCTACGATGGAATTGTAGAGCTTTTACAAAATCTTAAGAAAAACGGATGCAAAACAGGCGTTGTCTCCAACAAGCCCCACTCCACTGTCAAAAAGATTTGTGACGAGCTTTTCGGCGACCTTATAGACGTCTGCCTGGGGCAAAAAGAAGGCGTGCCCGTAAAGCCCGCTCCCGATATGCCCGAGGCCGTAATCAAATCCCTCGGCGTTACAAAGAGCGACTGCATATACACGGGAGACACCTTAACAGATATGAAAACAGGTAAAAACACAGGCCTGTTTACAATAGGTGCGCTCTGGGGATTCAGAGACGAAAAAGAGTTACAAAGCGGCGGTCCGCAGGCGATTGTTTCTCACCCATTGGAGATATTGAAAATAAAATGAGGTTAATTTATGCAAAAGGTTAAATCTTTTTTTAAATCTATTTTCAATTACATCAAAAAAACGTTTAACGATAACGGAGATTTTTCTCTGCACCGTTCCCTTATTTTGCTTTTTGTCATGGCAATCTGGACAGTTTTGTACCAGATGGTTGCGCAAAACTTCAACGTTCTTCAGCTTTATGGGCCCATTATGCTGTTTAACATAATCCCCATATTTTTACTTTTGCTGTTTTTGTATTTCACAATAGGCAAAATATCATGGTCATTTATTATAACAAACATAGTTCTCTCTGTGTTGTTGCTCATCAACCACTTTAAAATCAAGTTTCGTGATGAGCCCCTTAATCCGACAGATTTCTCTCTTGCAAAAGAGGCTAAAAATATTATCCAAAACTACGACATTACTGTTGACGGCATCGTCATACTGGTAGTCGTCGTGTGTGCCTTGTCCTTTTGGTTTGTTGCCAAAAGGGTTAAAAACAAAAGGCCGGGGCTTCTCACCTCGCTTATAGGAATTGTCGTAACCCTCGCGCTCAGCGCAGGAGCATATAGCCTGATATATCAAAACACCAGAATATACAACGCTCTTTTGGCGGATCTTGGTATTTTCCACGAAACTACAATCGTTTCAAGCAAAGGCCTTGTATACTCTCTTATAAACAATACGTCTGTCATGCGCTATGACAAGCCCGACAGTTACTCAGGTGAAAATACGGACGAAATACTGTCCGCGTATCCGGACAATAAAATCCCGTCCGACGCCCCAAATGTTATAGCCATAATGTGCGAAGCTTACACCGATGTTCAGGATTGGGGAAATATCGAATTTGTCGACGAAAACCCTTATTCATATATGAACAATCTCAGAAAAAAAGCCTGCTACGGACAAATATACGTCCCGGGCTTTGGCGGGGCCACATCAAGCACCGAGTTTGAGTTTTTAACGGGCTGTAACACGTCGGCAATCAGCCCCACAATGCCTACGGCATACAAAACGCTTATTACCCAGGACGCCTACTCCATAGTGCAGCTTTTTAAGGAAGCAGGCTTTACAACAAGCGCCATGCACCCGGGTAACGCCTGGTTTTATAACAGGCAAAACGTTTATCCAAGGCTTGGCTTCGACAGCTTTACGTCCAGAGATGACTTAGAGGCACAAGGCGTAGAGATACCCCTGTCCACAGGTTATTACGCCGACGACACTCTGGCTTCGGATATGATAATATCCGACTTTCAAAAGCATATCGAAAGCGGTGAAGAGGGCGGCCACTTCAGCTTCACAATCACGATACAAAACCACGGTCCGTATAACGAAAAAAGGCTCACCTACGGCAAGGAATACGTTGCCAAAACGCCCGAGCTTGCAGAAAACGAATATTATATAATCAACAACTACCTGGGCGGAATAAAGGCGGCAGACGTCTTGCTGGAAACAATCTATGACTATATAAATACCATAGATGAGCCCACAGTTTTAGTGTTCTTCGGTGACCACCTTCCCTACCTTGACGACGAGCAGACTATGTTCAAAAAGTTAGGGCTCGACATAGGCGGCGAAAGTAAGGATGCACAGAATCTTTTAAATATGTACTCAACCGACTATCTTATAATCGGCAATAAGGCATTTTTAAGAAGCACCAAGCCTCAGTTAAAGGGCGAGCAAGAGCTCATTTCAGCAAACTATCTTGCTGTTAAAATGTTTAAATATATGGATTTAGAGCTTCCGCCGTTCTTTGCGTTTTGTGACGAAATGTCTAACTTTGCACCTCTGCTTTCGAGGAACCATAACGGCTACCCCGGAACGCTGGAGGAAACTTTAACAGAGGAACAAAACGAAGTAATAAACAAATATAAATTATTGCAATATCGAAATATCAAGGACTACCAAGTAGAAAGAGGAGAAGACCAATGAAAAACTTAGAAACTAAGTACGACCCGAAAAAGGTTGAAGACCGACTCTATAACGAATGGGTGTCAAAAGGCTATTTCCACGCAAAGCCCAACCCGGACAAAAAGCCTTTTACCATAGTAATCCCGCCGCCAAACGTAACAGGCAAGCTCCATATGGGCCACGCGCTTGACGAAACCTTGCAGGATATACTTATCAGATACCACAGAATGAAGGGCGAAGAAGCTCTTTGGCTGCCTGGTACAGACCACGCAGGTATAGCCACACAGATAAAGGTTGAAGAAGTTTTAAGGAACGAGGAAGGCCTGACAAGATACGACCTCGGCCGTGAAAAGTTCTTAGAAAGAGTGTGGGAATGGAAGCACCAGTACGGCAGCAACATCATAAACCAGCTTAAAAAGCTCGGAAGCTCGTGCGACTGGGACAGAGAGCGCTTCACAATGGACGAAAAGTGCTCAAAGGCAGTCCGCGAAGTGTTTGTAAACCTATACAACAAGGGCCTTATATATCAGGGCAACAGAATTATAAACTGGTGTCCTCACTGTACTACTGCGCTTTCTGACGCAGAGGTTGAGTACGCAGACCAGCCGGGACATTTCTGGCACATTAAGTACCCAATCGTAGGCTCAGACGGCTATGTAATAATCGCTACAACCCGTCCGGAGACCTTGATGGGCGATACTGCCGTAGCGGTTAATCCGGAAGACGAAAGGTATAAAGACCTTGTAGGCAAGACACTTATGCTTCCTCTTATGGATAGAGAAATCCCCGTTATCGCAGACGACTACGTCGACAAGGAGTTCGGAACAGGTTGCGTTAAAATTACTCCTGCTCACGACCCTAACGACTTTGAAGTTGGCCTTAGACATAACCTCGAACAAATCAAGGTTATGAACGACGACGCAACAATCAACGCAAACGGCGGCAAATACGAGGGAATGGACAGATACGAGGCAAGAAAGGCCGTTGTAGCAGATTTGGAAAAGCTTGGCCTCCTGCTTAAAGTTGAGGACCACTCACACAATGTTGGCCAGTGTTACAGGTGCGGAACAACCGTAGAACCTATGACTTCAAAGCAGTGGTTTGTTAAAATGCAGCCTCTTGCAGAGCCTGCGCTCGAAGTTGTTAAAAACGGTACTACCCGCTTTGTTCCTGAACGCTTTACCAAGACATACACAAACTGGATGGAAAACGTACACGACTGGTGTATTTCCCGTCAGCTCTGGTGGGGTCACAGAATCCCCGCTTTCTACTGCGACGAATGTGGCGAGACTACTGTTTCCAAAACAGATATCACCACTTGCCCCAAGTGCGGCGCAAACGTAAGACAAGACAACGACGTTTTGGACACATGGTTCTCGTCGGCTCTTTGGCCGTTTGCCACTTTGGGATGGCCGGACAAGACAGAAGAGCTTGACTACTTCTATCCCACAAGCGTTCTCGTTACAGGCTATGACATCATCTTCTTCTGGGTAGCACGTATGATATTCAGCGGCGTTGAGCATATGGGCAAAAGCCCGTTTGACACCGTCTTGATACACGGTATCGTTCGTGATAGCCAGGGCAGAAAGATGAGTAAATCTCTCGGCAACGGTATCGACCCGCTCGAAGTTATAGACAAATACGGTGCAGACGCGCTAAGATTCACTCTCGCTACCGGTAACTCTCCGGGTAACGATATGCGTTTTTATGACGAAAGGGTTGAGGCAAGCAGAAACTTCGCTAACAAAATCTGGAACGCATCAAGGTTCGTTCTTATGAACGCGGACGAAAGCGCAAGCGACGTTCTCCCCTCCTCTTTGGAGCTTGAAGACAAGTGGATTTTGAGTAAGCTCAATAAGCTAATCGAGCGCGTTACGGACAACCTCGATAAATACGAGCTCGGAATCGCTGTCCAGAACCTTTATGATTTTATCTGGGATGAATTCTGCGACTGGTATATCGAGCTTGTAAAGCCAAGGCTCGGCACAGACAAAAACCCACAGAACGTGCTTATATATGTTCTTTCCAACATATTAAAGCTTCTTCATCCTTTTATGCCGTTTATAACCGAGGAGATATACAGCTATCTACCGGTGTCTGATAAAAAGAGCATCATGATTTCAGACTGGAGCGTAGCGGACGAAAAGCTTAACTTCTCCAACGAGGAGGAAAGCCTCGAAACTATCAAGGAAGCTATTAAGGCTGTAAGAAACCTTCGTGCAGAAATGAATGTTCCGCCTTCAAAGAAGGCAAAGCTTGTAATAGTAACAGAAGATAAAGACCTCTTTGAAGCAGGCGCCGCTTTCTACATCAAGCTTGCCGGCGCAAACGAAGTTGTAGTTACTTCGGACAAATCCGAAATACCCGAAAACTCCGTTTGTGTTGTAGTAAACAAGGCTGAGATATTTATGCCACAAGGCGACCTTGTAGACAAAGACAAAGAGCTCGAACGTCTAAGCGCCGAGAAAAAGCGTCTTGAAGACGAAATCAGCCGCGTAGAAAACAAGCTTTCCAACGAATCTTTCGTTGCCAAGGCTCCTGCCGCAGTTGTTGAAAAGGAAAAGGCAAAGGGCGATATGTACCGCGAAATGCTTGACAAAGTCCTGGAAGGTATAGAAAAATTAAAATGAATTACCAACAAAGCATAGAATATATCCATTCAAAAAATAAGTTTGGAATAAAGCTTGGTCTTGATACTACCGAGGCGCTTTTAAACCGCCTCGGTAATCCTCATAAAAAGCTAAAATTCATACACATAGCAGGCACAAACGGCAAGGGCTCCACCACTTCGTATATTTCAGATATGTTAATCAAAGACGGCTACAAGGTGGGAAAGTATATCTCCCCCTACGTCTATTCGTTTACAGAGCGCATCCAGATTAACAATGCCGAAATTTCAAAGGAAGACCTTGCAAAGTACACAAGCCAAGTAAAAGATGCGTTGCAAGACAGCGGTATTGAGCCTACCGAGTTTGAGCTTGTTACTGCAATCGGATTTTTGTATTTTTATGACCAGGGCTGCGACTACGTAGTTCTCGAGGTCGGTATGGGCGGCAGGTTCGACGCCACAAACGTCATCCCACCACCCGTTCTTGCAATAATCACAAGCATAAGCTTAGACCATACAGAATACCTTGGCGACACGGTTGCAAAAATAGCGTTCGAAAAGTGCGGTATTATAAAAAGCGGCTCCTCCGTTATTTCCTACGCCAACAACCCTGCCGAGGCAGACGAAGTCATTAAAAGCGCTTGTGAAAAGACGGGCGTTAGCCTTGTTATACCCGATAAAAGCTCGGTTAAAATCATAAAACAGGATATTTGGGGTACAGACTTTTTGTACAAAGAAGAGCCATACCATATAAATATGCTTGGCAAGCATCAGGTCTATAACGCAGTGTCCGCAATAGAGGCTTCCCGCCTTATCGGCGTCAGCGACGAAGCTATAAGGGAAGGTCTTGGCACAACACGTTTTAGAGGAAGGCTCGAGCTTTTATCCGAAAACCCGCTTATAATACAGGACGGCGCACACAACTTATCAGGAGTTACCGAGCTTACTGACGCTCTTAAAACATACTTCCCTGATAAAAAAGTCACTCTTGTAACAGCTATGTTAAAAGACAAAGAGTATCAAAAATGTATAGAGCTTTTGTCGACCGTTGCCGACACATTTGTCGCAACCGAAACAGACAACCCGAGAAAAACGACTGCCGAGGAGTTAGCTTCTGCGGCGAAAGGCTCTTTTTCCTCTGTTTACGCCGAGCCTGACGTTAATAAAGCAATAGCACTTGCAAAGACGTTAACGGGTCCAAACGGCGTTATCTGTGTCTGCGGCTCTTTGTATCTGCTTGGTCTTATAGACCGCGAACTTTTGTAATTGGAGGTTTTAATATGAAATCAAAGGAAAATTGGCCTCTCCTTATAGTTGCGACTACTGCGACTGTTTTGCTTGTTTTTGCAATCATATCCTCCTCTGTCGGTGTAGACACCGTCCCCATATCCTTTATGGAAAAGATGGGGCTGTATTCTTCCGACAGCGGTTATGCATACGGAGTTCTTAATAGCTCTGTTTCGCTTGACGGAACGCAAGAGACGCTTGTGTCTGTTATGAAGAAGATGGCGATAAACGGCACTATACCCGCTATGCTTCCAATAGCTTTGCTGGGGATTTTTCTTGTTCTGGTCCTGTGCCTTGCCATAACTTCTGCGTCTAAAACTTCGCATAGTTGGACAACATATCTTTGCGCAGGTCTTTTGCTGTTTGTCTTTTGCGACTTTTCAAACCTCGCATACTTTAAAACTCTTCACATTTACCCGCTGATTTTGATACTTTTACTTTTAATATGCTCAATGTTTGCATATTTTTATAAAAGGGAAAAGGTCGGCTTATCGGGTATAATACTTGCGTTTTTAGCGGTTTTGGCGTATAGCTGCTTAGGAACAGCGCAGGCTGTAACGTCTTTGGTTCTCGGCTTTTTGCTAATCAGGCTTTATAGACTTTCGTCCTCCAAATCAGCTTCTGTTTTGGCTGTCGTTTTAGGTGCAGTTTTGCTTGTACAAAGCGTAGCTTTTACATTTAACTATAAGAGTGCCGACTATAAGCAAAGCCTTTATAACTCCGTTTTCTACGGCGTAGCCAAGTTCGATAGCGTAGAAGTTTTAGGC
Source organism: Clostridia bacterium (assembly GCA_045660545.1). Taxonomy (GTDB): domain Bacteria; phylum Bacillota; class Clostridia; order Monoglobales; family Firm-18; genus JAZREA01. The sequence goes on along the minus strand of JAZREA010000005.1, from coordinate 8,304 downwards.
CTCGACCCTAAGCTTAATGACTTTAAAGAAGTCTACTACGGTATGAAAGAAGACGCCGAAAGCTACGACCTCGAAAACACTTTTTATAGCAAAATCAGTTACAAAAAAATCATCGGCTATTACATCACCCACCCGGTTAATTTTATAAAGCTTTTAAACAACGAGGCAAAGGCGGCGTTCTACTTTGAGTCAACCATGCCCTTTAACCTGTACGGCACTGTAAAAAAGCTCTATATCCCAACAGGCCTTACAAGCTTTATGGTAATAGCGCTTGTGTACGTTCTTGTAGCACTGTTTGTACGCAAGAAATACCCTGCCCTTAAATACGTCGGTGAATTTTCCGTCGGTCTTGTTGTTATGTGGCTTTTGGCGCTTGTGTCCGCTGTGGTGCTAAACGGCAACTGCGAGATACGTGCCGCGACCTACACGTTCAACACACTTTTTGACATAATGCTTGTTTTGGCAGCAGTTGGCGGAATAAGGGTAATGTTAAAGACGCGCGACGAAAACAAGGAAAAGTTCGGAATTACCCGCGAATAAAGTTATATAAAGGACTATTTTTAATGAGAATAATGCTAATCGGCGACATAGTTGGAAGCGATGGCGTAGAGTATCTTCGCAGCCACTTAGGAACGCTCAAAAATTTAAATAAAATCGACTTTGTTGTTGCAAATGGCGAAAACTCCACCCCCGTAGGCAAGGGCATAAATATCGAAACTGCCAAGACCCTGTACGGCTGCGGTGTGGATGTAATCACCATGGGTAACCATACCTATAACCATAAGGATATTTACGAATTGTTTGACAACGACTTCCCCGTACTTCGCCCGGCTAACCTCCCCTCATCTAACGAAGGGGCGGGATATACCGTTTGCGATATATGCGGCGTCCGCGTCGGCGTAATAAGCCTTATCGGCAGAGTTTTTATGGAATCTTGCGACTGTCCCTTTGCAAAGGCAGACGAGGTTGTATCTAAAATAAAGGACGAATCCGATGTCATAATCGTTGACTTCCACGCGGAAGCGACGAGTGAAAAGCTCGCGATGGGTTTTTACCTGGACGGTAAGGTCTCTGCCGTTTTCGGCACACATACGCACGTCCAGACCGCAGACGAAAAGATTTTGCCAAACGGCACAGCGTATATTACCGATGTCGGTATGACAGGGTGCCACGACAGCGTGCTTGGTGTAAAGAAGGAAATTATTATTAAAAAATTCCTCACCTGCACACACCAAAGGCACGAAATACAATCAGGCCCGGTTACACTAAACGCCCTGATAGTAGACGTCGACGAATCAACCGGCAAGGCAATTTCCGTCGAAAGACTTCAAATTTTATAAAAATAAAAAGACAGTATGTTTTTATCATACTGTCTTTTTTGTATCCAAAACTCTATTTTCGCCCCACCTTTATTCCGTAAACCACAGCTATAATAGCGTACGGTATCATAAGAAGCAAGCAAATAGCCGTGCTTACAGGCGGCAGAAACGCAGTAATTATAAACAAAATCCCCATAACAACCGTTTCGTAACCAACGAATCTGTTAATTTTTCTGGCTTTTTCAGCATCTACATCATAATTTTTAATACGGTCAAACTTCGGCAGATAGTTCCCTGTTACAAGGAAAAGCACCCCTACAATTAAAGCAGCCGCCTTTGTTATGTTTATATTCCAACCAAGTCCGTATCCCAACGTTATTACTTGTAAAACAACCGTCAAACAGGGAATAATCCATTTAGTCACAGTTTCAAACTTCTTTCTTTCCCCATGCTTATATGCGTTTATGTCGTTTACAAAACAGCTAAACGCCTGTAATAACACCATCAACACAGGTAGCCCGAAAACGACAAACCCCTTTGACGCAAAGTTGTCCGCAACCCCGTAAATGTTAAAGTGTATAGCCATCGTGTCAGGAAGCTCGTTCCAAAGCGATATTCCTAATATTATAGGCAATAAGCAAACGGCACTTGTAACAGCAAATACTTTCCATTTAAAAAATTTCATTATTTATTCCCCCCTAACGCATAAATCCATTTAATCACGTCTTCAAATACAGATGTATTAAGCTCGTAGTATATAAAATTTTTGTACTTTTCTTCCGCAATAAGGTCTGCCTTTTTTAGTTTTGTCAAATGGTACGAAACAGTCGCCCCCGTCAAATCAAAATGTTCTCCTATTTCCCCTGCCGACTTTTTACCCTCCTTAAGCAAAGATAATATATCTCTTCTTACAGGGTCCGATATAGCTTTTAACGTTTCGCTCATACCCATAATACCACTTCCTATTTAGAAATATTTCTAAATAGATTATATTACAACCCTCTTCCGTTGTCAACACCTATTTAGATTTTTTTCTAAATAGTATGATAAACAAAAAACGACCTGACAAAAAAGCCTGGTCGTTCTTTTTTTAAAACTATATTCCATATATAACCCAAAAGTAAATGTACGCAGGTACAATAGCAGCAATGGTAAAAGGAATCCCAATTCTGAAAAAATCTCCGTTTTTCACAGTATATCCCGCTTTTCTCAAAATGCCTATTCCTGTGATGTTGGCAGACGCACCAATAGGCGTGCAGTTACCTCCAAGGGTAGCACCCGACAAAAGACCAAAGTACAAAATCGTAGGCTCAATCCCAAGTTCCGCAGCAAGCCCGCTTACAACAGGAAGCATCGTTGCAACATACGGAATGTTGTCAATAAAAGCGGACAAGACAACCGACGCCCACACAATAACGGTATATAACACAAAGACATTGCCTCCACCCACTTTTGCCAACATCGTGGCGGCAGCATCTATAATTCCCATATGTGTAATTCCTCCGATTACAATAAACAGGCCGAATAAAAGCCCAATTGTTTCAAAGTCAATAGCAGTGATAGCTTCAATTCCGTCTGATAACTTCCCTCGTTTTAAGAAAGTATGAATTAAACCAATTACAAACAAAGTGATGCAAATCATGCCGTTAGTTATATCAGGCTTGTTTGGGACAAAAGACGCAGTTATCAAAAGCAAAATGCTTGACAAAAGCAAAATCGTCGGAACATAGTCTGTAACGACCGTTCTGCTGCGCACCTTTCCGACAACCGATTTTTCAGCGCGAAACAGCCACGCAAGAATAATAGCCGAAACGGCCGCACCAAGCTCAACGGCGAAAAACATCCCGGGTTTACCCTGATACCAAAAGAAGTCCAAAAAGCTCATACCCGCATATGACCCAAGCATAATAGCCGTTGTGTCCCCCACTAACGTTGCAGCCCCCTGTAAATTAGATGAAACTGCAATGGCTATAACAAAAGGAACAGGGTTGGTTTTTAGCTTTTTGCATATCTCCATCGCAATCGGTGCAACCATTAAAACAGTCGCCACGTTGTCAACAAAGGCAGAAATAATACCGGCAAATAGCGCCAAAGCTACCGCCGCCACTTGAATATTCGGAACCTTAGACATTACAATTTCTGCAAGTAAAGCAGGCATCTTGCTGTCAATAAACAGTTTTACAATCCCCATCGTGCCGGCAATCATCAATAAAACATTAAAGTCAACCGACGAAAATACCTCGTCCCAAGGAAGCATACCGCTCAGTATAAAAACCAAAGCCGAGCCAAGCGCTATATGCGTACGAAATTTGCCAAACACAAGCATTAAAACATATGTAGCAACAAAAAGCAGCAAAGAATATCCCACAAAAAACGCCCCTTTTTTATAATATTTTTAAACTGATAACAAAAAAAGAAGATGTCCTTTTGGACATCTTCTTTTGTGTGGCTCCTCAAGTTGGACTTGAACCAACGACATCATGATTAACAGTCATGCGCTCTACCGACTGAGCTATTGAGGAATATAGTGTGGTGGACTCAAGTGGACTCGAACCACCGACCTCTCGCTTATCAGGCGAGTGCTCTAACCTGCTGAGCTATAAGTCCATTTCCCCTAGGCACAGGATATATTATAACATCGCAAGTTAGGTTTGTCAACACTTTTTTGAAATTTTTAGAAATTATTTTGAATTAAAAATTGTTTTCAGGGCCAAAAACGCGTTAGCCTGTTTTTTTTCATGTAAAGTCTTGCCTATTCTGTTGTTGTTAAGGGCCCTTACGCCAACATATAAAGCTTCTTCACTGCCCGAAAAGCCAAACTCATCCATAAGCTTGTTGTCTGTAATCTCTATGGCATAAACAGCCTCGTCAGCACCAATGTACTCCGAAACATCTTCTAAAAGGTCACTTTCTGTGCAATAATCCAGCCACTTTTTAGTCATAATGTAAAGATACCCGTCGCCCTCGGCAATTTCAATATGGATTTTAGACTGCATAACCATATCTATCTCCGTAGCAGCCTCAGGGGCCTCTACTGATGTAAGATTGTTACACAAAACATTAACCCCGCCTTTGCCGTCAGCATCTTCCAAAACTCCCTCAAAGTATCTTGCGGCATCGTCAAATGTTTCAGAGTTTAAGTGTGTAGACCCAAAGTAATACATTAAAAGGTCGTAGTCAACCGTTCTCGCGCAAGAGATAACTCCGTAAACAATTATTAGTATAACAGCAATTGATATAAAAAATACCTTTTTATAATAATACCATAAATTGGCAAACCACTTTATGTCCTTTTTGTCCGACCAAAAGCTCTTTTCCGCCATATTGCACCTCAAAAATCAAATATTTATTATGAATTAATTCTATCACAAACGCTCAGATTTATCAATAGAGGTTTTGGGCATCCGGGACAATTTTCTACATTTTTTAAAAATATTTTGTCAACACCTTTATTTTTTTTATATTATGTAGTATAATATATCTAATAACTAAAAAAGGAGCGATTATCTATGCAAGAATACGTTGAAAACGCAAAAAAGGTTTTAACTTCTGCTACAAAAAAAGTACTCCGCAAATCCTCAGAAATCTACGAAACAACTAAGGTTTCGCTTAAAATTTCTTCTCTTAAAAGCGATATAGACGCAAAGTATGCCGAAATAGGAAAGGCAGCATATAAAAGCTACAAGGGCGAGGAAATATCCTCCGACGCAGCCGAAAAGCTTTTTATGGAAATAGATAAAATCAACGACGAAATCGCAGAGCTTTCTCAAAAGCTTTCAGATATGAAAGACGTTGTAATTTGTCCTGAATGCGGCTCCGAAATTTCCAAGGACAGCATGTTTTGCGCGAATTGCGGAGAAAGAATAGAATAATTAAGGATTGTTTTTTGATATGGAATTTGATTTTAAATTAGACAATTTCGCAGATAACTCAAAGTTTGGCTCGTTTGGCGGAAATATATTTGTTTCTCCCACGCCGGACAGGGTTAAGGATTTCAGCCGGTGCCGTAACATCCTTCCTGCTCCGCGAAATGTCGCTAAAAAGCTTAAGAATTTGTCTCTTGCCTCCCACGTAGACCCGGAGTATAAAAAGGCAAAGGCTAACCTTGCACAACTAAACGGTGTACATCCTGAAAACATCGCCGTAGAGACTAACGTTTTTAGCCTGACAGACTTGCTTGTCAGGTCCTTAAAGGTCCGTAGTGCAATGGTGGTGTCCCCTTGCGACACCTACTACAAGTACATTTGCAGACAAAACTCGTGTGACGTAACCCCGTTTGTCATGAGCGAGCGAAGCAACTTTGTCCTTAATGCAGACTCTTTAATCGATTCCATATCTACAAGGTACGACGCACTTATCATCAGCAACCCAAACAATATAACGGGCAGAGTCATACCAAGGTCAGATATGCTTTCGATTCTTGACTTTTGTCAATCAAAGGGTATTTACGTAATAGTAGACGAATCTTATATGGACTTTGTGCCAAACAGCCAAAGTGTCGTGGGTCAGCTGGACAACTTTCATAACGCCGTTGTTATGCGTTGCCCTGCGCCGTTTTATAACGTTTCTTCTACATCTGCCGCATACGCAGTTGCAAGCAGCGAGGTTGTTGATGTGCTCAGCCAAAACCAGCTTCCATACCACATAGACGCGTACGGTAACGCGCTTTTAGAAAGCGTACGTAAAGACGACAAGTTTGAGCTTAAAACTAAAAAGTGGGTTTTCTCACAGACAAAGTCGTTTGTAAATATGCTTTCACAGTTAAAGTCACTTAAAATTCTTCACAGCGACTGTAACATTATCCTTATAAAGCTCGACGAAGTTCTTGCCTCAACCGTCTACAACAGACTTTTAAAGAGCAATATACTAATTCGCGACGCGTCGTCGGTTGCAGGTCTTGACGGCTCATACATACAGATATGCGTACGCGATAAAAAGTCTAACCGGGCTTTTGCGGACGAGCTTATGAGATGCTTGATTTAGCAATTTTTTAACAAAAATCAAAGGACTTTGCAACATCTTATGCAAGGTCCTTTCGTTTACTTTGTATTCGGCTTAAAAGGTGATATTTTATGAACAAAAAAAGAAAAACAAGTTTTTTATCGTACGTCTGTTTTCGTGTTGTAATTTTCTTTGTAAAGCTCTTTTACCCGACTCCGACCGTAGAGGGAACAAGCAACCTCCCCGACGAAGCCACAATAATAGTGGGCAATCATACTCAGATGAATGGCCCGATTTGTGGGGAGCTGTATTGCCCTGTCGACAGTACCACCTGGTGCGCATGGCAAATGATGCACTTAAAGGAAGTGCCCGACTACGCGTACACAGACTTTTGGAGCCAAAAGCCAAAATACATACGTTGGTTTTTCAGGTTGCTGTCTTACATAATAGCTCCGCTTTCCGTTTGCGTTTTTAATAACGCCAAAACAATCCCCGTTTACCACGACACAAGGCTTTTAACCACCTTCAAAGAGACCGTTAGCGCCTTAAAAAGCAACAAAAGCGTTATAATATTCCCCGAATCTTACACTCCGCACAATAACATTGTAAACAGTTTTCAAAGCAAGTTCATAGACATCGCAAAGCTGTATTTTAGGCAGACTGGCAAGTCGCTAACCTTTACACCTCTTTACATAGCCCCGGCTCTATGTAAAATGGTTTTCGGCAAGCCAATAACCTTCAATCCAGAATCCCCAATCGAAGAAGAAAGGCAAAGAATATGCGCCTATCTTATGGATGCCATTACCGATATAGCAGTAAATCTTCCTGTTCACAAGGTTGTGCCTTACGCCAACCTTCCAAAGAAAGACTACAAGCTAAACACAGAAAGCGAGGCCCCCGTATGAAAAAGAGTGTAGTTAATTATAAAGATTTACGACTTTCAAACATCACCTCACCGGAATATAGCCACTTGCTGTACTTGCTTGGCTGGGTATTCTATTTTATTATGTATTTTCTGACCGAAAACTTAATCCCGGCAGAAAAATGCTACCCTGTTCACAGTGTTCTTGACGATATCGTCCCGTTTTGCGAGGCATTTATCATACCTTATGTAGGATGGTATTTTCTGATTATTTTTTCACTTATGTACTTTGCACGGTATAACCCGAAAAACTTTGTAAATTTACAAAAATACATTATCATTACACAGGTTGTCGCGGTCATAATATATATCGTCTTACCAACCCGCCAGGATTTGAGGCCTGTTTTGTTCCCAAGGGATAATATCCTTACAGATTTGGTAAAAACAATATACTATTTAGACACAAACACAGGCGTTTGCCCATCGTTGCACGTGGCGTACTCACTCGGCATAGCGTCAACATGGTTAAGGGAACGCTCCGCCTCAAAAACCGCCAAGACACTTGTTGTAATTTTCGTAGTTTTAATATGTCTTTCGGTAGCGTTTGTAAAGCAACACTCGGTTGTTGACATATTTGTAGCAGTCCCCGTTTGTATGCTTGCAGAATACACAGTCTTCTGGCATAAACGCAAAGCTAAATAATATAAATAAAAAAAGGTGCACCTTAAAAGGAGCACCTTTTTTATTTTGTATTAAACTTCCCTGCCGCCCAAGCAAGCTAACAGTACAGCCTTTTGTGCGTGAAGCCTGTTTTCTGCCTCATCAAAAATCTCCTGCGCATGCTCTTCAAATACCTTTGCGGTAATCTCTTCCTCACGGTGAGCAGGCAAGCAGTGAAGCACCATAGCGTCACTTTTCGCAACCGCCATAACGTTGTCGTTAATCTGGTAACCCGCGAAGATTTTCTTTCTTTCGTTAGCTTCTTCTTCCTGGCCCATAGAAGCCCATACGTCTGTGCATAAAACGTCAGCATCCTTTGCCGCCTCCAACACGTCAGTAACGCATTTAAAGTCGCCGTTTTCACTTGCCCATTTCATAATCTCAGCATCGGGTTCATATCCCTTGGGGCACGCAATCGCAACAGACATTCCCATCTTAATACCGCCGACAATAAGCGAGTTT
>JAZREA010000004.1:0-21908 GCA_045660545.1 Clostridia bacterium | reverse complement strand
CCTCTCGCAGGATGGTTGTATGTCTGGAATGAGGAACCATAAACTTATCGTCAAAACCACGGAAAAGGATAGATTTTTTATGCTCCACAGTGTGCTCAAACACGCCAAACAGCTTTTTATCAAGCGGATACTTTTTAATACCGTAGTGGTAATAAAGCGCAGCCTGCGCTCCCCAGCAGATATGGAAGGTGCTGGTAACGTTCTTCTTACTCCACTCCATTATCTCGCAAAGCTCTTCCCAATAGTCGACCTGTTCAAAATCCATCTGTTCAACAGGCGCTCCTGTTATAATCATTCCGTCAAACTTCATATTTTTAACATCGTCAAACGTCTTGTAGAACGAAATCATATGGTCGCTTGATGTATTCTTGGAAGAATGGGACGCCATCTGCAAAAACTCAAGCTCTACCTGAAGCGGCGTATTGCCCAAAACCCTTGCAAGCTGTGTCTCTGTCTCGATTTTCTTAGGCATAAGGTTTAAAAGCAGGATTTTAAGCGGACGGATGTCCTGTGTCAGCGCCCTGGTCTCTGTGATGACAAATATGTTTTCGTCATTAAGTGTCTTGGTCGCAGGGAGTTTGTTGGGTATTTTTATAGGCATTTCTTCACTTCCTCTAAGGCTTGTGTTATATCTGCTATTATATCGTCAACATTTTCAATTCCGACAGACATTCTGACAAGGTCCCCGCTTATGCCGCAGTCAACAAGCTGCTCCTCAGTAAGCTGACGGTGTGTTGTGCTGGCAGGATGGAGAACGCATGTGCGAGCATCAGCCACGTGAACAACTATTGCAGCAAGCTTTAAGCTGTCCATAAACTTAACTGCCGCCGGCTTTCCTCCCTTTACGCCAAAGGAAACAACACCGCAAACGCCCTTAGGTAAATACTTTTTAGCAAGGTCGTAGTCAGGACTTGACTTTAATGTCGGGTAGTTAACCCACTCTATCATATCATTATTTTCAAGGAAAGCAGCAACCTTTTCGGCATTCTGACAGTGTCTTTCCATTCTAAGATGCAATGTTTCAAGACCTGTGTTTAACAAAAACGCCGAAAGCGGAGTCATCGCTACGCCAAAGTCTCTTATAAGCTGGCACCTAACCTTTGTAATATACGCAGCGTTACCAAACGACTCGGAATATATAACGCCGTGGTACGATTCGTCAGGCTCGCATATTTCAGGGTATTTGCCGTTATTCCAGTTAAACTTACCGCCGTCTACGATAGCGCCGCCTACAACCTGTGCGTGTCCGTCCATATACTTTGTAGTGGAATGGGTAACAATATCCACGCCATAATCAAACGGGTTGCAAAGAACCGGAGTCGCAAACGTGTTATCAACGATAAACGGAACGTCGTGCTTATGGGCAAGGTTAACGTATTTTTCAAAGTCTAAAACTGTAAGTGCAGGGTTGGCAACAGTCTCACCAAAGACGAGCCTTGTGTTTTCATCAAACAAAGCGTCGAGCTCTTCGTCCGTCATATCGGGAGTCGCAAAACGAACTTCAATACCCATTCTCTTTACAGTAACTGCGAAAAGATTAACCGTTCCGCCATAGATGGACGAAAGGCTGACAAAGTTCTGGCCTGCTGACGTAATGTTTAAAATAGCAAGCAAGTTAGCCGCCTGTCCAGAGGAAACGAGGGCTGTGCCTACTCCTCCCTCCATATCGGTAATCTTCTTTTCTACCAACTCGACAGTCGGGTTGGAAATACGGCTGTACATATGTCCTTCTGCTTTAAGGTCAAAAAGGTCCCCCAAGTGCTCGGATGAGTCATATTTATAAGTTGTGCTCTGGTATATAGGCAAGACCCTGGCTTCTCCGTTTTTTGGAGAATAGGCACCTTGTACACATTTTGTTTCAATCGAATAGTTAGACATAAAAAAAACAGACCTCCTTTTATTTAAGAGGCCTTTGTGTCTCAACAAAAAAGCTGAGACACAAAAGCCCCAGCGCAATTAAAATGCTATGTGATATACTTCACAATGAGGCTTTAACGACAAAACGGCACATCATAAGACACATCATGAACATAAAAAGTGCATTTGTCATCATAAAACCCCTCTCAAAACCTCTTTGGTACATTATATCATTCACCCCTTATTTTGTCAACCGAAAAATAAGGGGTGAATTATCGTGATATTTATAGTTTTTCAAACACACCAAAAGCTGATATAAGGATGAGGAAAAGGAAAACGGGAGCAACATACTTAATCATAACATTGTATATTCCCTCACGCTTGAAGACTTCGCCATTTCTCTTAACCTCGTCTGTAATATACTTGGTTCCGCAGAACCAGCCAAAAAGCACACAGGTAATAAGAGCAATAACAGGCATAAGCAACCAGTTTATAACAAAGTCCATAATATCTAAAATCTGGTAACCGCTAAATATTTTAAAGCTGCCTATTTTAAGCGTAGCCTCAAAGTACCACACGTTGTATCCCAGGCAAGTAACAATTGCCAACAAAGCGGAGAAAACAAGGGCGATGGTTGTGGTCTTTTTTCTGCTCCAGCCGAGCTTGTCCATAATCATCGAAACGATAGCTTCCAAAAGTGAAACCGAAGACGTAATCGCCGCAAACCAAACAAGGATAAAGAACGCAGCCCCTACAAAGTTACCTATAAAGCCCATTTCGTTAAATACCTTAGGCATCGAAACAAACAAAAGGCTCGGGCCCGCAGCACTAAGTCCCTCTGTTCCCTGGAAGGTATATACTGCACAAACCATTATAAGACCGGCAATAAGTGCCACCGATGTATCGAATATTTCAATCTGGTTTACCGATTTAACGAGGTTGCTTTCCTTTTTGGAATAGGAACCGTAAGTAACCATAATACCCATAGCCAGGGACATAGAGAAAAATATCTGTCCCATCGCGTCAAGCAGAATTTTAAAGAACTTACCTATTGTAATACCCTCAAAGTTAGGAATTAAGTATATTTTAAGCCCGTCTAACGCAGTTCTTCCGCTTTGTGGGTCTTTTACAGTTAGCGTGAATATTGCTATACACACAATTATTACACAAAGCAGTGGCATAAGAGCCTTGGAGAACTTCTCAATTCCCTTCTCAACACCGAAGAATACTATCAAAGAAGTTACAAACAAAAATACCGCACACCAAAAAATCGGCGACCACTGGCTCGAAATAAAGGTCTTAAAATAGCCATCTGCTACTGCGTTGATACCTCTGCCGATACAATATTCCCCCATATACTTTGTAATCCATCCGCCGATTACGCAGTAATAAGGGAAAATAATAGACGGCACGATAAACGACAAGGCGCCCAAAAAGCCAAACCTTTTGTCAGCCATGGCATACGCCTTTGCGCAGCTGCTGCCCGTTTTACGTCCCAAAGCAATCTCTGTTAACATAAGAGTAAAGCCAAATGTTAACACCAACAAAACGTACACAATTAAAAACAAGCCTCCGCCGTCCTTCGCCGCAAGATAAGGAAACCTCCACAGGTTACCCAATCCGACAGCAGAACCCGCAGCGGCAAAAACAAAGCCTATGCTACCGGTAAAACTACCACGCTTTTGATTTTCCATAAAATTCACCTTTCAAAATAAAAATTCAACTTAATTAACTCGTAAATTTTAACATTTTTTTCAACAAATGTCAACAACTATTGACATAGCCTTTTAGGTATATTTTGACACGTAACGCTAAAAATACAGTTAAACCTATAATTATTATTGCATACTACGAGGTAAATTATGAAAAAATATGTAAACGACTCATACGCTCAGCAAGTACATGTTCTTACCATGTCTAACATAAACGGGTTTCACAGGCTGTTTGGCGGCCAGCTGATGTGCTGGATTGACGAGGTGGCGGCGGTAGTTGCAAGACGGCACTCGGGCAAAAACGTGACAACCGCCTCAGTCGACAAGCTGGAGTTTAAAAAGGCGGCATACGCAAATGACACCGTCGTAATAAAAGGAAAAATCACCTACGCGGGTAATACTTCTATGGAAGTAAACGTAAAGACCTATGTAGAAAAGCTGGACGGCAGACGGGTTTTAATCAACAACGCCTATATCGACATGGTTGCGCTTGATGAAAACGAAAACCCCACAAGCATACCTCAGCTTATACTGAAAAACGACGAGGAAGTAAAAGAATGGGAAAACGCGCTAAAAAGAAAAGAGCTTAGAAAAGCCCATAATTAGTGCCAATTTTTATTGACTTTGCGTATTTAATAATTTATAATTAGGCACGGAGGGATTGCCATGAACAGTGAAAAACAACAAATTAATAATGTTCTAAAAATAGGCGTACTTTCTGTGCTTACGTACTTTGCCGGATATTACATAAGAAGTATCCTAAGCGTAATTACGCCACAGCTTCTTTTGACCGGAGAATATACAAAGGAATATATAGGGCTTCTTTCCTCCCTGTTCTTTTTATTCTACGCGATAGGTCAGCTTATAAACGGATTTATCGGCGACATTATAAAGCCGAAATATATGCTGCTTACAGGTATGTCTATTGCAGGAATTGTGCAGATAATCTTCCCTCTTGCTTCTATTGGCGCATTACAGATTATATGCTTTTCACTTTTCGGCTTTGGGCTTTCAATGATGCGCGGCCCTCTTGTAAAGACGATTTCCGAAAATATGGACCTTAAATACTCGCGACTGTTTTGTATGGGGCTTTCGATATCTACCTTCCTCGGTCCGCTTGCAACAAGCGTTCTGGCTCTTATATTTGAGTGGAAGATGCTCTTCTTTGTGGCGGGGGTTATAACCCTCTTGGTTGCGGTTTTGTGCTTCTTAATACTCACACGTTTCGAGAAAAAGGGCTACATACGCCAAAACGAGCTTAAACAGTCAAAGAAGTTCGCCCTTTTCGACGTTTTTAAGCTCAAAAACTTCTTGTTCTTTATGTCGATTGCGGCCATAACGGAAATATGTAACACGTCCATAGCCTTTTGGATACCGACTTATCTCACCGAACATCTTAAAATAAACGCTTCCGCCTCTACGCTGATTTTCTCGGCTATGTCTTTACTAAAAGCAGTATGCCCGTTTTTATGTCTTGCAATTTTACGTCTGTTTAAAAACAACGACGTAAAGATGGTAAGAACGTTATACGTACCCGCAGGGTTGTTATTTGTTGTGATGTTTTTTGTTAAGATACCTTTTATAAACATATTGGCGTTTTTAGTTGCTATAATGCTAACTTCCATAATCGGTTCGGATATGTGGAGCAGTTACATACCAAGCCTCGGGAAAACAGGTATGGTTTCAACAGCCAACGGTGTGTTGGACTTTACAGGCTACGCCTTTACTTCGCTTTCTAACATAATATTTGCCTCTTTGATGACTTCGCTGGGCTGGAACGCAGTTATACTGACATGGGCAAGCTTGATGTTATTAGGCTTTACCTTTACGCTGTTTGTAAAAAATTCAAAATCCGAATAATAAAACCAAATAAAAAAATAAAGCTTCCGTTTAAAAAACGGAAGCTTTAATTATATCAATTACTTCATTTCGCTGATTTTAATACGTCTTGTATGCTGGGTGTGGTACCACTCGTGCTGATTACGCTTAGCAATTCCGACTATCGTAATCGGTACCCAGGTAAGTGAGTAAACGAGGTAGGTAATGTAACCCCAAACAGTTCTTTTGGAAATACGCTTTTCAACGAACATAACGAACGGCAACCAGAAGAACTGGCCAACGACAAACGTCATAAGAATCGGTGCAGGAACAAAGCCGTTTAAGACAATGTTGCTGTCAGGGAAAGCGGTCTGTATCCAACCCATAACAGTAATTGCACCCATTGTAATAATTCTAATCGGCTGGAAAAGATAAAGCGCACAGTCAAGCGGGAAGATGCTCTTTTCCGAAAACGCCTTTTTCATAAGCTTTTTAAAGAAACGGCAGAAAACATCAGCATGACCCTGCATCCATCTTACACGCTGTCTCCACGACTGAACAAAAGTGATAGGCTTCTCATCATAAACAATCGCGTCATAAGCCCATGCAACGCGGATATCGTTAAGACAAAGCTTCATTGTAAACTCCATATCCTCTGTAAGACATGTAGCGCCCCAGCCAATCTCTTTTAAAACATCAACAGCAACGGAAAAACCAGTACCGCAAAGCTGACATCCAAGACCAAGGTTGTATCTCGACTGCTGGAAAAGCTTGTTTGTAGACCAAAAACCGAGTGAATACGAATATGATACCCAGGAGTCGTTAGGATTTTTGCTGTCTATGTAGCCCTGGACTACCTTAAAGCCTTTGTTGTTCTGCTCGTTAATATGAACAAGGAAGTCTTCCTTTACTATATTATCGGCATCAAATATGATAACAGAGTCGTACTTTCTGTCCATATTATAAATTTTATCGAACATCCATTCAAGAGCGTAGCCCTTACCTCTTTGAGTGTCGTTAAATCTTTCAAAGACTTCTGCGCCCGCATCACGCGCAACCTGTGCGGTATTATCAGTACAGTTGTCGGCAATGACAAAGATGCTGTACTTGTCTTTCGGATAGTCTTGCTTTACCAGACTCTCGACCATATTTGCGATAACCTGCTCCTCGTTATGAGCCGCAACAATCAACGCAAAATCGTGGAAACGCGACTCCACGTCCGGTCTGGACTTTCGCGGAATAAAAGCGAAAAGCGAGATTAAGAAATAATATGCGCCCAATGTCAAAAACAAAACTTGAACAATGTAACCAACCCACAATAATACGTCAGTCATATAATTCTCCTTTCAAAAACAGCGGATAAAATCCGTCACAAAAATTTACCGCCCAAATGAGGTGAAAAACATTTAACCTGCAAACCGGACGGACAACTAATCTTGCGCGTAAATTAATACTTTAAAATTTATGCTATATTAACAAATTTATTGTAAAAGGTTTGTGCAAACCTACTACCGACATATAATATACACCATAAAAACAAAAAAATCAAGTACTATTTTCTATTTTTCTAAAATTTTTTAATACGATAGACAAATACAAAAAAATATTGTAAAATATAGGTAGATAATTGAAAAGAGGGTTAATAATGAAAGAGAAAATTGTATTTTTCTGCAGCGAGTGCGGAAACGAATCCTCAAAATGGACAGGAAAGTGTATGGCATGCGGAGCATGGAACACTATGATAGAGCAAAAGGTCTCAAAAGCCAAGTCTTCCTCCTCTGTGGCCGTAACAACAACAGAGCGCCCGAAGCCTAAAAGGCTTTGTGAAATCGAGCTTTCGGACGAAGAACGTGTTTCAACGGGCATTTCGGAGCTCGACCGTGTTTTGGGCGGAGGAATTGTAAAAGGCTCCATGATTCTTGTGGGAGGCGACCCGGGAATAGGCAAATCCACGCTTTTGCTTCAAATGTGTGAAACTGTTAACTGCAAATCTACTATATTATATGCCTCGGGTGAGGAGTCGCAGAAGCAAATCAAGTTAAGAGCAGACAGATTAAACGTAAAAAATCAAAAGCTCTTGCTTCTTGCTGAAACCAACCTTACCTCAATCACCTCGTACATAGACGAGGCAAAGCCCGACCTTTTAATCATCGACTCTGTACAGACTGTATATTGTCCTGAGGTGGACTCTGCGCCCGGAAGCGTAAGCCAGGTGCGCGAGGTAACTATGAGGCTGATGGAAATAGCCAAGGGTAAAGGCATTTCTGTATTCTTGGTAGGTCATATAACAAAGGACGGCAACATCGCAGGGCCTAAGATACTGGAGCATATGGTGGACTGCGTTTTATACTTCGAGGGCGAAAGCCACCACTTCCACAGAATTTTAAGAGGGGTTAAAAACCGCTTTGGCTCTACGAACGAAATCGGTGTGTTCGAAATGTGTTCAACGGGTCTTGCGCCGGTAGACAACCCTTCGGGGATGTTGCTTTCCGAAATGCCACAGGGCGCAAGCGGAACGGCTGTTACCTGTGCGCTTGAAGGGACAAGACCGATGCTCGCAGAGATTCAGGCTCTTACCGCAAAGACAAATTATCCTTCTCCGCGAAGAACTGCGTCAGGAATTGACTACAACAAGCTTTCATTAATAATAGCCGTTTTAGAAAAGCAGGCGAAAATCCACCTTTCTGCTCAGGATATATATTTAAACGTTGCGGGAGGAATGCGACTTGACGAGCCGGCAGTTGACATGGGCGTTGCTCTTGCGATTGCGTCGAGTGCTCTTGACTTTGTCATTCCGTCCGATACTGTTGCGGTCGGAGAGCTTGGGCTAACCGGAGAAATCCGCTCTGTAACCGCCATTGACAAGCGTATTACAGAGGCAGAGAAAATGGGATTCAAACGAATACTCATTCCATACGCAAACAACAAAAAGATATCATCAAAAAGTGCCGAAATTATACCGATTAAGAATATAAACCAGGCGCTTTCGCTGTTAAAATAAGTACCACAAAGGAGAACGCTATGAAGATTATTGTTGCGACAAAAAACAAGGGCAAAATACGGGAAATAAAATCAATTTTGTCTGACGAGCGATACGAAATACTCTCTATGGAAGACATAGGTATAGACACCGATGTCGAAGAAGACGCCGATACATTCGAGGGCAACGCGCTTAAAAAAGCAAGAGAGGTTATGAAGCTTTGTAGCGAAATTACTATCGCGGACGACAGCGGTCTTTCTGTCGAAGCTCTGGACGGAGAGCCGGGCGTGTACTCCGCAAGATATTCCGGTGTCCACGGAAACGACATCGCAAACAACCTTTTGGTGCTCGAAAAGATGAAAGATAAAGAGAACAAAAACGCCAAGTTCGTCTGCGCTATGGCAGCAGTTTTTCCAAACGGCGAGGAAATTTGCGTAAGTGGCGAATTCCACGGACAAATAGGCACCGAAATGAGAGGCGAAAACGGCTTTGGCTACGACTCGATATTTTGCCTTCCTGAGTACGGCGGACTTACGTCGGCAGAAATATCGCCTGAGGAAAAGAACAAAATCAGCCACAGAGCAAAAGCTCTTACAAAATTAAAGGCTGAATTAGAAACGAAGTTAAAGGACTGAAATTATGTTTAAATCGTCAGTACAATGGAAAATAGTTACGATGTTTTTGCTCGTGTTTCTGGCTATAATGATGGTGTTTGGAATGTTTATGAACAGCAGAATTTCCGCCTTTTACTTAAACAGCTTTGAGCAGGAAATAACCCTTGCGTTTTCCGACGAGCTAACCAAGAGCTTAAAAGATGCCGAAAAAAATGCCGACACAATAAGCGCGCTCAGCAACACGCTTAACGCGTATTCAGGCAGAATGGGTATCAACTCAAACAGAAGCTGGTATATACTAAACAAGGATAACGCGGAGATTTTAGGCGGCTCGGACACCAACCTTACTTCAACCAAGAAAACCGAAAACATCATAGCTGCGATGGCGGGCAAGGTAGGCAACATCGTTTACAGCGACAAGGACTTTATCGACTACGCATACCCTCTTTCCGACCACATAATATACATATACGATACAAAGACAGAGCTTTTGGACATCACACATTCTATGCTGGTTATTGTGGCAGAGGCGCTGCTTATTGGTATCGTTATCCTTCTTTTGCTCGGCTACATTATGTCAAAGACTATTACAAGGCCGATTATGCATCTTACCAAAAAGGCCGAGGCTCTCGCACGCGGGCGCTACGACACAAAAATCAGCGTTAACTCCAACGACGAGATAGGTAAGCTTGCCAAGACATTTAACCATATGGCGTCGGTTATCAAGTCGTCTATGGACGAAATTTACCTCGAAAAGATAAAGCTCGAGACAGTTCTTCGTAACATGAACGACGGGGTCATCGCCTTTGGCAACGACCAGCACATTATGTTTATCAACCCCGAGGCCAAGTCTATGCTCGGCATTACGGAGGACGACGTAAATACAATAATGTTTGATAAATATTTTGAAAACTACGGCGTAGAGGTATGCCTGGCAGAAATACTATATCTTGACCACTTTGAAACCACAAGCAAAGACCTCAGCATCAACGGAAAGTTCTTCAAGGCGTACTTTGCCTCCTTTAAAGTTGACGACGAAAAGTCGGACGGAGTTGTCGTGGTTATTCAGGACGTTACGGAAAGCCAGAGGCTCGAGCTTTCAAGACGTGAGTTTGTCGCGAACGTTTCGCACGAGTTAAAGACTCCTCTTACAACGATTAAAACTTATGCAGAAACGCTTTCGGAAAGCTCAGAGAATCAGGAAGAAAAGCACTTTTTAAGCGTAATTATACGAGAAGTCGACAGAATGACAAGAATCGTAAAAGAGCTGTTGACACTAAGCAGCTTTGACAGCAACAAAATTGCAATTATGAAAACCAAGTTCCACTTAGAAGACCTTGTAACCGACGTAGTTACAAAGATGAAGTTCCAGGCAAGCGACAACAAGCTGGAGCTTACATATATTCCCCTTATAAAGACGCCTATGCTTCACGCCGACGCGGACCGCATAGAGCAGGTGGTTACAAACATCATATCCAACTCCATCAAATACACAGGCGAAGGTGGAAAGGTCGAAGTCTTTACCGGCCGTGTCTACAACGAGATATATATTAAAATCAAAGACAACGGCGTCGGCATCCCCGAAAAAGACCTGCCGCACATATTCGAAAGATTCTACCGTGTTGACAAGGCACGTTCAAGAGAAAAGGGCGGCACAGGCCTTGGCCTTGCTATTGCTTACGAAATTGTAAACCTACACGGCGGAACGATTACAATCAACAGTGAATATCAAAAAGGCACCGAGGTTATAATAAAACTGCCCGTTCCTAAGGCTAAAAAAGAGATAACCACACAACAGCCTTAAATTTACAAATTTTTTCAAAAAAGCTATTGACAAATCACAAACACTATGCTAAAATATAACTCGTGCTTGAAAAGAGCACGATATGCACCATTAGCTCAGTTGGTAGAGCACCTGACTCTTAATCAGGGTGTCCCGGGTTCGAATCCCTGATGGTGCACCAACAAAGAAAGCCTTGTATTTACTGACAAATTCAGTATTTACAAGGCTTTTTTCGTTCTTAAAACATTTTTATTTATACTTAATAATGTTTAATTATGTGTAAAAAGTGTAGTCAAAGTGTAGTCAGCTTTTTGTGTGTTTCGTAATTCATTTCGACAAATTCTTATACATTATTAAAAAACGATAAGGAGTTGTTAATATGAAGAATGAACGAGACATAACTAATACTACTTAATTTAACTTATAACCTATTTCATAGAATTAATAATGATATACTTAACGACATTGAAATTTAAGCAACAAAGGAGTTTTAAGTATGGAAAAAGTTAAATTGATGGTAGTGGATGATAACAAAGAGTTTTGCAGCCTTGTAAAAGATTATGTCAGAATGAGAACAGATATTGAATATTGCGGAGCAGCATTTGACGGTATATCTGCATTGCAAGTTATAAGGTCACTGCGGCCGGATGTTATTCTGTTAGATAACGTAATGCCGGATATGGACGGATTAGGTGTGTTAAAGCACCTTCTGAGTTTTGAAAAGCATTTACGTCCAAAAGTAATAATGATAAGCGCCGCACCTTCGGAAATGTATTTAAGGGAATCATATAAACTTGGCGCACAATATATTATGTCAAGGAAGTGCGACATTGACGAAATGGTGGAACGGTGCATAATGGCGGTGAGAAACCAGGAGGAAAGGGACGAGATTGGAAATAAAGAAGAGCTTATAACATCGGCAATATGCTCGTTGGGTGTGCATGCCAACCTAAAAGGCTATCCGTATTTACGGACTTCAATAGCAATGGTTATGGAAAACAGAAACCTAATATACGCTATAACAAAGGAACTTTACCCTGCTTTAGCGAAAAAATACTCATCAACATCAAGCAAGATTGAAAGGAATATCAGACACGCCATTGAAACAGCTTGGAAAAGAGGCGATAAAGAAGCCTTTGCAAAGTTGTTTGGTACATCAATTGATTTTAACAGTCCAAAACCTACAAATAGCGAGTTTATAGCAATGCTTGCTGATAAATTGAATTTAGAATTAAAAAAAGCATAAAAAACAGGGGAGCATACGCTCCCCCTTTTTAATTTTTGCGCGGTAGGTTATACTTGTAAAATTTTATCTCGTTTTCCGAATAGCCCATAATCTCCAAAAGCTTATACAACCTTTTTTCAGAAAGTCCTTTCACATTCTTTTTTATAGCCCGCATTTGATTTCGTGCCGTTGTATATTTAATTGTTGTTCCTTTGCTGTTTTTGTCGCCTGCAATATCTTTTGAACAATAGTATGCCACAAAATATTGTTCTGGCGATATTCCTTGCCTCTTTGCTTTTTCTACCTTCTGGTACTGGCTATCCATCACATAATTACTTACTTCTGACTTTGCTTTTGCATTAGCATACCCATAAATACCTTTAATAACATTTACCTTTGTCGCATTATCAAGTGTATTTGTGCCAAGTTCTGTCATAAACTTAGTGATATATTCATAAGCCAAAGAGCCTCTTGTTTTTGAATATTCTACATATTCTTCTGTGGAAAGGTATTCTCTTTCACCATCAACCATAAAACTCTTGTCAGCAACATCAGGCAAAACAGATGCGTCGCCTGTTTTTTTATACAACTCCATAAGTTTTTTGTCCGTAATTGTTGATTTGTCGTTAGAATAATATCCGGGCGAAACGAAGTTTTCTAATACCCTTTCAGGCAGACCGCCATACTTTTCTGTTCTTCCCCAACGGTCTACCTTTTCGGGTAATAAATATGTCGCTCCGGGTATTTTGGCAGCGGCTTGTTGTATAAAGGTGTTTAAAAACTCGGGCATATTACTGTTTTTATCCTTGTAGTAGGCATTGCGCTTTGTATTATCGATGGACCTAGCAAGCTGGCTACCGATAGTAGGCAAGGCTTGCTGGATATAGCTTGTTGCCAAACTGCCCAAAAGTTCAAATACAATTTCGTCTTTTTCTGCATACCGTATAGACTCCAAAGCATTTTGAATCCCACTCAAACAGGATAGCTCAAATGCAGGTTCAGATATCCTTGTCAGTGAATCACACAAAGCTGTAAATGATACTTTTTCAGTATTATCAACTGTATTAAACAGTTCAGCACCCACAAACAAAGGTAATGCCGCAGGAGCCATCCAATCTATCGTGTATGTGTTGTCACCAAATTTCAAGGCATAATTTTGACTTCCAAGCATTTTCTTGTATCCCGAAACTTCGTCATCCTCATCAGGTTCAACCACCAAGACACCCATTTTACACATCAAATATCCAAATGCTACAATTGCCGTACCAACAAGCCCACTTGAAATCTCGTCAATAGCCTTACTTGCAGACATTTTGCCGTTTTTTACGTTTCCGGACAAATCAACTAATCCTTTTGCCAAACCTATAGGCGAATACTCTACACCACGGACAAGTATGTTTGCAGGTGTCGCTTTAAACGGCAATGCACCTTCAAGAAGTTTATCGAATGCTTTCCCCACTGCACCATCGCCTTTATAACCCAGTTTGCTGACAAATTCAGAAAATGCATTAAGGTCTCTGTATGTAGCTCTTTGAGCTTCGTTTATCGCATAGTTTCTCAAGCTTTCCAATTGTTCGTTAGCTTCTTTTGTCCCGCTATTAAGAAATTCCGACGTTAATCCTCTTGCGGACATAGCTTGTGCAAAAGCATCTTTGTATGCTCCTTTCAAAAACCAAGCATCTTCAGCTTCAAGAGAACTAAGGTTAAATTTTCTCAAAACCTCAAGCCACTTTGTTTTAAATATAGTTCTATGTGACTCAACGTTTCTTTTTGTATCGTATTTGCCTTCATAGCCCTTTACAATATCGGCCATAAATTCCCAGTCTTTTGCCGCAAAGTCTTTACTGTCAGCAGTTTTGGTAACCGATTTAGTTCTTTGTGCCTTTGGCAAAGCTTTTTCAATCCCTGCGCCGATAAGATTTTTTACTTTTCGTGCAGGAACAAAAGCCGCATTACCCAATATGTTTCTAAAATGTGTTCTCGTGTTACCAAGCATAGAAAGATAACGCCATGCATTCCACTTATCTGCAAAATCTGCAGGTATCTGCTCACCTATATTCTTTTCAATGGCGTGTACTGCATTGTCTGTTTCTTCCTGTGTTTGTGAATTAATCAAATCTTCTTCCAGCTTGGGGTCAATTTTTATTTCCTTGAAATCGCCTTTAAATTTGTCAAGTAATTCTCTGTTGATTTTTTCAACCGACTTTTCAAGGTAATAAAGCTGGCCGTCAGGCGACATCCTTTTGAGCATAGAAAAAGCCTGCACATTTTGTCCAAATTGCGTTGCCGCCAAAGACAAATCTACTGCAAGCTGTTTTGCCAATTCTACATTTTTATTTTGACAGGCAAGGTTGAAAAGCATCTGTCCTAAAGCTATATCCTCCTTGTTTACCCTGCCCGATTTTACATGTTCATGAAATTCGTTTACGCTATCATCATACCCATTATACGCTATCCTTGCCTCTGCTCCCTTTTCAGCCATTTTGTCGGTAAATACCTCGTGAGACATTGTCCCATCAACAATCATCTTTGTAAAATCGTCTTGCATTTCATCAGGCATCAATCCCGATTCCGACATTGTTCTCGCATAATGACTTACATACTTGTTGGGGCTTGACTGCTTTGGTGTTTTGGATTCTTCAACCCTCGGCTGTGCGCCCTTTTTGATTGCGCCGTATTCTTCAAGCAGTTCAGCGTATCTTTGAGTATAATAGTCGGTTGTTTTTTCTAATGTGTCGATAGAATATTTTATGTCATCTGACGAATTATACTTTCCGCTATCTGTTCTATTTCTTCCACTGTTTTGCCTTGTTGTAAAGGTCGCACTGTCTCTAAAATCTCTTGATGAGACAATCCCTTCTCCCTGCATAGCCTCAATAATCTCACAGTTTGCTTTGCTGTCAATTCCCGTTCTTGCATTTTCTATATACACATCCTTTAATAAATTTAACACTCCATAGTTTTTGGTGTTAAATCCAATTATTTTATTTACGGTTGGCTTCAAATAATTGCTGTCCGCATAAAACAATTTATTTGTTGTCTCAAACAAATCTCCCTCATCGGTCTGTATAGGTTTGTAGGTTCCCTTCTCGCATTCTCCAATTAAATGATAAAATTCAGCTACATCTTGGCTCGTTGCTACTCCTTCAGCAATAGTCCACATTACCCCAAACTGTTCAGAATTATCATTACCTGCGCTATACCTTATCTCCTCACGTTCGCTTAACTCTTCTCTTGAATGGTCAGCTGTTTTTTCGGTCGTACCTGTGGAATATCGAATATCTATCGTGCTATCAATTTCCCTATCTTTGCCGTCTGATTCATTATTTCGTTTTCCGTTGTTTGCAGTTTGCCTTTCACCATTTTTGTTTCCAACCATTCCATAAACTGTTCCACTTTCTCTTCTGTACTCAGTTGCATCACCATAAGTACCATATTCCCCTCTTTTAGTGGAATTTCCCTGTTTATTGCGTTTACTAATGTCAATAGTTGTTCGTACTGTGGGCTGTCCATTTTTATTGGTGTCATTTTTCTTAACTCCTTTGATGATTCTTTGATAATCACTATATCTTATTGTGCCACAAATCTGATAACCAAAATCCAAACCCGCAAATTTCTCAATCAAATAGCATTTGTCGTGGTAGAAAGCAATTGTTTGCGCTCCTGATTCAACATCATCTTGATACGCCCATCTGGTTGCATTTTCGTGAGCATCACTTTTACTTGTTTTATAAGATGGAAAATTCTTCATCTTAACTTTATTTACCTTTAACAAGCTAAGAACTTCATCACTCAAACTTCCTTGAATATCAGTTCCTTGTTCGCCCGCACTATACCTTATCTCATTACCCTTAACAAACGCATCAAGCTCTTCGTTAAACATTTCCTGCATCTGCTCTTTTGCGCTTTCTGCACCTTCTCCGAAGTAATCGTCAAGCGCCTGTGTTTGTTTGGTCTTTGCGTCTGTCACAAAATCCGCCAACGCTTGCAAGCGGTCCGCAGGGCGTGTTAATGTTTCATCCACCATACCGGGAAACGAGGATATAAATCCTTCAAAGAATTCATCAATGCTTATACCGCCTTTTTCGTTGTCGGTTGTGATGTCAAGCTTTTTAAACATACTCTGCCTGAATTTGTTAAAGTCGGGTATTGCGCCTTTGTTCTCGGGTGAAACATAAATCTTTGCAGACTTTATGTAGTCTGCTGCCTCGTCAAAGTTTTCCACACTCTCAACCACGGATGAATTATAAAGCATATCAAACAACGCTTGTGCTTTATCTCTGTTTATTTCTCCCGTTTGTGCATACTCGTTGAATATATCCAGAAGCTCTGTTGCCGCTGTTTGCGTAATATTCCTTTTAACATTGCCGTTTTTGGTCTTTGGCAACGGCATAAAGTCAAGCTTTTTCATAAAGTCTGCAACAGGAGATTTTGAACTTTTAACATTCGTTTGACTGTTTGAAGGTGTATAACTGATTGTTTCCTTTTCGGTATCAAACAACTCATCAACAAGATGTGTAAACTCTGCCTGGTTTGCCAATGGTACCCCGTTGCCGATTTTGTTATGTGCAGATATGTCGCAGACCATCTCTTCCTCTATGATGTCCATAGCTCTCGCTCTGTCTCTCTCGCTCATTTGGTCAAGATCGCCAAAGCCGTAAATTTGGCTGTACTTATATATGTATGTTTCTAATATTGCGTTGTAAATGTTTGTGTCCATATTCTCCGCAATATACGCCTTAATTGCATTATACTTACGTGGATTGGTCTTTCGTATGTGGTGTACAATCTCGTGTAATGCATCTTTAAAAGTTGCCCTGTCGGAAAGAACAATATTGTTCCCTCTTGCAAAGGCGACAGGATGCGTTACCTTGCCATCCTTTGATGTAACCGTAAGGCCTGTTGCGTATTCAACCTCTAGGCCGTACTTTTGTGCCTCATTTTCAATAAATATTTCCGCATCGCTTTTTGGTCCGTTGTTTGTAACAGAGTTCCAGGTTACTTTTTCCCCTGCTCTTCCAACAGCTTCTTTATTTTGGGGTCGTGCTTCATCAGATATTCGAATAAGCTCATTGATTCGCCTGTTTCCGAGCTGTCTCCAGCTTGATACAGATGTGCTTTGCTTGCCGGCACTCTCAACCTCACCCCATGCTCGTCCACTACCGTTACCATCATTTCTTCGTTCACTCTGTACACCTCCGTCTGCACTTAATATTTCCCCGGATGTTCTTTCCGATATTGTTCCCTTGCTTCCCTCATCTGTCTCATAATTGGTGAATCCGGGTCTTCTGCTGACTCCCAAACTTGTATCGCTCTTTTGCCAATTTCTTTCAGTTCGTCCAATTCTTCCTTCGTTAATGTTCGTTTTTTCGATGAGGATTGGCTGTTGTCCAAATTCGACATCGTTGCTGTATACTTCATATCCATCACATAACCCCATTTCTTTTATTTTATTATACGTCTCCACCGGATTGTATCCACATTCTAAAATAATCTCGGGCGAAACAAGCCTTCCTGTGGATTTATACCTGCTTACGCTTCTGTCAAGTGCTTTTTCAACAGGCAAGTCATTTAATACAAGCGTTATTTTATAACCATTGCCTTTAAGCTTATCTATAATTTTTGTTATACTCTCTACCTTGCTGCCAAGCTTTGGATATACCAGATTATCACCATTACTTAAAATATAATTATCTAATATATCATCTGCTATATCACTACTTTCATTGTGAACAGCTTGCACACCTATACCGTTATTGTATTCAGGGATTCCCTTAAAATCAGCGTCTGCGTCACCTTCTTTGATTATATCACTATCAAGAATAATAGCACCCAACTCTTGCTGAAATTGATTTGCAATAGTTGATTTGCCTGCCGCCGGAGGACCAATAATTATAACTGCTTTTCTGTATTTGCTTTTAGCTTCAAAGGTTTCGTAATATTCCTTTGCTTTTGCTAAACGATATTCTGTTCTTTCGGGAGTGTTAATAAGGGAAGTGTTATTGTTTTTAGCATAATCATCGATTTGCTTAATGACATCAGGTATTTCAGGATTTTCTGCATAAACAGTTTGACGCAAAACCTCAGCTTCACTTTCGGAAATAGGGTCGCGATTAAGAATATAATCAGTATTATCTGCTCTGTAATTTATTATACCATTTCTTTCAGAAAAAGGCAAACCGTTTTCTAATATATTTTGTTGTTCATTAAAGGGTAAATCTGCCGTATTTTTTTCAGAATTTTCTGTATATCCTCTTAAATACTTCCTTGTTTCCGAATTTGTGGCAGGTAGCTTAACTCCTGTTACATCTTCAAACATCTGTCTGTTTTTGGCGTTTACAGGCTTGAACAAATCATAGTCCTTATTTGTTGCCGTTCCGTTTGTTATTCTTTCAATGGCGCTTTGTACATCTGTGCTTTTTACAGGGGCATTTACGCTTCCCTCTGTTGACACAGGTGCTTTTTTTTGCATTTCCGCCACTGTTGGTGCGTTTAACGAGGACCCCTCTGTAGAAGGCACACGAGGAGCATTTATCGTTTGCTCTTTTCCGTCCTTAAACATATCGCCCACAAAACCTACTGTAGCCTTTACCTTTTCTCCAAATGTCAACTTGGGTTCGGGTGTTTCTTCAACAATGTTTTCACCTGTAAACACATTGTACTTGTTTTCAAAAGCGTCCCTTACCAAAGCTCCTAAATCCCTGTTGGATATGCCCTCTAAGCCGTTTTCCCTCTGCGAATACACCTTTGTAGCGAGCTTTTTTGTTTTATCATCAGCACTGTTTATTCCGTATTCAATAGCTCTGTCTATGACCACATTAGCATCTTTAGAATTTTTTATATCCTTACCTAAAGAAGATGTGCTCCCAAAGTTAACTGCCTTTCCCATTCCGCTCCACACTGCAGAGCCTACAGCTCCACCCAAATAGTTCTCCGCAAGTTCGTCTATTGTCGGTGCGTCATACTTACCCTTATATGCGAGCTGTTTGATAAAAGGCTGTAATACAGCGCTTAAAACCTCTTCTGTGCCTTCCGCATTTGTTTCGAGTAAGAATCTAACAAATTTTTGGGCAGTCTTGTTTTTAACAAGTCTGTTCGTTACTTTATCCATTATATTATCCGTCAGCGTTTTACCGCCAAACATCTTATTACCGCCAAGCTTTTCTATAGCCATCTCCAACGCAGCCGATGTTAGAGCGGTAATACTTGCTTCATCTGCTGACGCACCGTCGTTTATGGCATCTACATAGCTGTTTCCGTAGACAGTTCCACCAAGATAAGCCGTTCCATATATGGGTGCTACCGCAGTTAATGCGACTTGCGGTGCCATTTCGGCAGCTTGTCCTATAAAACGAGCGGGTGCTTTAAATGTTTCCGGAAGATTCGAGTGTTCTTGTTCTATTTTTTCAAGTTCTGCAGCATTTTCTTTATTTCTTTCGTTAGCCATAGCAACGGCATATTCCGTTTCCTTTTTGGCAAACTCTTTGGAGCTTTCTATTTGTTCATCAAGCCACTTGGGAGACGTTGCGCCATTACTTACTATAACATCTCTCATACGCTCATACATTTTTGCTTCATTATTTGCAGCTGTCGCAAATAACGCATCAATCGTATTAGGTACAGAATCTGTCGAGTTGTCCAAATGTTGTACGACCTGTTTGCCAAGATATTTCAAAGAGCCCGCAGGGTCAGGGTTACGCATTTTGTTTGTTATGCTTTCATATAGCGCGTCCGCATCCTTTATTTGCTGTTCTGTCGCAAGCGTCTTGCCGCCAATACCTAAGAATCCACCCTCTACTTTCGGCCCATAACTCCCAGTCTTGTAATCATACACTTGCATGTTATTGTCATCTAACCATTTATAAAACTCACTGAGACCAAAATTGTCGGGGTTAATATTATATCTTTTGTACAGGTCATTTTCCTCGTTTGCCACAGTCGACACAACAGGTTGGGTTGTGGTTGTTTTTTCAACATATCCATTTTCCTTTAACCTGTTTTGAAGAACCCGTCTTGCATCCAAATTCAATTGTGTCGCCATAGTATTCACCCCCCATTATCTATAATGACTATCTTTTAATACTGTATTTATTTGTTCGTCAGTAATACCAAAAACACTTAACAACCCTAATTGTTCCTCTTCCGACAAATCGCTCGAATTCATAATTTCCAAAATAATATAATCTGCATCTACATTACCCTTTGTATAAGTTCCATCGCCATTGGGAATTAGTGCGGTAAAGTCGTTACCGTATTGGTTTGAAATGTTGTCGTTGAGTCTTTTTGCCCAAGTATCTGCAAGAGAACCACCACCGTTTACATTTTTAGTTTTTTTTGATTCGCAATCAGTTGGGCTTGATATTCGGCCTCCGCCATAGGCAAACCATACTTTTCTTGTATTTCGGTTGCAATAGCCTTTATTTTTTTTTCGTAGGTCATATTTTCATTAGCTAATGTAAGCTGAATATTCTGCAACCTGCCGTTTTCAAGGTCAATAGCTAATCTTTCACCCAAGACATTCAATTCCTTTTGTGCTGCCTGATTGTTTATTTTGTTCCCTTCGTTCACAATATTCTGCGCTTCGTCGCTTGCTAAAGTCTGATAAGCCTGCAACTGCTTATTCCACGTATTATCAGCCATATCCCTGGCAATGTTGTACTGTTGCAAAAGCTTATTGTACGCCTGCTCTGCAAGAGTAGGTATTATTTCTGTGGCCTTTTGCGCGTATGCCTGTTGTACCTGTGCCGTAGCAGCAGAAGAAAAGCTGTTGTTTCTGCCCATACTTGCTGAGTTCAACTCATTAAGCGTACTTTTTGCAGCACTTGCACCTTGTCTGTTATACATATCAACATAGCTTTTGTATGCAGGGTCGCTATTCGGGTCATACCGGAAGTTCCTGATTGCATCAGCCAGCGCTTTCGCTCTTTCGTCGGCTTTGTTAGCTTGTGCCGTTATGTTTGTCAGCAGTCCATACTTTTGCTCCTGTCTTTCTGCCGCCGCTATATATTTATTAAGCTCTCCAAGCGAAATATCATCGCTTTCGCTTATACCGTATCCAGCTCTTATGTTTCTGTTGCTTGTGTTATATGCATCTTGGGCTGCTTTGTCGGTAGTGTTGCCGTAGCCCTCTTTGTTATCTCTTACTGTATATAAATCATTAAGAGTCATATCTCCCCAGCTCATTTTCATCCCTCCATATACAATTTAAGGCAACATCTAAAAGATGTTGCCCTTTTATTTTATCCCATTATTCCGTTTACTCTCATCATTACAACGAGACACCATATACGGTCGTCTGTAAGGCGCAGTCTGCCCAGCGAATCACCTTTTATGTATCCCATTTCAAGCGCCTTATTCACATAAGGTCTCGACCATTCGGGACAAGCCTCTGTGCAATCATAGTAAATCATTTCTTCGTTACCTCTTTTCTGTAAAGTTTTCATCTCTTCAAGTGGGAAATACTGTCCCGGGCACGCTGTTGGCATATAGTCTTTGTGTCCGCCGATTTGTTTTATCGAAGGCACTCTTTCAAGAATGTATTTGATTATATCCACCCCGGCGTTAAACTGCGCGTCTGGCATTGTTTTGGGGTTAGTGTGGTAATCTCCCTGAAAGCCGATTGAAATTATATGGCCGTTTTGGTTTTCCACCCCTGCGCCCAGGTTAAAGCCTCTGCCCTCGTAAACAGTCCCGTCAAACGAGACCCAAAAATTATATCCTATCGCGTCCCATCCCTGGCTTATATGCATCCTTTCAATGCTCTTAACGTCCGCGTCGATCGCCATGTGGTGTAGGGCAATAGCGTCAACCTTTTTTAAATCAAGGGGACGAAGCTTGCCATTGATTATCTGGTCAGGTATCTTTACTATGTTCACGTCTTACCTCCGCTATTTGCCGTCGTTGTTTGCGCTCTCATTAA
>JAZREA010000003.1:0-43961 GCA_045660545.1 Clostridia bacterium | reverse complement strand
CATCTATGCATCAGACGACTACGGCGATGAATTTGTATCACCTTTTAACAAGGGTACAGACGCTGTTGCAGCATTGGTAAGCGACAAGGTTGAGTGCGTTATCATTGATAACGAACCGGCTAAGTCTTACGTTGCTAACAACGAAGGTCTTGTAATTTTGGATACAGAGTACGTTACTGAAAACTACGCAATCTGTATTTCAAAGGAAAACAAAGAGCTTACAGAGAAAATCAACAAAGCTCTAAACGAGCTTATAGCAGACGGTACAGTTAAGTCAATCGTTGACAAGTACATTTCAGCTGAATAATAGTTTTTGCAGGGCATCGGATAACCCCGGTGCCCTTTTTTAAAGAAGCAAGGTCTGCTTGCACTTTACTCGGTACAGGCGAAGGGAGATGTTTTTTTGACCTTAAAGGAGCAGTTTATTTTAAATTTTATCGAAGATTCAAGGTGGAAGTATCTGGCAAACGGTCTTTTGTCCACTATTGAAATTTCGTTGTTTGCCGTCATAATCGGTATAATAATCGGTGTAGTAGTAGCTATGGTGCGTTCTACCTTCGACAAGAACAAGGAGTCGATGTCGAGGAGAAAGACTGCGGGCTATTACCTTTTGGCGTTTTTTAACTCGGTTTGTAAGGTGTACCTTACAGTAATCCGTGGCACACCTGTTGTTGTACAGCTTATGATAATGTACTTCATAATTTTCGCTTCGTCCGACAACGGCGTGCTCGTAGGCTCGATAGCCTTTGGTATTAACTCTGGCGCGTACGTTGCTGAAATTTTGCGTGGCGGTATTATGTCCATCGACGACGGTCAGTTCGAGGCGGGCCGTTCGCTTGGTTTTAACTATGTGCAGACTATGATTTACATAATCATCCCACAGGTTTTCAAAAGCGTTTTGCCTACGCTTCTAAACGAATTTATCGCTCTTTTAAAAGAGACCTCTGTTGCAGGCTATGTAGGAATTAAAGACCTTACAAAAGGCGGAGACATTATAAGGGGTCGTACCTTTACGGCGTTTATGCCTCTTTTGGCTGTTGCGCTTGGCTATTTGCTTATAGTTATGTTCCTCACATGGCTTGTAGGAAGGATAGAGAGGAGGCTTCGCAAGAGTGAAAGATAATTACATTATTACCACCAATAACCTTTGCAAGTTCTATCTCGGCGGAGAGATAAAGGCCCTAAACGGAATAAACACACAGATTAAAAAGGGCGAGGTTGTCGTTGTAATCGGCCCTTCCGGAAGCGGAAAGTCCACGTACCTTAGGTCTTTGAATCTGCTCGAGCTTCCAACCAGCGGAGAAATCATATTCGAAGGCGTAGACATTACAAACCCTAAAATCGACATTAACAGACACAGACAAAAGATGGGGATGGTGTTCCAGCACTTTAACCTGTTTCCTAATATGACAATACTTAAAAATATGACGGTAGCACCAGTCAAGCTTTTGAAGATGCCAAAGGAAGAGGCAGAGTCAAAAGCAAAGGAGCTTTTAAAGCGTGTTGGTCTTGAAGACAGGGCAGATTCTTATCCGTCCCAGCTTTCAGGCGGCCAGAAGCAGCGTGTGGCTATTGTGCGCGCCCTTTGTATGAATCCTGAGGTAATGCTTTTCGACGAGCCTACCTCTGCGTTGGACCCCGAGATGGTCGGCGAGGTTTTGGACGTTATGAAACAGCTCGCAAAAGAGGGAATGACCATGGTTGTAGTTACTCACGAGATGGGCTTTGCGCGTGAGGTTGCAGACAGAGTAATATTTATGGACAGCGGGGAGATTGTTGAAGAGGGAACACCGGACGAGATTTTCACAAACCCTCAAAACCCAAGAACAAAAGGCTTTTTAAGCAAGGTTTTATAACTTCATATTGTAACAAAATATCACCCCACTCGCATAATTTGTAGTGAGGTGATATAATTTATGTTAGAGATAATAATGTGGTCAATGCTCGCGTTTTTCGGGATTTTTGGACTTGTTGAGTTCATAAGGTTTGTTTATATAGACTGGAAGAGTACCGAGTGCGACTATCACGTTGTTGTCAGGGTTAAAAGCGACGAGAAAAACATAGAGTCGGTTGTCAGAAACACACTTCTCTCGACAGAGGGGGGAACGACCTATGTTGTAACCGACGCTCTTGACTGCGAAACAGGCGAGGTTTTAAGACGGCTTAGTGAAAAGTATTTGCAGCTAAAACCGTTAACGCTTGGGGAGTATGTTGATTTTTTACATAGTGAGGAACGTTAGATTATGTTCGAGAATTCACAAAACGAAAAAATTACAGGACTTGTAGTTGAAATTATATACAGTAATTCTCAAAACGGCTATGCCGTGTGCGAGGTAGAGACGGAGGAGCAGACCCTTACGGCTGTGGGCTATATGCCGTATATTTCCGAGGGCGAGAAAGTCTCGCTTTCGGGAAGCTGGACCTTCCATCAGGACTATGGCCCGCAGTTTAAGGTAGAGTTTTACGAAAAGAATATGCCCTCCGAGGTTGGCGATATTTTAAAATACCTCTCAGGAGGCTGCATAAAGGGCGTAAGGGCTGCCACTGCGCAAAAAATTGTAGATATGTTCGGCGAAGACACCCTAAATGTCATAGAAAACGAGCCTGAGAAGCTTGCGAAGATTCAGGGCATATCCAAAAAGCGCGCCTTGGAGATAGGCGACGATTACAGAAAGCAACAGGGCCTTAGAAGTGTTGTTATGTTTTTGCAAAAGTTTGGCATCACTCCGCAAAGCGCGGTAAAGGTGTTTAAAAGGTACGGAACAATGTCTATCGACAAGGTAAAGGCCAACCCATACGTTCTTGCAGAGACTGTTTACAGCATAGGCTTTAAGACGGCGGACAAAATCGCGCTTGAAATGGGCTTTGGGGCGAACTCGCCCGTACGTGTAGAGGCGGCGGTGGCGCATACTTTGTCTAACGCTATGCTCAGCGGACACACTTACCTTCCAAAGAGTGTGCTTTCAGACGAGGTGTGCCGCTTTTTGTCGGTGCATATAGATGAAGCGGAAAACGCGACAGAGAGAATGATTTTTGAAAGCAAGCTCAAAAACGAGCGCGATAATAACGGGGAAGAAAGGATATACCTTTCGGATTTGTACGATGCGGAAAAGTATGTATCGCAAAAGCTTTTGCAGATAGCCAAAATGGAAGGCGAAAAGCTAAGTGACACTACGCTTCAATTAATAAGCCGTGCCGAAAAGGAACAGGGAATTACGCTTGAAGAGCTTCAAAAAAGCGCTGTTGTTTGCGCCCTTTCCAATGGAGCGTCGGTAATAACAGGCGGCCCCGGTACGGGGAAAACGACTATTATAAACACGATTATACGCGTGATGGACGAGCTGGGCAAAAAGGTTGTACTTGCCGCACCGACAGGACGCGCAGCCAAAAGAATGTCCGAGCTTTGCGAAATCGAGGCCAAGACGATACACAGACTCTTGGAATCGGGATATTCCGACGACGAGGAGAATATGAAGTTTGCACGTAATGAGGAAAATCCGCTTGATTGTGATGTCGTGATAGTGGATGAAATGAGTATGGTAGATTTGTTTCTTATGTACTCGCTTTTAAAGGCTATGCGCAGTAGCACCAGGCTTATTATGGTCGGAGACAGTGACCAGCTTCCTTCCGTTGGGGCGGGGAATGTTTTGCACGACATTATAAGGTCCGGCACGGTTTCTCAGGTGTCGCTTACGGAGATTTTCAGACAGGCTAAGCAGAGCACGATTGTTGTAAATGCACATAAAATTAACAGGGGCGAGTACCCCGTACTGAACGAAAGCGGAACGGACTTTTTCTTTGTTAAAAGGGAAAACGCTGTTGATATTTCCGCCTCGATAGTAGACCTTTGTGTCAACAGACTGCCGAAGGCGTACAGGATAAATCCGCTTTATCAGATTCAGGTTTTGTCCCCTACAAGAAAGGGGATTACAGGCGTGCACGAGCTAAGCTGTGCGCTGCAGCGTGAGATAAACCCGCCGTCGAAGAAAAAGAAGGAAAAGGCCTTTAAAAACGTAGTTTTTCGCGAGGGAGACAAGGTTATGCAAACGCGTAACAACTACGATATGGAGTGGACAAGGCTTGATGACGAGCATACGACGGGCACCGGTATATTTAATGGGGACATAGGATATATTCATAGCATAGACAAGGCCAACGAGTCGGCAGAAATCGTCTTTGATGACAGGCTTTGCACTTACGAATTTTCAAAGTTCGAGGACCTTGATTTGGCGTACGCGGTTACAGTGCATAAAAGCCAAGGCAGCGAGTTTGACGTGGTGGTTATGCCGATGTACCCCTGCGCACCCATGCTTCAAAATAGAAACCTTTTTTACACGGCTGTAACCAGGGCAAAAACGCTGGTTGTCCTTGTCGGACGCGAAAGCGTAATACACGCCATGGTAGATAACGTGAGTAAGCAAAGGCGCTATTCAGGCCTGTATGACAAGCTTTGCGGAGGTAGTCTGTGAAATTTAAGCAACTTTTTCTAAACATTATTTCTCCGCCGCAGTGCCTCGCGTGCGGAAAGATGCTGGGGTATAGTTCAACCGCGATGTTTTGTTATGAATGTTCCAAGACATATCCGCTCAACTCGGGCAATACTTGTGCGGTATGCGGCAAGCCTGTGGGCAAAAACGCCGACTATATCTGCGCGGAATGTAAAAGCCACAGGGTCTATTACGAAAGAAACGTTTCCCGTTATTTATACAAAGGCTGCGTTAAAGACGCGGTGCAAAATATGAAGTTTAAGCGCCGCAGATGGATAGCCTTTGAGTTTGGCAGGGCACTTGCCAAAACAGTGGAACAGTCTTACGCAGACATCGACTTTGATATGGTAATCCCAGTGCCTATGACGCGGTTTTACGAGTATAAGCGTGGGTTTAATCAGTCGTATGAAATTGCACGGATAATAGCAGCAAAGAACGGGCTTTTGTGTGTAGATAATGTTTTAAAGAAACGTATGGGAGCCAAGACACAAAGCGGACTTAATAAAAAGGACAGACAAACCAACGTAAAAGATAAGTTTAAGGTTAAAAACGAAAAATCGCTTGTGGATAAGGTCGTGCTTTTGGTTGACGACGTCTATACAACGGGCGCAACAATGAATGAGTGTTCAAGAATGCTTAAAAAGGCAGGGGCACTCGCTGTGTATGGCGTGACAGTAGCAACGTCGGTTTTTGATGAATAAAACATCTTCTTTTTGAAACAATAACCAAAAAGGAGGAAGATGTTATGGGCAAAAATTATCGTAAATCGCGTCTTTTAAACCCCGACAGCTATGATGCTATGACAAAGTTCAAGCTCGAAGTGGCGAGCGAAATCGGCCGTCTCGAGTTTTGTAAGGAAAATAACGACCACTATAAAGGCGACCTTTCTGCCAGGCAAAACGGCATGGAGGGCGGCCCGATAGGCGGCGAAATGGTAAGACGAATGATAAAGTCCTATGAAGACAACATGAAATAAAAAGTGCGTAGAAAAATGCGCATACCACACAATGCAATAAAAAAGAAGAAATTCGCAATTTAACGAATTTCTTCTTTTTTATTTGTTAATTTTTGTTAGAATCGTTTTCTCTGATTTCGCTTCTGCGGATTTTGCCGTTAAATGTTTTCGGCAGGCTTTCAACATACTCAACAACACGTGGGTATTTGTACGGCGCGGTGTTAACCTTAACGTACTGTTGAAGCTCTTTTGTAAGCTCATCCGAAGGAGAGTATCCTTTTGAAAGAACTATCGTCGCCTTAACGGCAAAGCCTCTAATCGGGTCAGGAACACCGGTAACAGCAACTTCCAAAACAGCGGGGTGCTCCGAAAGTACGCTCTCAATCTCAAAAGGCCCGATACGGTAACCTGAAGACTTTATAACGTCGTCGTTTCTGCCTACGTAGCGGAACATGCCCTGCTCGTCGCGGTAGGCGGTGTCGCCTGTGTGGTAAAAGCCGTCGTGCATAGCCTTGTCGGTATCTTCTTTGCTGAAATTGTACGAGTCCAAAAGACCGCACGCTTTTCTTGTTTTGCTAAGTACCCTGATGCAGATTTCGCCGGTCGCACCTCTTGGGCAAGATTCACCGTCATTGCCCAGAATATGTACATCAAATCCGGGGACAGGGTAGCCGATAGCTCCCGGGACCGGCTTTTCCCAAGGATATATTGTAGCTATGCAAAGCGCGGTTTCTGTCTGACCAAATCCTTCGTATATAGAAAGACCTGTTGCATCAAGCCACTTGTTAAATATCTCGGGGTTGAGCGCTTCGCCTGCGGTACAACAATGAGTAAGTGAAGAAAGGTCGTATTTTTTAACGTCTCTTTCAAGCATCATTCTGTACATCGTTGGCGGCACACAAAAAGTCGTAACTTTATACTTTTCAATTTTAGACAGTATGTCGTCTCCGTCGAATTTGTCAAAGTCGTAGACAAACACGGCACTCTCGCCGAGCCATTGACCGTAAAGCTTACCCCAAAGCGACTTTAACCAGCCTGTGTCGGATATAGTAAAATGCAGACCGCCGTCGACAACTCTGTGCCAGAAAACGCCTGTCATAATGTGTCCGAGCGGATATGTAAAGTTGTGCGAAATAATCTTTGGGTATCCGGAAGTACCGGACGAAAACGCCATAAGCATCGTGTCCTCTGCCTTTGTAGCTTCTGTGCCTGTTGGGCGTTCCCATTTTGAACTTGCCGCCATAAAGCCGTCTTCAAAGTCAATCCAGTCTTCTCCGACCTGCTTGTGGCCGATTACAAACTTCTTTTCGACAGTCTGGTACTGGTCCTTGCCTTCGTCAAAGTACTCTGTCTCCTTGCCGTCTCCGGTCATAACAACAGCCTTGATGTTACCGACGTTACAGCGGTATACATAGTCCTTTGCTTTTAGCATATTTGTAGCCTGTACAACAATAGCGCCTATCTTGTGAAGAGCGAGTGCGCAGAACCAGAAGTAATAGCTTCTTTTAAGGACGAGCATAACGCGGTCGCCCTTTTTAATTCCCATCGATTTGAAGTAGTTTGCCGCTTTGTTAGAGCCTTCCATCATATCGGCAAAGGTAAAACGCTTTTCCTCGCCTGTTTTGGAAACCCACAGCATAGCAAGCTTTTCGGGCTTAGTC
The DNA here is from genome assembly GCA_045660545.1 of Clostridia bacterium. GTDB lineage: Bacteria > Bacillota > Clostridia > Monoglobales > Firm-18 > JAZREA01. Next base: position 36,858 of record JAZREA010000003.1, on the reverse strand, counting down.
TTTCCTAACTCGTCAACAACGTCGTAAGCAAAGTTAAAATCACCTGGATATGAAAGTTTGTAGTTTTGTTGGGCATCTTTTAAAGAGATAAAGTCGTCTCTTGAGGCGCCCACATATTTTTCGTATATAGCCATTTTGTTTTCCTCCAAGGTTTATTTTATAACCACGGCGATAAACTGTGCAGACTTATCGCCAAGCGCAACCTCTGCGTGAGGAACGCTTGAATCAAAATAAACGCTGTCTCCCTCTGAAAGCTCGTAGGAAATATCTCCGATGTAGAGCATCATCTTGCCCGAAATGACGTAGTTGAATTCCTGCCCCTCGTGGCCGTGCATTACAGGAGGCTTGTCGTCAGGAGTAATTGTAACCAAAAAGGGTTCGCCTTTTTTGTTTCTGAATGTATAAGCAAGGTGCTTGTAGTCGTATTCGCTCTCGCGCTGTACGGAGTACCCCTTGCCTTTTTTAACCATACAACACATCGAAATAGTAGGCGCGTCTCCGCTTATCAGGTCTAAAACGTCAACGCCTAAAATATCCGCCGCGTTGTAGATAACGCTGAACGAAAAGTCCATTTCTCCGCTTTCGTAGGCCTTGTAGGTGTCAAGGTCGACACCTAACTTTTCGGCCATATCTTCTTGGGAAATCTCCATATCGTCGCGCAAAGAAGCAAGTCGCATACCTATATCTTTGATTTGTTCGTTCATAAGAAAGACTCCTTATCCTTGATAATCGTATCCGATTTTAACCGCCTTCATATTAAGCTCCAAAAGGTTCTGCTTTTTAGCAGGAACTACCTTTTTCATAGTAGCCTCGATGTTTTCGTAAGGCATTATGTCGGAATGCTTAATTACCATACCGAGAATTATCATGTTTGCAAGACCTGTAAGGCCTTCGTCAGAAGCAATCTTTGTAGCAGGGATGTAGTACGCCTCGATGTCGTCTCTTTCACACTTGCTTTCGATTAGCGAGCTGTCGATAAATACCTTACCGCCCGGCTGAATTTCGTTTATATATTTGTCAAAAGAAGGGCCGTTCATCGCAACGAGGATGTCAGGCTTGTCAACGATGGGGGAGCCGATTTTGCTGTCGCTTATAATAACGCTGCAATTTGCGGTACCTCCACGCATTTCAGGGCCGTATGACGGAAGCCACGAAACTTCTTTTTGGTCCAAAAGTCCTTCGTAAGCTAAAAACTTACCGGAGAACAATATACCCTGACCGCCGAATCCGGCGATTAATATTTGTGTATTCATGTCGTTAAACCTCCTTATTTCTCGTCTGCTGTTTTGTCCTTATACACACCTAGTGGATAGTAAGGAAGCATATTTTCTTCAAGCCAGCTAATCGCCTTGTCAGGCGCAAGACCCCAGTTTGTCGGGCATGTAGAGAGTACCTCTACCAAAGAGAAGCCCTTGCCTTCAATCTGGTTCTGGAACGCCTTTTTAATCGCAGCTTTTGCAGCCTTGATGTTTTTAACGTTGTTAACAGCAACTCTTTCAAGGTAAGTCGCACCGTCAACCTGTGAGAGCATCTCACAAACTTTAATAGGATATCCAACCCACGAAGTGTCTCTTCCGTAAGGAGATGTCTGTGTAACCTGACCGGGAAGAGTAGTAGGAGCCATCTGGCCGCCTGTCATACCGTAGATTGCGTTGTTTACGAATATTACGGTTATGTTTTCGCCTCTTGCGGCAGAGTGTACTGTTTCAGCAGTACCGATAGCGGCGAGGTCACCGTCGCCTTGGTATGTGAATACGATGTTGTTAGAATCAGAGCGCTTAACGCCTGTTGCAACAGCGGGAGCTCTACCGTGAGCAGCCTGTACCATATCGCAGTTAAAGTAGTTGTATGTGAATACCGAGCATCCAACCGATGCAACACCAATAGTTCTGCCCTTGATACCAAGCTCGTCAATAGCCTCAGCAACGAGTCTATGGATTATGCCGTGTGTACATCCGGGGCAATAGTGCAGTACGTTATCAGTAAGAGCCTTTGGCTTTTCAAAAACTGTCATTATTTTGTACCTCCTATCTTTGCAGCCTCGTTAATTTTATCCAAAACATTTTGTGTAGTGGGAATCATACCGCCGGCACGGTTGCAAAGAAGAACAGGCTTCTTGCAACGTGTAGCAAGTTCTATGTCATCAATCATCTGTCCCATGTTAAGCTCTACCGAGACGAAAGAGTTAACCTTATCAGCAGCGTTTTTAAGAGCTTCCTTCGGGAAAGGCCAAACAGTAATAGGTCTTATCATACCAACCTTAATTCCGTTCTTTCTGGCCTCGTCGATTGCGTTTTTGGAAACACGTGCAGCTACACCGAAAGCAACGATACAAATTTCAGCATCGTCCATAAGATATTCTTCGTACAAAGCCTCGTTCTTTTCGATCTGTGCGTATCTTTCGTATCTTTCAAAGTTGTACTTTTCAAGCTCGTTAGGCTGTAAGAAAAGCGAGTTTACAATGTTAGGCTTTCTTTCGTCCTTTGTGCCTGTAAGAGCCCAGGACTTGTCGTATTCTTTGATTTCGCCGCCGTCCAAAGAAACCGGCTCCATCATCTGGCCCATAGTTCCGTCGGCCAAAATCATAGCAGGAACTCTGTACTTTTCGGCAAGGTCAAACGCCTTAAAAGTAAGGTCTACCATTTCCTGAACAGAGGAAGGAGCAAATACCAGCATGTGGAAGTCTCCGTGTCCTGCGCCGCGTGTAGCCTGGAAGTAGTCAGACTGTGAAGGCTGGATACCGCCAAGACCGGGGCCGCCTCTTTGTACGTTAACAACAAGAGCCGGAAGGTCGCAGCCTGCGAGGTAGGAAAGACCTTCGCTTTTTAGCGATATACCGGGGCTTGAAGAAGATGTCATAACTCTCTTTCCGGTAGCGGCAACGCCGATAACCATGTTAATAGCGGCAATTTCACTCTCAGCCTGTAAGAACACGCCGCCTTCGATTTTAGGCATTCTTTTTGCCATATACGCAGCAACTTCTGTCTGCGGTGTAATCGGGTATCCGAAGTAGTGGCGGCAGCCTGCCATTATAGCGGCCTCGGCCATAGCCTCGTTACCTTTCATTAATACTTTTTCACTCATGATGCAACAACCTCCTTATTTTTCTACAGTAATTACACAGTCCGGGCACATAGTTGCACAAAATGCACACCCAATGCACTGCGATTGGTCTGTCACGCCTGCGGGATGATAGCCTTTGGCGTTAAGCTCGTCTTTTAAGGCTACAATTTTTTTAGGGCAAGCGGTTACGCATAGTCCGCAGCCTTTACATAAAATTTCGTTAAAAGTTACCTTTGCCATTTTTATTCCCCCTGTCTCAGCCAGGACTGCCTTACAAACAGCTCTATCGGCTGAAGATTATTAATCTTGTTTTCAAGTTCTTTATAAAGTTCTTTTTTAACGGTCGTCATCTTAACTTCAAGATTTGTAAGAGACGCAACCTCGTCGGCGTATTTTACCGAGTCTAAAACGGTCTGGGCCGTTGTTTCCTCTCCGACGTTAGAGTTGTTTATAATACCGTTAAATTTAATTTGCGCACTGCTTTCAATCTCGCGCATAACCTCGACAGTTGCCGCCGCGTCCGAGGTCAAAAAGCGGTGCTTGTTAATAACAAATAACATTTCGTAGTTTTGCTCGTCTTTGATTGCCTCCGAGTATCTGCCCAGCGCCAAAGCGCCGCGGTCGTCGCCTCCGACGTCAATAACTGCCGTTACAGACCTGTCGTCTATAACTGAGTATATCTCTGCGGGAAGAGCGGGCGTGTCTACGTTCGTGTTTGCGTAAGGTGACGAGATAAGACGAATGTTGTGCTTTTGCAAAACATCTGCCGAATCCTTTGTCCTAAAATACGGGTTAACTATATCAAGGTCGGCGATAGATACTTTTTTATGGGTTTCGAATAATTTAAGCGCATAGTTTATTGCGATGTTTGTCTTTCCGCTGCCGTAGTGGCCGGCAAAGATAGTGATTCTTTTGGCGCTTAGATTTGGACTGTCCATTCGCGTTTGTCCTCAATCTTGCCCCACTGTATGCCGGTAAGCTCGTCGTAGAGCTGTTGTGTAACAGGGCCGATTTTGTTTTCGTTAATAGTGTAGGTTACGTCGTCGTAGTAAAGCTGACCGATTGGAGAAACAACCGCCGCTGTTCCGCAACCCCATGCTTCTTCGAGCTTGCCGTCTTTAAGAGCACCTATAAGCTCGTCTACGCTTAAAAGTCTTTCCGAAACTTTGTATCCCTTGTCTTTTAAAACTTCTATACAAGACTTTCTTGTAATACCCGGTAAAATCGAGCCGGAAAGCGCAGGAGTAACAATTTCTCCGTCAATTTTGAACATAACGTTCATAGCGCCTACTTCTTCGATATACTTTCTTTCTACGCCGTCAAGCCACAACACTTGTGTAAAGCCTTTCTTTTCAGCCTTTTCGCCTGCTCTGATAGAAGCAGCGTAGTTACCGCCGCACTTAGCGTAGCCTGTACCGCCTTTTACGGCACGAACGTCTTCTTGCTCAATCATAATCTTAACAGGGTTAATGCCCTCCGGATAGTAGCTGCCGCTTGGAGAAGCTATGATGATAAACATAGCAGACCCTACGGAATGAACCCCGAGGTGCTCGTCAACACCGATAAGGTATGGACGAAGGTAGAGAGACTCGCCGTCTCCTGACGGTACCCAGTCCTGCTCGAATTTTACAAACTCTGTAATAGCCTTTAACATTTCCTGCTCAGGCATCTGCGGAAGACCGATTCTCTCAGCAGAGTTGTTCATACGTCTTACGTTTTCGATAGGACGGAAGAGCTGTACGCTTCCGTCTGCCTTGCGGTATGCTTTAAGGCCTTCGAAAATTTCCGAGCCATAGTGGAAAACAGTACAAGCAGGGTGTAGTGTAATCGGCGCAAACGGAACAATCCTTGCGTCGTACCAACCCTTTTCGCGGTTGTAGTTCATAATAAACATATGGTCTGAAAAGTGCTTTCCAAATCCTAAGTTTTCAGTGGGTTTTTCCTTTGGTGTTAATGTTTTTTCGATTTTGATATCCATTTTTTCGTCTTCCTTTCTATTTGGTTGGCACACCGTCGGCTTTTAATGTTTTATTTTTCGACGGCGTTGTTATGCTTTTTATATTTTAAGGTGTTACCTTTGTTTCCAAAAATCGACAACAGCAAAAACAAATAAAACGGCTTTGCCGAAAAAGCAAAGCCGTTAACGCTAAAATCAAATTAAGCTTGCAGCAACTTGCTTTTTCGGTAGATTTTTTAGTTTAATAATTATCGCACATATCAATATTATGATGCTAATTCGGCTGTCAAGAGCAAAAATGCAAAATAAAACAGACATTGTAAGTACAATGTCTGTAAAAAAGGCAATATTTGTGTCAGTCGATGTGCAAGAGTCCCCACAAAAAGCAGAAGTAGAGACATTTGCAGAAGCAAACGAAGGTGCAAAAGACATTGCATCTTTAGATGAATTATTCTGTTTTGAAAATCTACGCATATTCATCTTTATCGCTCCTTAAAAACATAAACAAATAATATCATATTTTTGTGATGTTGTCAAGCTTTTTTTGAATTTTACAGCTTGTTTCTCTGGATTTTTCCGCTTACCGTTTTGGGTAGGCTGTCCTTAAATTCTACAATTCTCGGATACTTATACGGAGCGGTTCTTTCCTTAACGTAAGTCTGGATTTCCTTTTTAAGCTCTTCGCTTGGCTCTGTGCCGGAAACAAGCACGATACTTGCCTTTACAATCTGGCCTCTCACCTCGTCAGGAACGGCAGAAACACCGCATTCCAAAACGTAAGGAAGCTCCATAATTACGCTTTCGATTTCAAACGGCCCAATGCGATAACCGGAAGACTTTATAACGTCGTCGATTCTTCCTACATACCAGTAGAAGCCGTCCTCGTCTCTCCAAGCCACGTCGCCTGTGTGGTAATATCCGTCGTACCAAACCTCGTCGGTCTTTTCCTGGTCGCCGTAGTATCCGGTAAACAGTCCGCACGGAGCGCCGTCTTTGACTTTTACAACGATTTCGCCCGTTTCACTTGTTTTAACCGAGTTTCCGTCTGCGTCCAAAAGGTCAACGTCGTAAATAGGCGCAGGCTTACCCATAGAGCCGATTTTGTGCTTCGCACCCGCCATGTTACCTATAATCATGGTGCTTTCCGACTGACCAAAGCCCTCTAAAATCTGAAGACCTGTGGACTTTTCAAACTGTCTGTAAACCTCGGGGTTTAGCGCCTCGCCTGCCGTTGTCATATGGCGAACGGAGGAAAGGTCGTACTTTGAAATATCTTGTTTTACCATCATTCTTAGCATCGTAGGCGGTGCGCAGAATGTAGTGATGTGGTATTTTGCGAACATCGGCAAGATGTCTGCGGCGTCGAATCTGTCAAAGTCGTAAACAAAGGTTGCCGCTTCACATAGCCACTGCCCGTAAAGCTTGCCCCACATTGCCTTTGCCCAGCCTGTGTCAGAAATGGTAAAGTGCAGACCGTCAGGGTCGACGTTGTGCCAGTATTTTGCAGTATGGAAGTGTCCAAGCGCATATTTGTAGTTGTGCGCCGCAATTTTGGGGTACCCGGACGTTCCGGAAGTAAAGAACATAAGCATAAGGTCGTCTCCGCCCGGGGCGTTTTCCGGCCTTTCGTAATGTGAGCTGAAACGAGGGTACTCTTTGTCAAAGCATCTCCATCCGTCCCTTGTTCCGCCAACGATAATCTTGTGTCTCAGCTGCGGACATTCAGCGGCAGCCAGGTCAACCTGGTGCGCAGTGTCTCCGTCTGCGGTACATATAATTGCGCTGACTCCTGCCGAGTCAAAGCGGTATGTAAAGTCGTGTTCCTGAAGCTGGTTAACAGCAGGTATAGCAATAGCACCGATTTTGTTAAGACCGAGCATAGCAAACCAGAACTGATAGTGGCGCTTTAAAACAAGCATAACCTTGTCGCCCTTTTTAATGCCGAGCGAGCTGAAGTAGTTGGCACACTGCGCAGAGAGCTTCTTCATATCCTTAAAGGTGAAGCGACGCTCTGTCTTGTCCTTTGAAATGTGCAGCATCGCAAGCTTTTCAGGCTCGCGCTCTGCCAGCTCGTCAACAAGGTCGAATGCAAAGTTGAAATTGTCAGTATTTTTAAAATTAATGGACAAAGGCGTGCCGTTTTCGTCCTCTGTAACGTCGATGTACTTGTGATATATTCTTTCCTTAGAGTCGCGGTATAAGGTACCTATGATGCTTTCCTGGGTATCCTTTTCAACGACTTCGTTCTCTTCGCCTTTTAGAACTATTGCGTAGAAGGTACAGTCTTTGCCGCCTGTGGCAACCATACCGTGAGGAGTATCACTGTTGTAGTATATGCTGTCTCCGGGGCCTAAAACTTCCTTGTGGTTTCCAACCTGTACCATAAGCTGACCGTCGATAATGATGTCGATTTCCTGGCCCGCGTGTGTGGTAAGCTCTATGTTGTCCTGAGCTGACTCGCTGTACACACTTTTTACAAACAGCGGCTCTGCCGTTCTGTTCTGGAACGAATACGCAAGGTTGTAGTAAGTCATCCCGTGAGCGTTGGCGATTTCCTGCCCCTCGCCCGCGCGCGTAACTGTGTAGGATTTAAGGTTCGGGCTGTGGCCCTCGATTATGTCGGTTACGTTAACGCCAAGGGCCAGAGCACACCTGTATATAAAGGCAAAGTTAAGGTCGTTTTTGCCGCTTTCGCAGCTTTCGTACTCTTCAACACTTACGCCTGTGTGTTTCGCCATATCCTGCAATGACAATCCTTCGATTTCTCTAAGCTCGCGGATACGACCGGCCATTTCTTTAATTTTCAGATTAAGTTCTTTAAAGTTGTCCATAATGTTTACCTCCTGTTTGGGGAACATAAAAAAACGCCCCAAAGTTGATAACTTTGAGACGAGTAAAATTTAACCCGCGGTACCACTCAAATTGCGGTTTTAAAAGCCGCCACTCCTCGGAGTCTATCAACCCCTATGCCTTAACGCAGCAATCACGGAGAGGGTCTACTGACATAAAATGCTTTCTTCCTCCCGGCTCAGAAGCTACAAACATAAAAGCCTTCCCTATGGCTCGCACCACCCGCCACTTCTCTCGTCTTAAAGACAGGGCATACTGATATGTACTCTTCGTCAATGCCTTTTTAAATATTTGTTTTTGTAATTATAGCATCTGTAACGGCTTTTGTCAAGTGTTTTGACAAATTTTACGGCACTTCGTGCGCATAATAGTAATGTGCAAATAAAAAACAGAGTAGGAAGACCTACTCTGTCTTGGTGCTCGAGACCGGAATCGAACCGGTACGAAGGATTAGTTCGCAGGATTTTAAGTCCTGTGCGTCTGCCAGTTCCGCCACTCGAGCGCACCATCGTTACCAAAATATAATAACACCTTTGACTCCGTTTGTCAATATGTAGAAATAAAATTAATTCAAAAAATAAGGTAGAATAAAATGCCATTTTTTTACAGGTGTTTTTTGTTTTGCAATATAAGTTTTAGGCACTCGAATACTCTAAGTAGTGTCAATGATAAAAGTACGCCCAACCCGTATGTTTGTAATACGTGATTCTCTTGACTTTGTATGATATGTATGATAAAATTTTTTCACGTTAAACTTTTTCCATTTTATACTACTAGTGGAAACATTAACAAATTACAAAAGAATGGGGTAATGCAAATGAAAAACAAAATCTTATCGTATGTAATTGTTATTGCGCTTCTTTTCAGTCTTCCTGCGGGTAGCGTTTCGGCTGAAGAAGTGATGTTATCTGAAGATAATTCCGTATCCGAAGATGTAGTAATTTTTGAGGATGAAGCAGTATCAAAAGACACCTTGACGGATGAGGAGACACAGCTTCCTGCGGATTCTGAAATATATATGACTGATTTGGATGAGGAGATATATGTTGAGCCTGAGGCAGAAACTTCTTTAAACGAAGACGTTTTCGAAACAGGCAATATTCCTGATATATTAGATTTAGACGAACAAAAAAACTACAGGATTCCTCAAAATATCGTTGACGGCTCATTAAAGCAGGAAATTCTTAAATTAAAAGATTATGCTTTTGCCAACAAGGAAGATAACGCCGTTCCCGAAGACCAAAACGAAATGAGTGTTTTGGGCTCTGGGTCTGATAATTCGGGCTTTGAAAATTATCCGATTGACAAACCGGTTATAGACAAACGAGATTACTATTTCGATGCTGATGTGTCCAAAAACACGTTTGCCGATACAACATCGTCTGGTGGAATCAGTACTCTTGGTTTTGAATTGGTTTTTGGAAACGATCGTGCGTACCTCTATGACGAGGTAACTGAGGAATCTATAGAATTGTTTTCGGGTGGCGTCGGTACTTATAGCGATCCGTTCCTTATAAGTTGTGCAAATGACCTTTATCAGTTACAAATGATGGTTAACGATATGGGCATGTCGTTGGAAGGATTTTATTTCTATCAGACAGAAGATATTGATCTTGAAACCTCTTCACGTAACCCATGGATTCCTATAGGATATGTAGACGACTATAATATGTTGAGTTGTTTTAGTGGAATATATTATGGTAACGGACACACTATTTCCGGTATTTATGTAAAGGGCAACAGTTATGAATGGTGCGGTCTTTTTTCTGTAACTTACTTGGCAAGCTTATACGATATTAATATTGATGACGCTGTTATTTCCGGTGGCTATCGTGCAGCTCCTTTGACGGCCGCTGCTATTGATACCGACATAGTAAATTGTAACGTGGGTGATGATGTAAGTGTTTCGTCATCAACACAGGAAGCTATTCTAGGTGGAATTGTAGCAGAATATGCAATCTTAGAATATGAGTGCATGTTTAGTTATTGTTTGAGTGAAGCAACCGTTAAGTCGTCTGCAAATGATAGCATTTGTGGCGGTGTTGTCGGCATGTTTGATGGTTATAGTGACGACGAACGTGATATTATTTTCGGTTGTGGGTTTGAAGGTAAGGTCCAGGGCTATTATGCAGGTGGCATTTTGGGTTTTGGAGAGTACTTTGACGCCTTGGCATGTTATAATGAAGGTACAGTAAATGCAGACTTGTTTGCCGGCGGCATTGCAGCCGAAGGTGCGTGCTTTTCTGTTTTAGAATGCTATTCCTCCGGAACAGTTTCTTCGGATTCTTATGCAGGAGGCTTGGTTTGTTATTCTAATTACGGAGAGATTAGTTTCTGTTATAATTCCGGAAAAGTCACGGCCGGCGAAGTCTGCTATGATATAGTGTGTGGCTGGGAATATACTGATGCATACTGCAATTATTGTTCAAACAAAAGATCTCCGGGTGGAGAGTATGTTTCAAGCTCCGCTCTTAAAAAGCAAGAATATTTGGATTATTTCAACTTTGATACATCTTATGGTTATGAGCGCGGAGAAAATAACGGATACCCTATCCTAAAAATTTTCTACCCCAAATTAATGGGTGTTTATAACGAATTTGACGGAGAAGATCCTGATGTCGTGCTTGTTGATTTTGTTTCAAATTTCAATCCTTTGTTGTCTGTTGTTCCATTAACTCTGGACTGCTGGGAGGTATATGAAGGAGATGGTAAATATACTCTCTTGGAGATTTATCCTGAATTTTTTGAGAAATATTGTCCTTCTGGAAAATACCAGTTTGAGGCCAATTTTGGCGCGGGCAAAGTTATTCCGTTTGTTGTAACGGTTAAAAACAACTGTATCCACGAATATGGTCGTAGCGAAAAGGTAGAGGGCTCTTGTACCGAGACGGGTTATTACAGAGTGTATTGTAGCGCTTGCAACAAACTTCTTTATGAAGATATATACGAAGCTACAGGTCATACATTTGCAAATGCTTCTGCCAAAGAGCCCACCTGTGCTGAAATAGGTTGGTATGCACATACCTATTGTACAAAATGCAACTACAGCACCGACAGAGTAGAACGTGCAAAATTGCCTCATGAATTAGTTTATCACGAAGGCAAAGAAATGACATGGCAAGAGGCGGGTTGGGAGCCGTATCAAACTTGCAAAAATTGCGATTATACATCTTACAAGGAAATTTTGCCCGTTCATCCCGAAAGAGTGGAGATAAGTGCACTAAATACTACCATTGACATTGGTGACAAAACACAACTCACCGCAAAAGTATATCCTGAAAACTCAACAAATCAGAAAGTATTTTGGTCATCCTCTGATGAATCGGTTCTGACCGTTGATGAAAACGGTCTGGCAACTGCTCACGGATCAGGTACAGCAAAAGTTTATGCTACAACTGAGGACGGTGGAGTTCGCGGTGAATTGAGCATAAATGTTGAAAGAAGTATAACACATATAGAAATAGAAGGTCCAACTACGTTATCTGTAGGGAATAAAGTTGAGCTCAAAGCCAATACTTATTGCTTTGAATATGGCGAAAAAGTGTTTGTGAAAGGAACTGTTGAGTGGTCTTCATCTGACACTTCGGTTGCAACTGTTTCTTCAGGAAAAGTAACTGCTGTGGGTATGGGAACTGCCATTATCACTGCCCGTGTTCCGGGACGCAATGTTGTGGACTCAATAGAAGTTACTGTCGTTGCTCCGATAACATCTTTAAAATTCACGACAAAGAGTGCGACTGTTTATGTAGGTAACCAGTTCGACCTTGGAGCTGAACTTGTCGTTGCTCCAATCAATAATACTGACGAAATAGTATGGGAATCATCCGAAGATTCAGTATGCCGTGTTGACGAAAACGGTATTCTTACTCCGGTCGCTACCGGAAAAGCGACAATCAAAGCAAAAGCAATAGCCGGCGGAAAAACCGCGAGCTTCTCTGTAACTGTTGCACGCGAGCCGGAGGGAATCATTATTGAAGGCAACAACGTTGTTGCAAAAGGTAAAACAGCAACCTTAAAGGCGTATGCTTATTACGAAGAGAACGGAAAAGTTGTTAAAACGAAAGACGTAATTAGCTGGAGAACTTCTGACGAAAATGTTGTTACCGTTTCAAAGGGAAAGATCAAAGGAGTTAACGCAGGAGAAGCAGTTATTACTGCATACATTGAGGGAACAGAAATAGAGGAAACCTTTGATGTTAATGTCGTTGCTCCTGTAACATCTTTAAAATTCACGCCAAGTAGCGCGACAATCTATGTGGGCAATCAGTTTGACCTTGCATCACTGCTTGTTGTTGCGCCGCTCGATAATACTGATGAAATAGTTTGGGAATCATCCAAAGATTCGGTATGCCGTGTTGACGAAAACGGTATTCTTACTCCGGTCTCTACCGGAAAAGCGACAATCAAAGCAAAAGCAATAGCCGGCGGAAAAACCGCGAGCTTCTCTGTAACTGTTGCACGCGAGCCGGAGGGAATTGTTGTTGAAGGCAACAACGTTGTCGCAAAAGGTAAAACAGCAACCTTAAAGGCGTACGCTTATTACGAAGAGAACGGAAAAGTTGTTAAAACGAAAGATGTAATTAGCTGGAGAACTTCTGACGAAAATGTTGTTACCGTCTCAAAGGGAAAGATCAAAGGCGTTAATGTAGGAGAAGCAGTTGTTACCGCATACATTGAAGGAATTGATGTGGAAGTTGATTTTGACGTAACCGTTGTAGTTCCGGCAAGCACAGTTAAATTTTCCATTAAAAAAATAACTGCAACAGTTGGCGAAGAATTTGATTTGAACGAATATCTCACGGTTTCTCCCGAAGAAAATACAGATGAGATTATTTGGACAACATCCAAATCTTCTGTTGCTGTTGTTGAGGATGGCCACGTAACTATTGTTGGCAAAGGCAGTGTTAAAATCACCGCCAAAGCTTTGGCAGGCAACAAGAGCGCATATGTTAGTATTACGGTAAAATGATTTTTTGACAAGTTTTATACACGTTAAATAAAGGGCTGATTTTCTGCGCTACAGCTTACGGGATCGGTTTTGACTTATTATTTTTCGTTGATAATGTAAAAAACACAGACATACTGGTATGTCTGTGTTTTTTGTTTCTTTTCTTATTGCATTACAAAAATGTCGGTTTTTGGTGATCAATCCTTTAGGGATACTGCCGTTTAGTCGTTTATGTTGTTAAAGTATGAAACATATTCAATTTTAGGCTCGTCGGGGAACAGATATTCGTAAAGGTCTATCATATAGTCGTCCGTCATACTTGCGATGTAGTCGGCAACGATTAGGTTCGGCTCCTCGGTTTCGTACGATGGTCCGTGGTAGAATTTGTTGCAGTCCCCTACGTACTTGATATGATGCTTGTAAATAACAGAGTTCTTGTCTCCCGAGAGCAGGTCGTCTAAACACTTTGCGTAGATTTTTTCGAACATAGGCTCGATTACTCCGCTTATTGAGCCGACAGCCTCGTTTTCATAGATGTAGCGGAAGTTTTCCTTTTTGCCCTGTTTTAAGGCGTTAAAATATTCGTCGTCCATCTTTATATAGTTTTTGCCATAGCTGTTTTCGACGATGTTTACGATTAAGTTGTTAATAATTTTGGCGTTAAACGCGCCTATTGCGTTGTCGTTAAATACAGAGTTGTCCTGTAAAAGTCCTGATTTTTCGGCGTCTTGTCTGTCCTTGCCGAGATATGCGATTATGTCGCTTATCCTTACCACACAGCCCTCTAAGGTGGAGGGGATCAGTATGCCCGAGACGTCGCTTGTGTAACAGCTTTCAAAAAGCTTGTCAAATTCTTCAAAGCTGTCGCATTTTCGCGGACGATATTCGCCAAGCTCAAGCTCGCCGTTGTGGCAGAGTATTCCGTCGAGGGTTTGCAGACTGATGTTGTAGTGAAATATCTTGTCAAGCACCCTGACGCTGTGTACGTTGTGGTTAAAATATTTGCCCGTGCGCTTGTGAAATTGCTTGGAAAGCATAGCTTCTCCCGCGTGCCCGAAGGGGGTGTGCCCCATGTCGTGCCCGAGAGCAATCGCTTCTATAAGGTCGAGGTTTAACCCCAAAAGCCTGCCTATGTTCCTCGCGATTCGTGAAACCAGCTGAACGTGCAGAGCACGGCGCGAGATGTCGTCGTTTTTGTATAGTGAAAAAACCTGTGTCTTGTCGGTGTAGCGGTTATAGTACGGACAGTACATAATCTTTTCTATGTCGCGTACAAAGGGAGGCCTGTGGACAGTCGATTTGTCTCTTGACATATCACGACGTATTGCCTGTTGCTCTAAGATTATCTTGTCGGCAAAATTGTTGACTATTTTGTTTTCTGTTTCGCTTGATAACTTGTCGTATTTTATAATCGCCAAATCGCTCACCTCCGCATTAATAGTAGTAAAATTATATAATAAAAGCTTTTTAAAGTCAAGGATAATAAAGCATAATACTTGCAACAACTCTTGCAATATGATACAATTATTGCATCAATATAAAAGTTATTAAATGGAGGCACTATGCTTTTTTCTAGTACGACATTTTTAGCGTTTTTTCTTCCCCTGCTTATTTTAATATACTTCGCAGTCCCGCGTAAGCTAAGGTCGGTAAGAAACTTTGTCCTCTTGGCTTTCAGCCTTGTGTTTTACGGCTGGGGAGGGGCTAAGTATCTTTTGCTTATGCTCGCTTCGATAGCTATAAACTACTTTGGTGGTGTTTTGGTCGGAGCTTTTAAAAGCACTAAGGCGAGGAAGCTTTGCCTTTTTATAACCGTCGTTTTAAACCTTGGGCTTTTGGTCTGGTTTAAATACGCAGGCTTTTTTACGGAGATTTTAAATTCGCTTTTTGGCGGCTTTCCTGTGCTTAAAATAGCCTTGCCGATAGGTATTTCGTTTTTTACGTTCCAGGGGCTTAGTTATGTAGTAGATGTATATCGTAACGAGGCAAAGGTACAAAAGAATCCTCTTTATTTAGCGCTTTATATCTCGCTGTTTCCTCAGCTCGTGGCGGGCCCTATTGTCAGGTACACCACAGTAGATGAAGAGATTTATACCCGCCGTGAAAGCCTTTCGGAGTTCTCGGACGGTGTGGTGCGCTTTATGTTCGGCTTTGGTAAGAAGATGATTCTTGCCAACTCTGCCGCGGAGATTGCGGACGCCGCCTTTGCGTCGCAGAATTTAAGTATGTCGTTATCGTGGGTTGGCGCGCTGGCGTACACGGCGCAGATATACTTCGACTTTTCGGCGTATTCTGATATGGCGATTGGCCTTGGAAAGATGTTTGGTTTTCATTTTCTTGAAAACTTTAATTACCCGTATATCGCAAAAAGCGTTACGGATTTTTGGAGAAGGTGGCACATATCTTTGTCAACCTGGTTTCGTGACTATGTGTACATACCGCTTGGCGGCAACAGATGCAGCAGGTCAAGGCATATTCTAAACCTTTTGGTCGTTTGGGGATTAACGGGATTTTGGCACGGTGCTTCGTGGAACTTTATAGCCTGGGGTCTTTGGTTTGCGCTGTTTTTGATAATGGAAAAGTATCTTTTCGGCAGCTTTTTGGACAAGCATAAGGTTTTGGGCCATATATATACGATGTTGGTTGTGGTGTTTGGCTGGGTTTTGTTCCGTGCAGAAACTTTAAGCCTTGCGCTCGAATACGCAAAGGCTATGCTTTCTATGCCGTTTGACACTAACGGACAGGCTCTTTATTATATTATACAGTATTGGCCCGAGTGGATTTTGTTCATCCTTTGCAGTATGCCTGTATGCAGAGTTTTAAAGGACAAGCTTTCAAAAAGCGACAGCTTTTTTGCAAAGTTTTTGCTCGTGTGGGGTGTTAAGGCGTTTGCGCTTACAGTATTCGCCCTCGGGTATGTAAAGCTTGTTACAGGGTCCTTTAATCCGTTTATATATTTTAGGTTTTAGGAGGTGCTTGCTTTGCAAAAAAAGATTTCTGACATATTGTTAATAATACTTCTCGCGGTTTTGACGCTTTATATTTCGGCAAGCATTGTCTTGGTCGATAGTGGCGACATTTCTTTTTATGAAAACAGAGATCTGTCAAAGATGCCCGCCGTTAGTAAAGAGAGCGTTTTGGATGGAAGCTTCGGCAATGCTTTCGAGTCCTGGGCGTCAGACCATACGCCTAAACGTGATGCTGTATTAAAGCTGAAAGCCGCCATAGATATGTTCGTTCTTAAAAGACCTGTCGTTAACGACATAGTAGTTACAGACGACATTTTGCTGCCTTATAACTCTTTTAACAGTATGGCGACCGATGAACAGCAAAGAAGACTCGGCGTCTTTATAGAGGAAGTAGAAAAGGTCCAAAAATCAGTTTCGGAATACGGCGGAAAGTTCGTCTTCGTAACTGTTCCGTCCCAGACGGTGTATTATAGCTCGTCTTACCCGGCGTATCTTGCGCTTCGCAGCGACGTAACGGACGTGGTTATCCCGCGGTTTAAAGCCGAGATGCAAAGAATCGGAGTTACTCACCTTGATATGCTTGAAAAATCAAAAGATGCCGGCAATCCTGATTATATGTCGTCTAAAACAGACCACCACTATTCAATGCACGGCGCAGTTTACACATGGCGCAGCGTGGTGGACGTCGTTAACGAGAGTAAAGGTAAATCACTTTACTTCCCTGACGATAGCGCCATTGACTACACCGAGCTTAAAAACCCGTACCTCGGCTCCAGAAACAGAAAAATTATGGGACTTAAATATAACGACGAAAGACTTGTAAGGGCAGAGCTTAAAGAGCCTGTGCCGTTTGAAAGGTATAATAACGGCAGTCTTGGCGCGCCGCTTGTTTACGCAGAGCCCGAGGACGATACGTCGCCTGTGGCCTACACCTATTATATGGGTGGCGACTTTGGTAATACAGTTATTAAAACACATCGTGAAGAACTTCCCGACGTTTTAATCTACGGCGCAAGCTTTACAAACGCGATTGAATCCATAGCTTATAGTAGCTGCGACGAAATGCACTCAATAGATTTGCGAAGCTATAACGAATCTACACTCAGCGAGTATATAAAAGAGCATAAGCCAGACGTAGTAGTAGCGGTGTTTGACTGGTCCAACCTTGCTACTTTGGATGAAAGCGGCAAATTTTAGACATTACTTGACAAAAAAAGACCAAACCCGTATAATGTCGATAGAGGTGATTAGTAATGTTAAAAGAGTTTAAAAAGTTCATTGCCAAGGGCAATGTTGTAGACATGGCTGTCGGTGTTGTTATGGGTTCTGCTTTCGGGGCGATAGTAACGTCTTTGGTTAACGATATTATTATGCCGGTCGTAGGTGTAATGACATCAGGCATAGACCTAAAACAAATGAAGCTTGTAATAAGCGCAGCAGTAGTAGAAATGGGCGAGGTTGTAAAACCGGAGGTTGCCATTACATATGGCGCGTTTATACAGTCGATTATAAACTTCTTTATAATATCTGCGTCCATATTCCTTATGGTAAAGGCTATTTCAAAGCTGCATAAAAAGCCCGAGCCGGAGCCGGCCGCACCCAAAGGCCCGACAAGCGAAGAGCTCCTTGCGGAAATACGCGATTTGCTTAAAAAAGACTGATTAAACTAATACATAAAAAGTGTGAAGCTGTTTTGCTTCACACTTTTTTGTTATAATATTCTGTTTAGACTTTCTATTAAGTACGGGATTTTGGTTTCAAAGTCCACTCCGTAGCGGTTGGAATTTTTGTCGTTGTAGTTTAGCCTTATACATTCGGAGGTGTAGTCCGCTGCGAGAGTAACTGCGTCAAGGAGGCTTGCTCCTCTTACAATAGCGCCCACACATGCGCTGGCAAATACGTCGCCCGTGCCGTGGCTCATGTACGGAACCTTGTCGTTAAAGTAGCTGTAAAATTCGCCACTTTCCGAGTCGTATATCATAGCGCCCAGCTTGTCAGGGGCAAAGCTTACGCCTGTAAGCACTGCCTTTTTGCACCCAAGCGCGCAAAGCTTAACGAGCAAGTTCTTTATGTAGTCTTCGCTGTATCCTTCTGATATGTACTCCTCGCCGAGAATAAGCGCCGCTTCGGTAATGTTTGGTACAACCACGTCTGCCTTTGCACAAAGCTTTGCCATCTGCGCCACAAAGTCCATGTCAAACCCTTTGTAAAGCTTGCCGTCGTCAGCCATAGCGGGGTCGACAAATACTACGTTTTTATCTGTTCTGAAACGGTCGATAAAGTCTGATACAATGTTTATCTGCCTGATCGAGCCGAGGTAACCTGTGTATATAGCGTCGAAAGCAAAGCCTTCCTTTTCCCAGTGATCCGCGATAGGAGTAATCTCGTCAGTCAGGTCTAAAAATGTAAAGTTATCAAACCACGTGTGTGTAGAAAGCACCGCCGTAGGCACAATAGCCGTTTCTATACCCATAGCCGAAATAACGGGAAGAGCCACTGTAAGCGAGCATTTACCCAGACACGATATGTCCTGTATAGTAACAATCCTTTTCATCGATATCACTCCTTAGGATGTATTATATATAACTTTTGATAATATTAAAATAGTCAAATCGGTAAATATTAATAATACCAGATAAAAGATAAATAATCTGTAACAAGGGTAAATGTTGTAAAAACTGCTAATAATATAACAAAGAATATCAAAGGGGAAGTAAAATGAATATATTTTCAATACTACGTCTTGTGGGCGGGCTTGCCTTGTTTTTGTTTGGTATGCAGGTTATGTCTGTAAGCCTGGAAAAGATGGCGGGAGGAAGGCTTGAACAACTGCTTAAAAAGATGACGTCAAACCGATTTGTAAGTCTCACTCTCGGTGCGGTAATCACTATGGCAATCCAGTCGTCGTCGGCGTGTACGGTTATGCTTGTTGGGCTTGTAAATTCAGGGATTATGCGTTTTAGCCAGACGATAAGCATAATCTTCGGCGCAAACATCGGCACCACTCTTACCGCCTGGGTTTTGTCCCTTTCGGGAATAGAGAGCAAAAACGTTGCAGTCCAGATGCTAAAACCGGAGAATTTCTCTGCAATAGTCGCTCTCGTTGGAATCATAATGATTATGCTGGGCAAAAGCGAGCGCAAAAAGAGCATCGGAACAGTATTAATAGGTTTTGCGATTTTGATGTACGGTATGAAGTTTATGACCGATGCGGTCAGTCCTCTTTCTGAGTCAAAAAGCTTTGCCGAGCTGTTCACTCGCTTTAATAATCCGTTTTTCGGGGTAATAGTCGGGGTGTTTGTAACGATTGCGATTCAAAGCTCGTCTGCGTCTGTGGGTATTTTGCAGGCGCTCTCTTTAACGGGAGGGATAACCAACGCTGCCGCCATCCCGATAATTATGGGCCAGAACATCGGCACTTGTATAACCTCTGTAATATCGAGCGTTGGGACAAATGCAAATGCTAAAAGGGTAGCGTTTATCCATACTTTAATCAATGTCTTTGGAACGGTCATATGCCTTGTGATTTATTATGTGTTTGGCAGTAATGTTTTGTCGGGCTATTTTTCTCTCGCGGCCTCTCCTGTGAGCATAGCGTTTTCACACACTGTTTTTAATCTTATTTCAACAGTAGTCCTTATGCCTTTTTCAGGAGGCCTTGTCTGGATTGCGAAGAGGGCCGTTTCGGATAAAAAGAGCTCGTCAAATAGCTTTGAAAAATCCTTGTATATCGACGACAGAGTTTTCCTTTCGCCATCAGTTGCAATAGGCGAGTGCAGCAGCCTTGCGGACAAAATGTGCGCCCTCTCGTTTGAAATCGTGCGTCTTGTAATGAATATGCCTGAGAAATTTGATGCAAAAATAAAGGAAAATATAATAGCCAAAGAGGAAGAGCTGGATATGTACGAGGACAAGCTCGGCACGTATCTTGTCAGGCTGTCCACGCAGCCGCTCTCGGGCGAGGATAGCAGGCTCGTTTCAAAAATGCTCCACACAATAGGCGAGTTTGAACGGATGGGTGACCACGCTTTGAACCTCTTAAAGTGTGAGGAAGAAATAAAGGATAAAAAAATAATCTTTTCCCAAGAGGCCAAACACGAAATAAAAGTTTTAAAGGACGCCATAGAGGAAATACTTTCAATCACCTTTAAAACATACCGAGACGACGATGTAAAGACCGCCATTAACGTCGAGCCGTTAGAACAGGTAATAGACACTCTTGCGGCAGAAATCAAAACCAGCCACATAAATCGGCTTAGAAACGGGCGGTGCACAATCGAGACTGGATTTGTGCTCTCCGATATGTTAAACAACTATAAGCGAGTTTCCGACCATTGTTCTAACATAGCAGTAGCGGTTATAGAAACAAAGCATAATAGCTTTGGAACCCATAAGTATTTAAACGACATCAAGTATAAAAATGACCACTTCAACGATATGTATCAAAAGTTCAGCGCCCGATATTGTATATAAAAAAGAGGCCGTATCAAAAAGATTTCATTTTGATACGGCCTGAATTTTTATATATGGTCTCTGATGTTGTCTATTCCAAAGAGAAGTTTAGCTAAATCATTAACTACTGTTATGTCAAGGTCAAGCAGCTTTGACTCAAAGCTTGTCATCTCCTGGTCGCTCATAGCATAATAAAGATTCTGCGCTTTTTCAATTTCGCTTCCGTAGTTGTTTATAATGTAGTCTTCCACGTAAATCTTCTTGCCTCTTTCGGCGTCGCGGATAACCTTGTTCATAGTGTTTATAATTATCGTTATAACAGCTGCCTCTTTGGTGGTAAATTCTAAGGAGTTAAGCTCAGAAATGGTAAATCTTAACTTGGACACAATCGCGTTTTGCTTTTGTGTGTCGATTGGTGTGCTGTCGCCGCCACCGCCGCCACCACCGGCACCACCGCCACCGCCACCGCCTCCACCCGGAGGAGTAGTGTTTTCTTCTTTTTCAGGCTTTGTGGTTTCTTCAGCTTTGTCCTTTACAAAGTTTGCCAAAACAACTGCAAGCTCGGCTCTTGTAATGTTTTGAGTCGCGCGGAAGTTGTTGTCTTTGTCAACACTCATAATGTGGTTTGCAAGTACTTTGTTTACAGCGGGTCTTGCCCATTCAGAAACGGCGTCTGCGATTTTGCCTGTGTAAGGTATGTCAAACAGGTTAGCAACTCTTGATAAAATTACACACACCTGTTCTCTTGTAAGGTTGTCAAGTCCGTGGAACTTACCGTCGCCATATCCTGCAACGTAGCCTGCTTTTTCGGCCACCAAAACGTATGAATAAAACCAGTCAGTAGGTTTTACGTCGCTAAACTTTGTGGTGCTTGCTTCTGTATAGCCGAAAACAAGGTTGACCATCTTGCAAAGCTCTGCTCTTGTCAGCAAGCCGTTAGGGTCGAATGTGCCGTCTCCGCGTCCGTTTATAACGCCTGCGTTAGCGAGCTTGTAGATTGCGCTTCCTGCTTCCGTTGAAGCATCTACGTCAGTAAAAGTAATCTTAGTAGCTTCTGCCGCATAAGCGCTAAAAGAGGCGGCTATCATTACTGTAACTATCAAAAGGGAAATCAGTTTTCTCATGCTTTGTTCCTCCTGGTTAAAACGGGCATAATTTTTTAATTATGCCCGTTTTGTTTGTGAATATTATTCTGCTACTCTTCTAAAGTTTACAGAGTACTTGTCATACGCGATTTCGTATTCGTCTTCGCTGATTTTTGTAACTTTACCTGTCACAGCGGCTTTTTTGAGTAACTTGTCGAAGAATTCATCAGTTGTCATATCTACGTTGTCAAATGCGTCTTTTACACGCTGCTGCAACTTGGTGTAGTCTTCGTTTGTGTAAATATCCTTTAATATGTCGCTTTCGTTGTACTTGTCAATCAACTTTTCAACGAGCTGTGGATATTTAGCCTTTATTGAAGCTTCAATTTTTGCTATAAATTCGCTGCCCGGAACTGACGGGATTGTGCCGTTTGTAGCGTAGTCCCCTGCAATACGTGCGAAAATGTTTGCGTATTTTATGGCAAGTTCCTCGTAATCTTCCATAAGCGCTTCAAGCTGTGCTGGTGTAAGGTTCTCTTTGTACCAGGTCATAGCTTCATCCTGGAGGATTACAACGTTGTTCATAAGGTCGTAGTATTCTGCAATCGACTTTATCTTGTATCCGCTTGGTGAAGATATGTCGTATGTGAATACGTTTCCGCATTCAAAAAGTTCTATCAAATCCTGAAGAGCCTGGTTGTCAGCGTAGTAGTAGTTGTCGCCGAATCTTCCTTCAAGGAGCTCTACCAATCTTTCGTATACAGGAATGTAAATGTCTTCAACCGGGTTGATGATAAAGGTAAATCCGCTTGCTATTTTCGCGTTCTGTCCGTGCTTAGCGTCGTAAATAGCTTCGTTGATGTCGACAAGCAGTCTGTCCTTTGCGTCGTTAAATATTTCAGCAAGCTTGCTTTCCGGATAAATTGCGAACAATCTGGCAGGAATCATAGTCTTAATAGCGTCTATTGTGGTTTCTTCAACCTTCACTTTAAGACCTTCTGCTATAAAGTAGTTGTCAGGTGTAACGTCGAACTCTTCTTCGTTGATTATCTGGTCTAAGAGCAGGTCAAATGTATCTGAATAAATTTTGTCGATGATGTCCAAAACAATCTGTTCGCGAACGTCTGGATGACCGTCGATGTAATCGATGATGGTATCGATTATGGTGTGAATTATATCAGTGTTGCTGATCATATATTCAGCAAAAGATGTTATAACTTCCTCACGGAAGCCCCCGTCTGTTTCGAATGTGTCGAGTATCATGGAGATAACAGTTGGCTTGTCAAGTAATAAAACGTTTGCGTCTATGCTTGCAAGCTCGTCTAAAATGATGTCGTAGAATGTTGTGTCAACAGGATCACTTAAGAAGTCATCTAACATATCCTTTGCAGCAAGCATACCTTCGCTTGTTTCAACTTCGCTCCTCATAGCGTTTACTATAAGGTCTTTTGCGGTCTGTACGTCCTGCGGGTTGGAAGATTCAGCGTGCATTATGAGGTAGTCCACAATTTCTGTTTCCAATGCGGCGTTGCTTGTAAAGAGGTCGTTCGCGCTGGATATAATGGTGTCCTCAACGTTTTCTTCGCCGATAATGTCTGCGAACTTCATCGCTATGCTCTGAATAAGCACGTTGTCAGAAGAGTCGATAACTCCAAAATCAATCAAGTTCTGTTTGAGCTTTGTTTCTGCATCCGACAATTCCAGTGCGTTAAGTATTCTTGTTTTTTTGTTGGATAGTATGTCTTTTACAGTGTCTGCAAATCTTGTATCACTTTCGTAGTACGAATCAAGTTCAAGGTCTCTTGGGTCGATACCGATGGTGGCTATAAATTTAAGGGTTTCGCTCGACGACGAAGAAGAAGAACCGCCCGACCTGGTTTTGTATGTAACCTTTGTAAGCTCTGATATGTTTTTGAAAGCGGGGTAGTCTTTGTAGTTGTCAAAGTGAACGGTGTTGTTAATGTTCTTAACTACAATGCGGTCGCCGACAGTAGTGTCAACAAGCTTTATTACAGCCGCACCTCTTACTAAAATTCTGCCCTTAACGTCAACGTTTTTCAGGACGATTTTTCCTTTGCCGGCTCCGTCGCCGATTACAAGGTCGCCTTCAATGGTAACGTCTTGCAATGTTACGTCTTCACCCTTTAACATTACGCAGTCGGCGCCAACGCTGCTAAATGTGCCGCTGCCTGCGATGTAGGTTTTGAACATATTGTGCATAAACTGAGCAAACTCTGCTCTTGTGATGTTGGCCTTGGGGTTGAAGTTTCCAAGGTCGTCGCCGTTAACATAGCCTCTTGAAGCTAAAGGAGCGACGTATTTTGCGGCCCACTGGCTGATGCTTGCCGAGTCGTTGTATCTTGAAAGAGCGGATAGGTCCTCGCTCTCATAAACCATAGCTCTTGAGAAAACAGTGAAGGCTTCCTCACGGGTTATGTTGTTGGAAGGAGACATAAGCCCGCTGCCTGTGCCGGTAAACACGCCCATATGTACAGCCTTTGCAAAGTCGCGGTAGTACCACGCACTCGGAACAAGGTCCGAATAGCTTCTAATGTCAGCTTCGACAGTAGCGCCAAAGGCTCTTACAATAATTGCGGCCATTTCCGCTCTTGTAAGCAGACCTGCGGGGTCTAAGTTGCCGTTTTCCTTTCCTTGTAAAATTCCGTTTTTCACAGCGGAAGCAAGAGCTTCTGCTGCCCAGTACTCAGTACTTGGGGAATTGTTAGCAGCGCTAACGGTTGCAAACGATGCAACAAGCATTGCAATCGTCAAAACAATTGAGAGTAATCTTCTAAAAGATTTCAAATCCAACACCCTTTCGTTTTTTATTTAAGATATTTGTCTAAGTAATACGATTTAGTAATTTTTTTCTCGCTTTGGTAGGCGCTTTTAATCGACGCGACTGTGGAAGTGTCCATTTTGGCGTTAGACAATATCGCCTCTACCTCGTCAAGAATTGCATAAACCTGTGAGTCGCAGCTTGCTTCAAGAGACGTTGCGGTAGCAAGAGCCTGCCTGCCCAGCTTTACCTTTTCCGAATAAGTGTGCTTTTCGGGAGGGAGCGCTGTGTATTGGCTGATAATGCTGCCCTCAAGCCCCGCAAGCTCGCTTTCGAATTGAGCCTTTAAAACATATAGCTTTCCGATCAGCTTGGCGACCTTTGAGTTAGCCTCTTGCTGTATGGCGTACTGCTTGTCGTCGTCTTCGGGCTTGCTTTCCGCGGGAGGCTGTGCCGTGTCTTGCCCGATTATGCTCTTAATCGCTTCTTCTTCGGTAATTTCGCCGTTTTTCAATTTTTCCAGATCCTCAGAGTTTAGAGGATTTATGCTTTCCAAACCGACAGACTTTAAGGCCTCTTCGGTCGTCTGCTTTTGTTGTATAACCAGCTGTTCTAATGTTTCGCTGTCGTTTTCAACTGCGGTTTTCACAACAGATATCGTGTCCCGCAAAAAGTATGCAACGGCGCAAAGCGCCACCGCGACGACAAGCAAAACAACCAAAAAAATCTTTGTTTTTTTCTTCATTAATTTGTACCTCTTTTTACAAAAAATTAATGCTGAAAATACCGCTTGGTTCTTTTAGAGTATCATTTAACATTATACTATATTTAACAACTATATGTCAAGCAATTTGCGAAATTATTGTACCCTCAAAATAAAGAGTTTGGGCCGCAAAATCAAGAAGCCACCTTGTGTAAAAAAAACGCGCCAAACGCGGCCTTAATCGGCTTGTTTGGCGCGAAGTGTAATCTGTGCTATTTTACTGCTAATTCCTTGTCGCTTTCTTTGGCAAATCCCTTTGCAGGCACCAAAAGCAACTCGGGGTTTTTAATCAACCGCCTGAAATGCTTTATTGCAGTCGAAAAGTAATATCCGTCGCAAATTCGCTCGTCCAGTACAAATTTTGTGGAAATTACAACCTTAGTGTCGACAGAGCCGTCGCTTTGCAGTTTGTTAACATGCTCTTTTTTGCCAATGGCAAGGAAGACGGAAGTCGTGCCGAATTCGTACAAATGGTGGTAAATCGAGTTTAGCGCAATAGAGCCTACGTTGGTAATAAAAAGGCTTGAGTGGAACGGGCTTATGCGGTTTATAATCTTTGGCATTTTGCCGATTGCGTCAAGGTTTCTAAGAGCCCATACAACAAATTTGATTAAAAATCCGGGAAGCAGGTTTAGTATTTTTACAGTCTTTGCAGTGTCGTTTTCCGAATCTGCTTCGGCTCTTGCCTCGTCAAGAGATTCGTTGAACCTTTGTACCACATCGTATAAAGTTACGTCCTCTTCAAACTCCGGCATCACCAATACCTCGTCCGCATTTTCGCTCATGCTTTTTTTTGCGGTTAATGACGCGCGGATATAGCTTCTGTCATAAATCTTGTGTCCGCTGACAAATCGGTTAAGCCTTGGCTTTTCAATAATTGTTCTTATAGCCGCTGCCGAGATAATATGGTATGTAGAAAGATTGGGCATATCTTCTTTGTGTTCAAGTATAAATTTGCGAAAGTGCGAAACGTCGATTTGCTCCTCGAAGAACACCTGGCTGTCAAGGCGCGAACGCATTATGTAAGGCACAAGGTAAAACAAAGGGTCTTGCTCGTAAACCTTGTATCCGTCATATCTGTCGCCGAAACGGCGTTTTCTTTTAGATTGTTCCATAATTTGTTACTCCGTTCTTTGTTTTATGAAATAGAGTGCGGTCGGTCTATAAAAAACGACACGGTGTTGTTGCGCCGTGTCGTTTTGCACTTGTGGTGTCAGTCGCATATAAATTCTTTAAGCTCTGCGATAAGCTGGCTTGCGTCCTCTGCGTGTACGTCAACCTTAATAGGCTTGGATAAATCGAGAGAAAAGATACCCATAATAGATTTGGCATCAACAACATACCTGCCTGAGGATAAATCGATGTCAAAGTCATATTTGCTGACAACGTTAACAAAAGTTTTAATACTTGCTATTGAATCAAGAGTTACTTTAAAAGATTGCATATCAAATCCTCCTATACGTATCAATACTATAATTATAATACAACAAAAGTCGACCTTTGTCAAATTTATATTGAAAAAACGTGCAAAATATGTTAACATATAGGTATATTTTTAAAATGGGGTAACTATATGAAGAAGGTTTCGTTTCATACACTTGGATGCAAGGTTAACCTTTACGAAACAGAGGCTATGAAGGGTCTGTTTGAACAGGCAGGCTACGAGGTAGTGGAGGAAGGCTTTGCAGACGTTTACGTTATAAATACATGTACAGTAACAGCAGTCGGGGATAAAAAGTCGCGCCAGCTGATACGCAGGGCTAAAAGCCATGGAGCAAACAGCCTTGTTGTCGTGCTGGGGTGCTATTCTCAGGTTTCGCCAGACCAGGTCGGCAAAATCCCCGGGGTAGATATAATAATGGGCACCACAGACCGCTTAAAAATCGTCGAGTATGTGGAAAACTACGACGGACACCAGACTGTGCATGTTAAAAGCGAAATACCTGGGGTGTTTGAAGACTTAAAGTCCACTCACCAGTCCAGAACACGCGCCACGCTTAAAATTCAGGACGGATGCAGGAACTTTTGCACATATTGTATAATCCCATATGCGAGAGGTCCGCTGCGCTCCAAGTCGCTTGATGACACGGTTTCGGAGGTAAAGGCCCTTGCTAAAAACGGCTATAAAGAAATAGTTTTGGTAGGCATCAACCTTTCTATGTATGGCGTCGATACAGGCTCGAGCCTCATAGAAGCGATAGAGGCGGTTTGCGCCGTTGATGGTATCGAAAGGGTGCGCCTCGGCTCGTTAGAGCCCAACCTTATTACAGACGAGTTTGTTGAGCGAATCAAAAAGCTTGACAATTTCTGCCACCATTTTCACCTCGCTTTGCAAAGCGGCTCGACTTCGGTCCTTGGCAGGATGAAGAGGCGCTATACAGCAAAAGACTACCTTTTGGCTGCGTCTAAGTTAAAGGATGCTTTTTCCGACTGCGCGCTTACAACTGACGTTATGGTCGGCTTTCCTCAGGAGACGGAGGAAGAGTTTTTAGAAAGCTGCGAAACTGTTAAAAAGGCGGGATTTTCTTCCATACACGTCTTTCCGTACTCAAGGCGCAAGGGCACCGAGGCGGACAAGATGGATGGGCAACTTCAAGAGTCGGTTAAAAAGGACAGGATGAAAAAGATGGTCGCAGTCGGCCACGAATTAAAGATAGAATACTTTGAAAAATTTGTAGGACAGACCGTCTCGGTGCTTGTTGAACGCGAGGTCGAAAAAGGCGTTTTCGAGGGCCACACTCCCAACTTTTTGTTAGTAAGAGCCAAGGGAGAGGCATTGGAGGGCGAGTGCGCAGACGTGCTTTTGTCTGGTTATACCGACGAATATATGACAGGTGATATTGTATGATTAATAAAAACGAAGTTTACCGCGTCGTTATAACGGGCGTTGGCGAAAGCGGCGAGGGAGTAGGCAAGATAGACGGCTTTGCCGTTTTTGTTCCGTATGCAATCGTTGGCGAAACGGTAGAGGTCTTGATATTAAAGGTTTTAAAAAGCTACGCTCACGCCAAGCTTTTAAAGGTAATTAAGCCTTCGCCGTACAGAACCGAGCCTGAATGTAAGGTCTTTTATAAATGCGGCGGATGCAGCTATATGCACTGTAACTACGAGCTCGAGCTTATGAATAAAACCCAAAGGGTAAAAGACTGTATCCAAAGAATCGGCGGCCTTGACGTAAAGGTTGAAGACACAAGGGGCAGTACAATAATGCATTACAGGAATAAGTCACAGTACCCCGTTACTCCGTCGGGAGTGGGTTTTTATGCCCCGAGGAGCCACCGTGTTATTCCTGTTGACGACTGCCTGATTCAAAACGAAAGGTCCAATCAGGTAGCGGGGGTTGTAAAGGAGTTTATGTCCCTTTTTCACGTAAAGCCCTATGACGAGACTACAAACAGAGGCACCATCCGCCACATATATACAAGGGCTGCGCTGACAGGTAAGCTTATGGTGTGCATAGTTACTGCAACCGTGACGCTAAAAAACAGTGACGAGCTTGTCAGTATGTTAAAGGCTGAGTTTGGCGAAGATATAACCGTTATCCAAAATATTAATTCCAAAAGCTCCAACGTGATCTTAGGGGACAAAAACGTAGTTTTATACGGAGACGGCGTGATAACTGATAAAATAGGAGATATGTATTTCGAGATTTCTCCTCATTCTTTCTTCCAGATTAATCCGTATCAGACTAAAGAACTGTACGATATGGTTGTAAAGTTGTGCGACTTTACAGGCGACGAAAGGGTGCTCGACCTCTTTTGCGGAATAGGCACAATAGGCCTTTATGCCTCAAAGTATGCGGGATATGTGGTAGGCGTTGAGTGTGTGCCGCAGGCAATAGACAACGCGAAGAAAAACGCCCTTTTAAACGGGGTTAAAAACGCAGAGTTCCACGTTGGCAATTCCGAGGATATCGCCGAGAACTTCCCTGATAGCGATATAGTTATACTCGACCCTCCGAGAAAGGGATGCGAGGAGCGCCTTTTGCACACAATCGCAAAAATGGAACCGAAGAAGATAGTCTACGTTTCCTGTAACCCTGCTACACTCGCAAGGGATATGAAAATTTTGGATACTCTCGGTTACCACGCAGACACAGTATACCCGTTTGATATGTTCCCCAGAACAAGCCATGTGGAGTGCTGTCTGCTACTATGTCGCAATGACGATATAAAGAATTGTGAATAATAACACATTGATTTTTTGTAGAAATATGTTAAAATATAAATAAGTTAAAATAATGATTGAAATTACCTGAAAAGTGTAATAAAGGAGTATTTTATGAAATACAAATATACCTCTATTGATTTATTTGCTGGTCCAGGCGGACTTTGTACTGGACTTAAATGGGCAGAAATAAAACCCCTAATTTCTGTTGAATGGAGTTATTGGACAGTTCAAACATATTCTGCTTCTCACAATGCTGATATATTTGAACTTGAAAAATATTTGACGGGAACAATGGATAATCCAGAACAATATTTTAAACCAAGCGAAAAAACTCTTTTGATATACGGAGATATAAATAAAGTATCTGATGAACTTATTAAAAAGATACTTAATGAAAGATTTGGTGTTGATACAGTTGATATTGTTACTGGGGGTGCTCCTTGCGAAAGTTTTAGTATGGCAGGAGATAGAAAAGAAGATGATGACAGAAATGTATTATATAAAAACATTTTGAGAATTGCTCGTGGTGTAGATGCTAAAATATTTATGTTTGAAAATGTAAAGGGTTTATTTTCAAAAAAATTCAACGGAAAAACTGGCGAAATGTATAAAGAAATTTGTAGAGATTTTGAAAGTGCGATTGATAATAAACCACAGTATAAATTAGCATCAACAGATAAAGATGTAGTCTTATTAAAGGCTTGTGATTATGGTGTGCCACAAGCAAGAGAAAGATTGTTTTTAGTTGGTATAAATACGAAATATCCAAATGCTAAATTTACATATCCCGAAAAGACACACGGAACAGGCAGAAAATATCCATATTTATCTGTTGGCAAAGCACTTTTAGATTTACCAATTATAAATTCAGGGGAAGAAAACAACGAATACACATACAATTTAGATAAGGTTGAAGATGAAGCACAGAAATTATATTTAAGTTATATGCGTGGTAATAATGCTAATGTTCCTGAACATATTGATTTTACCAAAAAATCATTATCAAGCCATAAAGCACCAGGACACACCAAGAAGATGAAAAAGAGAATTGAACTTATTAAGCAGGGCGAAAATATGAAAACTGCTTATGAACGATTATTAAATAATGGCATGGAAGATTTAGCAATAGAATGCTTCCCTAAAAAAATATATGCTGCTAGAAACAGAAGATTAAATCCCAATGAACCAAGTTTCACAGTAACATCTCATTGTTTAGATGAAATGCTACACCCTATACAAGATAGGGGGCTTACTCCAAGAGAAGTAGCAAGATTACAATCATTCCCTGATTGGTATAAATTCCAAGGCCACTATGTAAAATTTCATAGCGACCCTGAACAAGACCAGTATGAACAAATCGGAGATGCTATTCCACCATTGCTTGGATTTGCTCTCGGAAAGGAACTTGTTAAAACTCTTAAACAGATAAAAGGGGGCAAATAATGAGTAGTAATAGTGATAAAAATACACACGGAAAATACGGACAATTAAGTATAGATGAACTAATTAAGTCATTACTGGATAAAGAATATATTTCTGACTATCAAACAAAAGTATTTCTTGGCTACCCAGATAAAGACAAACAGTTTTATTCTCAATTTCTTGTTGAATTTTTAGACGGAGAAAAATGGGTATTACATTCAACAACATCTATAAGAGATAGAATAGCAATTCAGCAATGGAATAGCGAACATAGTAAAAACATTGACGAACAAATCAAAAAGGCATTTGTAATATATCCAGATAATATTTCAGAAGAAGAACTGAAAAAAGCAATGGCTTATAATAAAAAGATTACTGAAAATAAGATATTTTCAGCCTTGGACGGAGTTGTAAGCCAGACAGAAATATACAACCTTATTGAAGCAAAAGCATTAGAAAATAAAAAGGCAGGTTCAGTTAAGGCTAAACAAGGATTAAATTTTGAAAT
Source organism: Clostridia bacterium (assembly GCA_045660545.1). GTDB lineage: Bacteria > Bacillota > Clostridia > Monoglobales > Firm-18 > JAZREA01. The sequence goes on along the minus strand of JAZREA010000003.1, from coordinate 5,892 downwards.
TAGAATAGCAGAGATTTTAAGCAACGAACAAAATCTTAATATATGGAAAAATAATGATACCTTGAAAACAGGCTTATACTATTCCACATTCAAAAAGATAGTTGATGTTTTAGGTCTTGTTCCTGATGATATAGAAAATCTTTCAGCAACTGCGGACGATAAAATCATAGGACAATTACCAACAGGCGGAAAAGCAAAAACTGATGTATTGCTTACAATCACAAAAACAAATGGAACAACAGAAAAGCATACTTTCAGTTGTAAAAGAACAAGCGAAAAAAGAGTAAGTGCTCATCAATATTCAGCAAAAAGTTTTTGTGAAATTTTAAAAATTACTGATGAAAAACTTAAATCAGCATTATTTGAATTTCAAAGAGTTGGTGGATATACTTCGTTAGATAAAGAAACATTAGAGTATTTAATTGAACATTTGAAACCATATCATAAGGACTTGGCTCTTTGGGTTTATGGTGGTATTGGTGGTTATGGAAACCCCGATACACAGTGGGCTAAATATATTATTACTTATAAAAACGACACAAGCGAATGTGATATTTATTCTGTTGAAGACTACATACAGAAAGTTGAAGAGAATAAACCCCTCGTTCATTTAGAAACAATTTTTGAATGGACATTTGCTTCTGGCGAAAAAGGTAAAAGCATTCAATTAAAAAGTTGGGTAATATAAAAGAGGGGTTGAACCCCTCTTTTGTGTTATCCGGAACTAAAAGTTCCGGATAACATTTACAACCAGTAATATTCAATACTCTTTCCAAATACCATTAGTCCAGATAAAAATTCTAAATCAATAGTTCCTATATTTTCTTTATCAGCATCATTATATACTGTAAAAATAATGTTGCTGTTATTTATATCTATTTGGACAATAGTAAAAGAAAAATTATCAAATTCTATTTTGGCTATGCTCTTTTTGTGTTTGCTATCTAACAAAGATTTGTTAGAAATAATCTCCTGTTTTAATTCTTCAATATTACTATATTTCATATTGGTTCTCCTTTAATAATCTCTGTGGTTATACTTTCTGCCATCTCTGTATTCTTTGGCATCTACTGGAATTTCTATTCCATTTACAAGTACAAACTTAAAAGAAATAGGATTGATGATAATAACTTTATCAACGATTGCCTTAAATATCTGGTCATCAAATTCTTTAAGTGGATTGTTGTTCGTGTTAATAATTTCTTTGATAAGAGATATTTTTCTTAATTTTTCATTGCCGTTGATTTCACATTCAATAAAGTTATTTCTGATTTCAACAAACTTTTCCTTGTATGTGTTAAGACTTTCATATTCTCTTTTAAAATCATCTATTGAAATTTCTTCGTTGATTTTCATTTGAACTAATTTACTGATTTTATCATCAATGACTTTGATTTCCTTTTGTGCCTTTTCGTATTTGCCCTTATCTGAACCCTTTTTTATGACTTTTTCAATGGTGGCAAGAAATGTATCAAAGAAAGTTGATTTATCATCAAGAATACCATTATATAAATCCACAAAGGCTCTCTTGATGGTTAAATCTCCAACTGCTCTTAAATCACAAGTTCTTTTCCCTTTATCTATGTAGTCATTACATTGCCATACAATGCGTTCTGATGGTGTTCTTGCGTTCCAAGTCCTGCGTTTTAATGTTGAACCACAATTTGAACATATAAGTTTTCCAGAAAAAGCATACTTTGAAGCATATCTCTCTTTATTTGTATCACTTCCTGATGTTGCTAAAAATTTTTCTTCTCTTTTTTTCTTAACTGCTAACCAGATTTCTTTTGAAACAATGGGTTGATGATTTTCCTTGATTAAGAACTGCTCCATTTGACCTTTATTATCTACTCGCTTATGCGTAAGGTAATCAACAGTTACAGTTTTTTGTTGTAGCAACTCCCCGTAATACTTTTCATTTTCAAGAATGCCCCTGATGGTTGAATCGTGCCACTTTGTTTTCCCTGCACCAGTAAGGCATCCTTTTGCTTCTAATTCTCTGGCTATGGTCTTATATCCAACACCTTCAAGATAACGATTGAATATGTATCTAACAGTTTTGGCTTCTTCTTCGTTTATAACGAGTTCTCCATTTTCGTCTTTATCATAACCTAAAAAGCGGTTGTGATTAACAATCGGAACACCATCTCTCATTTTCTTGCGTATGCCCCAAGTACAGTTATCACTAATGTTTCTGCTCTCTTCTTGTGCGACAGATGCTAAAATAGAAAATAACATATCAGATTTTCCATCTAATGATGAAATATTTTCTTTTTCAAAAAAGACTTCAACACCATAAGATTTTAGTTTGCGAACAGTTCTAATGCTATCCTCTACATTTCTGGCAAATCTTGAAATTGATTTTGTAAGTATAAGGTCTATATTACCTCTTTCACAATCAAAAATCATTCTGTTAAATTCAAGTCTATTCTTGGTGTTAGTACCAGTCTTGGCTTCGTCAGCATAAATACCAACAAACTCCCAATCGGGATTACTTTTAATCCTTTTGGTATATTCGTCAATTTGTGCGTCATAAGATGTTTTCTGTTCTATGTGGTCGCTACTTACTCGGCAGTAAGCAGCGACCTTTTTAATTGCCCTTTCTTCATTACCAGATAGTGAAATATTAGGTAATGCCTCAATTACTTCAACTTGTTTTTTTATCTTCATTGTAATTTAATCCTTTCTATGCTACTTTTCCCTTGTTTTTGTAAGTAGCATTCATTGTTTCTCTAATTTCTTCCATTTCTGAAAATGTAATCAATTCAGATTGATATAATTTTTCAAGATACATTTCCATTAAAGAGTTTTCAATATTATTCATACCTGAAATCCTTTCATAAAAGATTTCAAGTCGCGACTTGATTGTGTAGGCTACAATTTTATTATAACGCACAATCTTTATATTTCCTAATGATTACTCCGTTTAAACGGAAGATTTTAAGAATTAAACTTTAATTTACCAAAATACTCGGCTCTTTCCCATAATTCTTTTGTTGTGTATGTACTAATAAGATTTTGATACCACAACAATAAATCTTTGTGTTCAAGATTACTGTTCATCATTATTTCCCATTGCTTGAACAGTTTCTTTTTGATACCATCAGAAAGCCCTATTGGACGGAAGTTTTCTAAAATACCAGTGGTGGCTTCAATAAGATATATCATTACAAGGTTTCCGTCATTATTTATATATTCTTTAACCTCGTTTTCTCTTAATTTAGGATTAAATATAAATTCCTGAACGATGCCACCAAACTTAATTAACAATAGTCCATATTCCTGTTTGGTAGAGGTGTAATATCTGAATTCAATATTACTACCGTTGCCGTAGTATTTCTTCTCTGTACTGTTTAAATGACGAAATTTAATAAAGATATCTGGATTTGTACTTGATAAAAAATCCATTATCACAAATTCATCTGGCAGATTTGAAAAGTCATTAGGAAACTTTTCGCCTTTGGTTATTATTACAAAATCTAAATTATTATTTTTCATGGATATTCTCCTTTTGTTATATTATTTTCGTAAGCACTTACAAAATTATTATAACACGCAACTCTCGTTTTTAACGAATGATTACTCCGTTCAAACGGAAGATTTTAAGAATTATCAACCAAAAATCCATAACTTGTAAAAATCCCTGCTCCCTCTAACCTAATATCTCTGCCATACCTTTCATAATCAAAATAACTTTTGATGTTCTCAGGTATTGTAAGACAGCAAAGTTCTTCGGCGTAGTAGTACCCTAAATCTTCTTCGTTATCAATTCCCTCAAACAAATCATAATTATCCATCTTTTCAACAATATCAATAAGTTCGGTTGCTGATGAACACCCCTCATATTCCAATATTGCTTCCAGTTTTCTTTCTTCATCTGTTGAAAGCAGTTCAAGACACTCTGCTAATTCGTTTAACTTCTGGATATTTGAGAATTCATTGATAACATCACTTATACCAACAATTTCACTTTCACTATCCGTGATGAAATACTCCTCATACATTTCATTGATACCAATTTCTTTTAGCACCTTTTCAAGGCTTTCTTCACTTACTGGCAATTTAACCCAAGTCCCCCACAATATACCTTCTGTATATTTTCCAAGATTACAAAGGTAAATTTGAATTTTGCTCATACTATTTTGCTCCTCTCATTTTTCTATTTTGGTTTTTCTATATTCTACTGTTGAAAAACCGCCATTATTCAATGAAATTTGACAAAATACATACTATTTTTATTCTAACATACAAAATAACATACAACAAATGATTACTCCGTTTGGATGGATAATATTCAAGCATAAAGAAAAAGTCTAAATTGTTTGACAACCAGACTTTTTTACATTTTTAGTGATATTTCAGTTATAAAACCCAGAATATGACAGTATTATATATAAATAAAGAAGAATAAATTCTCGCAAGACCTCACTCCGCAGGTATATCAAAAATATACCACCAAAAGAAAAATGGCTATGCCACCATATTCTCAGAGTGAATATTTCTTTCTTTTTTGCTTCGTTCGGTCTTGCCAGAGGCTTAAAGGGGGCGATTTTCTTGCGAAAATCTCATTATATAGATACCGTTAATCATAAAGACATTTCGTTCCTAAATGCTTTAAGATGTAGCGGTATCTGTACCAAGGAACAAGCACTATGTTTTATTTCTGCTAACAGATTAAAAAACTTTGTGCTTGATAAAACAATTCAAAAATGTTCTTACATAGATGACAAAGGGAACAGACAGAACATTTATCGTATTTCTGATGATGGAAAAAAGTGGATAAGAGAACACATTGCTATTCTTGATGGACGAAAATATTATACAAGCACAGGAGTAGAACACGACATTAGGATAATGAATAAAATTATTTCTCTTACCCCAGAAGAAAGAATAACAATGAAATGCGAAGCAGAGATACGAGATAGTTTTAAAGAACATCTGGATAAATTGCTTGAAGATAAATTATATGATAGATACGAAGAATTATATAATGCTATGAATACACATTCATTATCTATGCCTGACCTTTCCTATGGAGTAAATGAATATTATGAATGTATAACAAACTCATACGGACAAGAAGAGATACAAGCAAAAATTGATTCAGTTGCTATTATGGGCGGAAATCTTGAATTAGATAAAATTTAATTTAAAAAGGGGGAAAACAAAATGGATGAAATAAAATCAATGGTACAAAACAAACTATTTAAAGATTACAACAAAATACTATATATACTTGTATTTGGTTGTGGTGGAATAATGTTTTTAAAACATTTTAACTCTTTAACAGAAAAGAAAGATGTAAAACTAATACAAAACTTAATAGATAATAATATTATCAAGATGAAGCAAATCGGAAGAAATAAAATTATTATTGCTCGTCATATAACATACTGTTTTTTGGTCTTGAACATAAATCTCCAAGGCTTACAAGCAAACATTTATTACATACTGCTTTATTATGCGAAATGCTAATTCATAAATATTCAAAAAACACGGACAAGATGGTAAAGATATTAAAGCAAAGCAATTTCCAATATTATTCTGTTTCTAATAGTTTGAATTTCATAAATCGTGTATATTGCTTTATGAATACAAAAAATGCTGATACATCAACTCTTAAAATTTATTTAGACGAATTAACAGAGAAAACTATTTATATTGAGAATAGCACCAAAGGAAGAAAGGACAAACTTGAAAAATCCAATATTCAAACTACTGATATTTTAAGTTTGAGAAATAATGACATCTTTTTTCATTATGCTGATTATTTAGAAAACACATTACAGATACATATTGTTATGTTCTTACATCATAATAGAACAAATAAAGTAATAGATAACATTAGAAAAATAATTGAATTACTAAATAATATGATGTATGGTTTGAATT
>JAZREA010000002.1:0-209001 GCA_045660545.1 Clostridia bacterium | reverse complement strand
TATCACCTGAAACACTGTATCATCATAAAGTATAAAAATAATTTGACAGAAATCGAATTAAACGATGCTGTAAATAAAGGATACAAACCATGCTTAATATGTATTCCTAAAGAAGAATAAAATTTTATGAACATCCATAAGAGCGTATTTTATCTCCGCATCCACAAACAATATCACAACAAAGATATCAAGCTAACAAAGGATTAATCCTCATTGGACGCACAAAACTTTCACATATGCTATATAACCATTAGGATCTAGTGTCTTCGACGTGGGGGTTCAAGTCCCTTCATCCGCACCAAAACAAAAAGCTTGTAGGAGAAATCCTGCAAGCTTTTTTGCTTTATTTATAAAAACGACTTTCAAATCATACTTCGCCTTTGGCTCGTATTCTTTGGAAGGGACTCTCGGCTACAAAACAATTCGCAGGATTGTTTTGCTGACGCCTCGTCTTCATCCGCACCAAAAAACAGATTCGTCTTTAAGACGGGTCTGTTTTTTATTTGTTGGGACTTGAACCCTAAGAGGGCAACGAGCGTTAAGAAAACGATTGATAATCGTTTTTAGCGATGTTGGTGCGCAGACGGGTACCGAAGCCGCAAGGCTTGGGTCGTCAAGCAGATAAGACGCGAAGCGGCTGTTCCCTTCATCCGCATCAAAGTAAAAAGCTTACAGTTTTTAGCTGTAAGCTTTTTTATTTTTATATTCTTTTGCGGAAACGCCAAACCTTTTTTTAAACGCCTGTGAAAAATGCTGGAGGGTGTTAAAGCCCGCTTCAAAGCAAGCTTGTGTAACTGTAAGGTCTGAATTCTCAAGCAACTTTTTTGCGAAATTTAGTCGTAATTCCAGAAGATACTTTTGAAACTCGATGCCTGTTTCCTCCTTGAATTTTGCGCTGAAATAGTTATTCGAATAGCCAGTGTAGGCCGCCAAATCGGAGACTTTGATATTTTGTCTGAAATTACATTGGATAAAAGAGAGTGCTCTTCGTATGGGCGAATTTTCTGTTATTTTATTGCTGTTTCCACGCGCTCTTAAAACCAAAATTACGAGCTGTTTGATAATACCGGATACGAACTCTTCAGTTGCAAACGAATTTTTATTATTATCAAGCTCTTTAAAAAGAAGGGCAAAAAGAGTTTTCGCTGTCTTAAAGTCATCGTCTTTTAACGTGGCAATAATAGGAAAATCGTCAAACGCGCAGACGTCCGAAAGCAACTCGTAAAAAACTTTATCAGAGAACCTTAGATTTAATGCGGAAACATCACCTTTTTCGTCAGCAATATTTTGGTGAAAGTCAATTGGGGATATGATTACGGTACTGCCTTTTTTTAGGATATATCTTTGGCCATTTATAATCTGCACAGCCTCACCCTTGGTAACCATACTGAGCGAAAAATGAGAGTGCCAATGGATTGGTCTGTCAACCATTTTATCAGCGACGTTGGCAGCATAAGGCTGTTCTCCCAGATGCCATCTTTTTGGCAACATATTCAAATTATATCACTCCCTATCTTATGATAAGTATACCGTATTTTTTCTATAAAATCAACAAACATCTTAGAATATATTAAATAAATTATAGAATTGTTAGAGACAATGAAACATTAAAATTATAAAATAGAGTTAGAATTACTAAAAGGAAAGGAAACGAAAATATGGCTACAATAAGAACTTTTAAAGCAACAGACATTGGCGAAATTGTAAATATCTGGAACAAGGCGATGCCTTACAACCCAATATCTCACAAATTTTTTATTCAGAACTTTGTTTTAGACTACAACTTTGATCCGAACGGATTCTTTGTTGCAGAGGAAGGCGACGAAATTGTCGGCTTTATCTACGCTATTGTACGCAGATTCCCCGTGGATATAGGCGGGCCGGCAGAAGACGAAAACGGCTTTATAAACGGTATTGGCCTGAAATATGAAAAAGATGTTTTGACACTTGGTAAAGAACTTGTTAAAAAAGCGGAAGATTACTTCTACTCCTTGGGCAAAACATCAATACATGTATCTAAGTACACCCCTCAATTTGTTTACCAGGGTATTAACATCAAATACGAGAGCTATGTGAAGTTGTTTAACGAGTGCGGTTACAGCGAAGAGCTGAGAAGCTACGCAAGAGGTATCGACCTTCTAAACTATGTTCGTCCGCCGGAAATCGACGAACTAAAAGCTCAGCGCGAGAAAGAAGGATTTATATTCACAGAAATGAAGGACGAATATATCCTTCCGCTTTTTGAAGTTAATTCCCCGGGATGGAGGCATCGTTTCAGAAAGCTTTTGATTGAGACTATGGATTACAGCAAGTTCTGTCTTGCGGTTTACGAAGGCAAAGTTGTCGGATTTACAATTTTCGGCGATACATACAGTTCTATTGAAAGATTTGGTCCTTACCGTGTTAACGAAGATTTCCGCGGACTTGGGCTTGGAAAAATTATTCTTCACGACTGCTTTGCAAAAATGAAGGAAATGGGTCTTCAATGTGCCTGGGCACAGTATACGCCGGGCCCGGGATTCCCTGCCGCTCATGTTTACGACAAGGCAGGCTTTACCGTAACATCGGAATACATAATTTTCATTAAAAATAAATAGTTTAATCAAATAAAAAAGGAGCTGCAACAAATCGTTGCAGCTCTTTTTTATTTATCTTATAACCTGTGTGAATGTTGCGTTATCTATCGGCATATATGTACCCTGAAGGTTGCTTCCGGTAGCAAGGTCCGCATAGAAGGTCATTCCGTTTTCAAGAACGAAGTCTTCTTTTAAGTTGCTCGCAAACACGTCACTGAAATTCTTTGTGCCGTCCACGGTATTAACCGTGATTTTTAACCTTAACACATAGCCTGTTTTAACCTGGCAAACAAGCGACGGATAGTACGAAACGCTGACACTTGCGCCAAGTTCCTTAGCATAATCTACCGCCTGCTTTAACATATTAACAAACGGAGCATGGTAGTCTCTTGCAACTCTGAATATGTCCTTTGGCTTTGTTGTAACTATTTTGCCGTTTTCGTCAACAAACGGAGTGTCGTACACTACATTCGGAACATTCTTTAACACGAACTTATAGTCTGAAGACTTGCCAGGATAGTCATAGATTGATGTACGAAGAGACTCGTCTGTGGTATATGTTCCTGTAACTACCATATTGTGTGTGGTGTTAAAGCCTGCTGCATAGTCAAACTGGAGCAGGATAAGCGCAAGATTTTTAGCAGTGATTGGGTCGTTAGGCTTTAAGTTATTGTTATTATCAAGCCTGATTCCGAGCTCGTAAGCGCCTGTTAAGAATCTGTTCATATTTTTATTTAATTTAGTCTTTACGTCCGGGTAATAGTTATCGGTATGATTGCGTTCAACCGGAGCCATAGCCTTATTCTTCAGGGCAAACATCAAGGCCGCTACTGTATTTATATTAGTCGCCTTTTCGTCGTAAAACTTCTCTGTCATCTTATCCTCGCCGATAACGGAACGGCAATATGAATTGAAAGCGAAGCTGTTTTCGCGGTCAACAGAGTAGCCTGTCAAAATGTTGTCATAAGTAACGTGCTCCTGGTCGCAGGCGAGCATTACAAACGCCTTTGCTATTTCGCCGTTAGTATATGTTCTGTCAGGAGTGTAGGTGTCTCCAAAAAGGTTGAAGGAATTATAAACCCTTGACAAAACCTGTTCATCAACAAGCTCTGTGAGCGAATACTTCTTTGAATTTGCATTGAGTTCCCTTGAACGGCAGATAAGGGCAGTTGCTTCTGCTCTTGTAAGGCCGCTGTCAAGGTTAAGGTTTACGCCCTCGCCGCCTGTCATAATGCCATATACATACGCCCACGCAGCAGCGTCGGGGTTGTCCGACTGGCCTGTAATCATACCCGGAGCCACAATGCCCTTAGGCGAGCCTGCGCGCTTATAGAGAAGCTTTAAAACGTCGTTACGCGTAATCGCATCTGTGGGATAAAAGTTGTTTCCGGAAACGTCCATGTCTGTATGGATTATGTAGTCGTACGCCCAATGGGTAGAAGGAACGTCTGCAAAATATCTGGTTGTTGCACCCTCTATTTTGCCTATCATCTTGATAAACTCTGCCCTTGAAACAGTGGCATTTGGTCTGAATGTACCGTCGGTAAAGCCGTTGATTGTGCCGTCGTTCACAAGCTTTTGAACGTACGAATACGACCAATGGTCAGACGGAAGGTCTGAAAACGACCTGTCGGCACTTACAACGCAAACAGAGGTAAGCATTAGCGCCGCCACCAACATTAATGATAAAATACTTTTAATTTTCTTCATTTTTTCTCCTCCGAAAAATTATTTATTAAAAATTTCGTTTACCACAACATCTACCGCGTCCTTTGACATATTGCATTTTAAAAGATACGAGGGCACGGATGTGAAAATTTTATTAAGCGCAGACATCATCCTATCGGAAAGCTCTTTGTGAGTATAAACGGGTATTTCCTTAATCATCCGCACAAAAGCCTCGGTCGGAGTTATGGGGCAAATTGTGTTAACATCGCCTCGCTCTATAAAAACCATAGCCCTTAGCGGGGCGCTGATATTCTCGTTAATATCTGTCTTGCCGCTCCATGGGGTGCCATAGGCCAGGAGCTCTCCGTCAACAAACCGAAGGGCGGGAGAGTCGTCATTGATGATTAGAGACTGAGGATAATACTTCTTCCAAAGGGAAGTGTGTGTAGACTTGCCCGTACCTGACGGAGCCGTGAAAGTGACAGCGCAGCCGTCATACACAACCGTTGATGCGTGCACGACAAGTCCGTCATTATGTATTACGACCTCTTTGAAGAGGTTACCGATTACGTTACATATTCCGACATCGGACGGGATACCAAAGTCGGGCTCTAAATCATTGTAGTAAAAAGTAATTTCACTACAAGAAAGGTCCGTTTGCATAAGGGAATAGTACTTGCCCTTTTCCTCTACGTAGTCGTAAAAGCCCCTATGTTTACCGTTGTTATAATACGTCCTTCCGTGGTTGCCGGAAAAACCGCCAAGGCCGGTTACGTCAAACGGCTCATTATATTTAATATTGATAGTGCAATCGATTCTGTCGGGAGCTTTTTGCAAACTATACTTTGCAAACTTTGAATTTATATATTCAAAATCGGGAGCGTCCAGCGCCAGAAACAAACCAGCTATTTTATAGTACTTCATAAAAATTACCTCATTATTATAATACTATATTTTGGCGTAAAATTCAATAGGTAATATTACGAAAATCAACAATTTAAGAATATGTAAAAAGGACGGCTTTTATCAGCCGTCCTTATATGTTTATATGAAATTAAGCGTCTTCCTGTAAGCTGCTGTTAGTGATAGCATACTTTGTGATTGAATATGTCTGTTCATTAAGTTCCTTTTGAATAAGGCCCTGTCTGATAGCCTTATAAGATGCAGCTATATCGTCAGAAGATTTTAAGCTAACAATTTCAATTGTTGGTGTTGTATACTTTTTCATCGTTATAATCCTCCTTAATTATTGTGCAAGATAATAGTCGTTATTTCCGGCATGTGTGAGTGTTACCTTTGCTCCGTCAATACGGCAATAAGGATTAATAGATGCTGTTGCCTTATAACCTTCACCTACAGCTTCGAAATCAAACAAACCTTCTGTTGTGTTGTCAACCAACTCGATACCGCAAAGACCTGTTGATGCGTTTCCGTCACCGTCTACCAAATCAAGATCTGTAACTGTAGTGGTAGCACCAGTAACAGTGTTTGTAATAAATGCATCGATACCAACAGTAGCGTCGTCAATGTTGTTGGTCATAAACCAAGTGAATGTTCCATCCTGAAGAACTGTTTTACCAAGTGTAACGAACTTTGTCTCTGTCTTAGAGATACAAGCAGGTAAGCTAAAGAACAATTCCTGAGCAACCTCAGCATTAACCTCAACAGTATCATTTGAAACAGCTGAGCTTACACCAAGAATATGGCTGCCAAGCTGGTATCCGCCTTCATGAAGGATGTAGTCTGTTTTAGGATCGAATGTAACCTTAACATCGTTGCCAACAGGAAGATAAACTACATCAGTAGCTTCATCTATTGTAAATGTTCCCCAGCCTGTTACAGTAAGTGTAATAGAAGCAAGGTTGGATTCTGCCCATTCAGCCTCGCGAACCTTTACTGAATAGCACAATTCAGAGCTGTCAGCTGTGAAGCCGGCTGTTCCCTGTGCAGAGTTCTTGGTGTCATTAGAACCGATAACAACCTTCTTACCTAATACTATATCAGATACAGGTGTTTCGAAAGTGATTGTCGAGCTGTCTGCAGTCTTCTGGTCGATGTACTTAAGATTTGTTACACCGGCATTAACAGTGATACTTGCATCTGTTGTGCCTGCAACGGAGCCGTCAACAACGCTCTTGCCACCGTCATTACCATATACAGCGTAGGTGTACATGTTACCTACCACAGCATCTGTAACAGTAGTTACAAGCTTAACTCCAGCTTTGTCTGCATCGTAAACAACTGTTGTTGAGTAGCTAGCAGCTGCACAAGCGAGGCTCATTGTCAAGATTGTGAAAACAACGAGCATAGACACTAAACCTTTTAATTTCATAATAAATAACCCCTTCCTAGGTAATTTGTTTATATTTTGGTACGATAATTTTACATATTATATTTTACATCAGATAAAACGATATGTCAAACCTTTTTTGTTAAAAAATTTAATTTGTGGCAAAATTGTGTAATATCAACAAAAATATGCTTGTTTAATTGTTGCATATACACAATTGTTCGAAATGTTATTTATCCTTGGTGAAAAAACGCTTAATTTTATAACTTGCCTTGAAAATAACCGGTCTTAAAGGTATGAGCAGGCTCCACAAGACAGAATAGGCACGATACCAAAGCCTTGTACGTGGTACAAGCTTGCCCTTTCGTTCAACCGCCGTAACAACCGCCACGACATCTTCCTGCAGAACAGGGTACTCAACCAAAAGCTGATTGTCTCCGCAAAGGCCGAAGCCTTCCTTCCCAACACGCACTATACGGTGAAGCACATACTCGCCGCTTTTTCTTCTATATAATATAACATCAAACTTTTTGGGCTTTACAGCGGAAGAAACGAGCACGTTATCCAACCCATTTCGCAAAAGCGGGTACATACTGTTACCTACCACAGTAAACTTGACGGACTTGCCTTCCTTTAAAGGCTCTTGCATAAGACTGGCAAGCAGATCCATGGAAGTAATCCTGACCCTTTTTAACATACCGCTCAACCTTCCAGCACTCCTGCCTCTTTGACCTCGGCAAGAAACCTGCCGACGTCTCTTTTAGCGATCTCTTCGTCTACGTCATATTCCGAAAGAAGAGCCTTTATAAGCCTTTCTTCCGTAGTATCCTCTGTAAGCTGAAGCCACAAAAACGCCCCCGTCTCGTTGAGCATAATTACAGAGCTGAAATCAACCACATTTTCCTGAGTGGGAATTACCACATAGCTTTCTGCCATTTCTTTTAATTCAAAACCTTTTTTGACTTGCATGGTGATACCTCCAGACGAATTACCTGAAATTATTCTTGGCAAGCTCCGTTGCCTTTTCTAACTGGTTATCAACTTCTACCCTTGTATTTATAAGAACGTCATAAATCTTGACCTGTGTTGTAAGGTCAGCTACGCCGTAAGGATAAAGGCCTGTGTCGGACTGGAACCTTGTAACAACAGCCGCAGTATCGACGTCGTAAACGTCGTCGACGGTTATTTTATAACCGAGCGCGTTTAGCCTTTCCTTGACCGCATAAACGTCAGTCCCCGTGTCGCCCACCTTTAACACTCTTAAAATGTCGTACTTTGTAATCTTGCTTATATCGTACTTTTCAATGGTGTTACGAACGTGGTAGTCAGGCTTTATGCCCACCTCGTGAATTTCCGTATGGCTTGGGGTAAAATACTCGGCAGTAGTAAGCCAGAGGCACTGGCCGAGCGCTGTCATGGCAGGCTCTTGCACCGTACCCTTACCGAAAGAGCGCTTACCTACCAAAACGCCCGACTTATAGTCGTGGATAACGCTTGAAACCACTTCGGAAGCGGAAGCGCTGTATTCATTTATCAAAACCGCAGCCCTAAACTTATACGGCGTTTTGTTGGCGTAGTATTTTGTGTTTTTCTTAGTGTCCTTACGCTCGGCAGTTACAACGAGCGCCTTATTCGGCACAAAGTAGCTGGCAACGTCAACTGCGGCGCTGAGGTAGCCGCCGAGGTTATTTCTTAAATCGAGCACGATGTTTTTAACCCCGTTTTCGCCCATGAACTTTGCCGCCTCTTCAAAGCCCTCGGAAGTGCTGGCGTTGAAAGAGGAAATCTTTATGTAACCTACATCTGTTCCTTCTATTATATTATATGTTACAGATTGGAGCTTTATCTTCGCCCTTTTTATTTCGTATGTATAAGGCTGGCCGTTTCTTTTAACTGTTATTTTAGTGGTTGTGCCTTCCTCGCCCTTTATGAGAGACGTTACTTTATCCAAAGAATAACCCGAAACGTCCACTCCATCTACCGCTACAACAACGTCTCCTACTTTAAGGCCCGAGCCGTCCGCAGGAGCGCCCTTGATTGGCTCGCCCAAAATTATGGTGTTGTTGTCAAGGTGTATATTTATACCGATTCCCACATACACTCCCGAAACGTCTGAGTAGACAGATTCATACTCTTCTTTTGTATAAAAACGGGAATTGGCATCAAGAGTGTCAAACGCGTAAGCAGAAAGCTGCTCTAAATACTGAGGATTCTCCTTTAAAAAGCCATCAAGCGCTTTTTCTAAAAGCTCCTCTTTTGTTATATCGTATTTATAATTATCTACTATAAAATCCATATATGCATCAAAAAGCTTTGAAGCCAGAGTGCCCTCATCCATAACGGGCGCTGCAAAAACAACAGATGCAGAGAGGATTAAAGTTACCGCGCAAAGTAAAGACGCGACAGACCTTGTAAACTTTTTCATTTAAAACTACCTCTTTCGTTAACCTGATTAGTTTTACATTTTCTCCGGGGTTGATACCTTTAAAAGCTCTAACACATTAGCAAGTGCTACACGTGCGCAGTCGATTAACTTAAGTCTTGCATAAGCAAGAGCGTCATCTTCAACGTTAACGTGACATTCGCCATAAAAAGAATGGAAAGCATTGGCAAGGTCGATTGAATACCTTGTAAGCTTAGACGGTTCAAGCGTATCCGCAGCAGCCTTAATCTCGTCAGGAAGCTCGGCTATCTGTCTTAGCAGGTTAAGCTCTGCATCTGACACGAGAAGTGCCTTATTAATTTCCGAAGCGGAGGTTACATCCTTGCCCTGCTCGGAAAGAAGGCGGATTATGCTGCATATTCTTGCGTGTGCATACTGAACGTAGAACACGGGGTTGTTATTAGTCTGTTCAACCGCCAAGTCGAGGTCGAAGTCGAAGTGGCTGCCTGCGTTTCTCATATTAAAGAAGAAACGTGCGGCGTCTATGCCGATTTCGTCAAGCAAAACATCCAAAGTGATGGCCTTACCCGTTCTTTTGGACATTCTGGCAACCTCGCCGCCTCTTAAAAGGCGCACGAGCTGCATAAGCACAACCTCTAACTTTTCAGGCTCTACACCCACAGCCTCCATAGCGTACTTCATCCTTGCTACGTGACCGTGATGGTCTGCGCCCCAGACGTCTATTACTCTGTCAAAGCCGCGTGTTACGAACTTATTCCTATGATAAGCTATATCCGCAGCGAAATATGTCGGGATGCCGTTTGCACGGACTAAAACCTCGTCCTTTTCGTCCTCGCTATGAGCTTTAAGCCAGACCGCACCTTCCTTTTCGTAGGTGTAGCCCTTTTCTTTTAAAATCTCTATGGTCTTTTTTACCTCTTCGCTTTTGTGAAGCTCGCTCTCTTTAAACCACACGTCATAGTTAACGCGGTAGTCCGAAAGAGTCTTCTTCATAAGCTCGACATTTTTATCCAGCGAATAGTCTACAAGAGCGGCCTTTCTTTCATCAGAAGTGGCGTTAACATATTTATCCCCATGAATTGCTATGAATTCACGGGCGCGGTCTGTGATGTCTGCTCCCTGGTACCATTCTTCCTCAAACGGAACGTCCACTCCGCACTGTTGGAGATACCTTGCCTCCAAAGAGCAGGCGAACTTTTCAACCTGGTTACCTGCGTCGTTTAAGTAAAACTCTCTTGTAACGTCAAAGCCCGCAAAGTCCAAAACAGCCGCCATCGAGTCGCCAAGAGCGCCTCCTCTGGCGTTACCCATATGCATCGGGCCTGTCGGGTTGGCGCTTATGAACTCTACCATAACCTTCTTGCCCTTGCCGTAGTCGATGCTGCCGTAGCGGTTGCCCATCTTCTCGACTATATCGATAACGTCATAGAGCCAGTCGTTTTTAAGGTAGAAATTTATAAAGCCAGGGCCTGCAACATCTATTCTGTCGATGTATGTACCCTCGCAATTCATATTCGCAATTAATTCCTCCGCTATCATACGCGGAGCCTTCTTCGCCACCCTGGTAAGCAGCATAGCCGCATTGACAGAAAAGTCTCCGTTTGCTTTATCCTTGGGCGTTTCGACAGCGTACGGCACAGCGTCATATCCCAAGGCGCCTACCGCCCCGTCTACCAAAGAGCTTATCTGCTGTCTGACTATCTCCTTTATATTCATATACTACTGACACTCCCTTATGTGCATTTTAAAGTTATTCTTACCCAGAGGGCTGTTATCCAAATCTATAATGTAGTCGGCGAAAATTTCGCCCCCGTTCTCGTCGATATCGACTACGACGTCGTTGGTCCACACGCCGACGGAGATTACCCCGTACATGGTGTCATAACAACACACGTGGCGCTGGCCCTTTTCAAAAATAAGCTGAGAGGTGTTAGCCCCAAACCTTAAAAGAGTAACCTTCTTGCCCTGAACCTTCAAGGTGGTTGTAGTTCCCTCTAAGCCTGTAAGCTCGGACTCTTTGTAGGTTACATAAAAGTCCTCGCCCTTTTTATAAAAGCTACCCTCTGTCATAAACTCTATACTATCCGTATCTTCATCGCTCTGCTGATTGCCTACAAGCGATATTATTACATCCTTTTGCATAAAAACCTCTCGATTAATTAAGCGCGTGTTCTATAAGCTTATCTATAAGCTCAGGACCCGAAAGGCCCATATTTTTCCACATCATCGGGTACATACTGATATTCGTAAAGCCCGGCAAAGTGTTAATTTCGTTTAAAATAATTCTGTTGGTGCCTCTTTCGACAAAAAAGTCGATTCTTGAAAGCCCCTTACAACGTGCAGCCTTATACGCCCTTAGGGCATACTCTTTGATTTTATCAGAAATTTCCTTATCTATCGGGGCGGGGATTACAACGCGTGACTCGGGGTTGGAATACTTAGAGTCAAAGTCGTAAAACTCGCCAGCAGAGATAATCTCGCCGACCTCTGCAACAGCAGGGTGTTCATTACCTAAAACCGCGCTTTCGACTTCGCGGCCGTTTATAAACTCCTCTATAAGTACGCTGTCGTCATACGCTAACGCCTCTTTAACGTAGTGGCAAAGAGTGTCCTCTCCCATTACCTTATACGCGCCTATGGAAGAGCCGGACTTTGACGCCTTGACAAAAACGGGGAAGCCGAGGTTAGTCCTTACGCTCTCTACAAGAGCCGCCTCGTCATCAAGGCTTGTTCTGTCAGCCTCAATCCACTTTGCCTGCGGGATACCGTGCTGACAAAAAACGTCCTTTGCAACAACCTTATCCATACAAAGAGCGCTACCCAAAACACCCGGGCCTACGTACGGAATCTTAGCAAGGTCCAAAAGGCCCTGCATCGTACCGTCCTCACCATACATACCGTGAAGAGCAATTATTGCTACGTCTATTTTTACGCTTCTTGGCTTATCTCCAAAAACTATAAGGCCTCCGTCGGAAGCATCGGGAGAAATCAAAGCCTTGGTAAGCTTGCCTTCAAGCCATTTATCATCAGGGAGCATATCCTCGCTGCCTTCGTACAAATACCACTGACCTTCCTTTGTGATTCCCAGCAAGTATTTATTGTACTTGTCTTCGTCTATATGTTTAATGATGTTTTTAGCCGAAAGAAGTGATATGGGGTGTTCTGTCGACATCCCTCCGAATATAACGCACACGTTAAGTTTAGACATTTTAACAGCTCCTATGATTTAGATTAAAGGGTTGGTTCTCTGGATAAGGTGCATAATATTGCCCTCTATATCTCTGAAGAAGAACGAGCCGATACCCGCATCTGACTTTTTAAGCGGCGAAACAACCTCTACGCCCTCGTCCTCTACAAGTCTTCTTGCGTCCTCGTCGATGTTGTCTGACGTAAAAGCGATGTGTCTTATTCCGCTGTCGGTAGTAGCCGGCTTGGTAATATCAGTTTGTGCCTTACAAATTTCGATCATTGTCTTGTCGGGTGCGGCTACAAAATAGAGGCCCTCCCCGTTATCAAAAACGATTTTAAAACCAAAAACTCTTACATACCATTCTGCCAAAGCCTTTGTATCTTTCGCGAAAACCGCGATGTGTTCAACTCCTGTAATCATGAAAAACAACCTCCGTATCTTTATTAACAAGGTGGCACGCTGTGTCCCCAAAGCGCAGAATACCTCATTTTCATATTAAGTATATTGTAACAGATTTATAAATATTTTTCAACACAAATATTGCCTTTTAAACAAAAAAATATTATTATATACTGGAGGTGTTGCTTTTTGAAAACGGTTTTGGTTGCGTTTAATTCAAAATTTTCACATTCTTCGCTTGCGATCAGATATATAAGGCAATATAACGACGATTTAGATATGGAAATTGCCGAGTTTACGATTAACGAGGGTGCTCACAGACCGTATGCTGAGCTTTTACAAAAGAAAGCAGATATTTACTGCTTTTCGACATATATCTGGAACATAGAGGTTGTGCAAAAAGTCGCACGGATGCTAAAACAGGCTTTGCCACAGTGTATAATTGTCTTTGGCGGACCGGAATGTGGTTACAGAGCCAAAGATGTACTTGACACGCACGAGTACGTCGACTATGTAGTCGTCGGCGAGGGGGAAAAGGTTACAGGCGAGCTTATAAAAGCAATACAAAGCGGCTCACCTATACCGGGTGCAGTTGCCGCAAGAGGCAAAGAAGATGCAAAAGCAGAATGTATGGTGCTTGACACGGTAGCGTTTCCATACACCATTGAGGAGATGGATTCGTTAAAAAACAAGATTATATACTTCGAGACGTCGAGAGGATGCCCTTTTAAGTGCTCGTACTGCCTTTCTGCTATCGAAAAGGGAATCAGGTACTTCCCCATGGAGTATGTAAAAAAGGGGTTTGACTTTTTCTTTTCGCACGGTGTTTCGCTTGTGAAATTAGTGGACCGCACATTCAACGCACACCCAAAAAGAGCTGAGGAGATTATAAGATACATAATTTCAAACTCAAAAGGAACGAGGGTGCACTTCGAGATAGACCCTTCTATACTTACGCCCGAACTTACGGAGCTTTTGGCAAGCGCTCCCAAAGGAATGTTTCAGCTGGAAATGGGGATACAGTCTACTAACCAAAAGACGCTTTCGGCGGTGGACAGAAAGTGCGACGAAAACGCAACAGCACACAACATAAAGACTATCAAAGACGCAGACAATATACACATACACCTTGACCTGATCGCAGGGCTGCCTTACGAGGACTACGAGTCGTTTGGCAACTCATTTAACTATGTTTATTCTCTGCGGCCGGACATGTTACAGCTGGGGTTTTTAAAAGTTTTACACGGTGCGCCCATTAAAGATTTCAAGGGGATAGTGCACGCAGACTTTCCACCGTACGAAGTAATAAAAACGGACTGGATAAGTGCGGAGGAGCTTTGCAGATTAAAGCTTATCGACAAGGCGGTTGACGAGATTCAAAACAGCGGGGCGTTTGAAAGCGTGCTGGAAAAGCTTGCGGCGGAAAATCCGTTTGGCGCGTTTGAAAAAATGTCACAAATATTCGACAGGGCAGAGGCGGTAGGAAGATTCGAGATATACGACAGATTGTACGACATATATGGTGAATATATATTTGACGAGCTTGTTTACGACTTTATAAAAAACAGCAAAACGAGGCCTATGCCGCGCTTTGCGGAAGCTTTATACCCCACAGGATTTAAAAAAAGCTGCCTTAAAATACTTGCAGAAAGATTCCCCGAAACAGATGCAGAGGACGTAAGGTTCGAGCTGATAAGAGGGGAGCTTTTGATGATGAATTACAAAAGCGGCGAACTTATAAAACTAAACGAAAAAACATAAAAAGGCGTCGGCACAAAATATGTGCCGTCGTCTTTTTAATTACACATATCTTTCAAACGCCTATCATATTATTACTGATAAATAATGTAAAAGAAAGGGTTGAAAAATATGATTGTTTTAAAAAAGGGAGAGGTTGGGCCTTTTGTAGAGCAGCTAAGGCTTGCGCTCAGGCGTGCGGGATACGACGTAAGCGCAAGAGGCGCTTTTGACGACGTGGTTGAAGAGGCGGTAAAAAGCTTTCAGACCGAAAACAGCCTTACCTCCGACGGTATTGTGGGAGAGAGGACGTGGAGTCTGCTTGAACCATACATTTTAGGCTATCGGGTTGTAGCCGCAAAGGGTGGTGACACATTAGCGACCATTGCCGAAGAATACGGCGTACCTTTAAAAACGTTACAAACATCAAACCCTTCGCTTAATTCCAACATAAAAGCGGGAGAAAAAATTACCGTTCCCTTTAACTTTGAGCTTGTACCCACAGACATTTTGTACACGGGCGAGCTGGTCGGCTACATTGTCCGCGGACTTTTGGCAAGATATCCCTTTATCGAGACGGGGAGCATCGGCAAAAGCGTTATGGGCCAGGACATAAGCTACATGAAAATCGGCGACGGCGCGACAGAGGTATTTTACAACGCAGAACACCACGCGAACGAGTGGATTACAACACCTGTTTTATTAAAATTTGCAGAGGATTATCTTCGTGCTTACGAAAGCGGGGAGGAGATTGGGGGATACGACGCAGGCGAGCTTTACCGCACAAAGGCTCTATACATCGTGCCCGCAGTAAACCCAGACGGAATGGACGTTGTAAACGGCGCTCTACCCGTGGGAGAGTTCTACAACGGCACGCTCGCGATAAGCAAAAACTACCCGAACATCCCCTACCCAAGCGGATGGAAAGCCAACGTCTTGGGCACAGACCTTAACCTTAACTACCCTGCAAACTGGAACAAGGCAAAGCAAAACAAATATGCGCTCGGCTACATTTCCCCCGCGCCGAGAGACTTTGTCGGCGAGGAGCCGCTTTCGGCACAAGAGAGTCTTGCCGTATACAACTTTACAATCGCGCACGACTTTGCGCTCACGCTTTCATACCACACGCAAGGAAAGGTGATTTACTGGAAGTACCTAAACTACATGCCGCAAGACTCGTACAAAATCGGTGTGTCGCTTGCGGAAGCTTCCGGGTATGCTCTTGAAATCACTCCCGCGGAGTCGGCGTACGCCGGGTACAAGGACTGGTTTATTCAAGCATACAACAGGCCCGGATACACGATTGAGGTGGGGCTGGGGCAAAGCCCATTGCCGCTTGAACAGTTTGACGAAATATACCGCGACAACCTACCTCTTTTGGCAACTGCACTTGAAATGGCGAGGGATTTATAGTAAAATACTTACAAGAGGTGGTTAGATGGAGTTTTTACTTGCCTTACAAGAGCTGAAAAATCCTGTTTTAGACTTTATATTTACGGTATTTACAACTCTTGGCGAGCAGTATGTTATTATGTTGATTTTTTGCTGGCTGGCGTGGTGCTCGAACAAGCAGTTTGCGCACAAAGTAGGGTTTGCCTTTTGTTTTGGTATGGGGATTAACCAGGTTTTGAAAATTATCTTTTGTGTGCAGCGGCCATGGGTTTTAAACCCAAAAGTTACGCCCTCGGCCTCGGCGATAGAAGGCGCGACGGGATATTCCTTCCCCAGCGGCCACACGCAAAGCGGAACTACCGCATTCGGATACCTTGCGCTATATTTTAAAAAAGTCGTTTTTAGGGTATTGCTTATCGCTTTGTTTATAATGATTGGGCTTTCAAGAATCTACTTTGGCGTACATACCGTGTGGGATGTCGCGGCTTCGTTCTTTATAGGTATTTTAGTAATTATAGCTACCGAGTTTTTATATAGCAGATGTGAAAAGAGAGAGCTTTTGGCAACGGTTTTATTAACGGCTATTTCGTTTGGGATGGTGGCGTTTGCAATTTTAAAGCCGTACCCGCAGTATCACATTGACGAATATATGTTTGACTGCATCAAAATAGCCGGCGCGATAGGTGGCTTTGCGGTGGGGTGGTTTTTAGAAAGGCGGTTTATCGCATACAAAACCGACGGTTCCGCAGCAAGGAAAATAACAAGAGCGACTTTGGGTATCGCCTTACTGCTTGGCATAAAGCTTGGATTTGGGCTGTTGCCGCAAGAGTCGTTTGTTATGATGTATGTTGAAAACTTTATACTTATATTTTGGTGTATATTTTTATATCCGCTGATATTTACAAGATTTAAAAAATAAAAAAAGAGCTGTGGCAAAGGCCACCACCAGACAAGGAAGTAATGGTTTTTAAGCCTGATTTTCCGTTTATGCTTCACAAAAAAATCCCGAAATACGTCAGTATTACGGGATTTTTGTTATTTGCCTAATTCGAAAAATCAGATATTCAAAACTGCAAGGCATCCTAAAACCAAAATTTTTCGATGAAGTTCAAGGCGAAAGCAGCCCATAATCCTGACGGATATGGGCTGTTTTTAACGCCGAAATTCGCAAAAAAGATGGTTTTTAGGACAATACTTCCTTATCTGGCGGTGGCCAAAGCCACAGCTCTTTTTATATAAATTAGAACAAAATAATTATAAACTGTGAAACCAAAACTACCGCAATCAAAGCGATTGGATAAGTTGCAGCGTAAGCCGCAGCAACGTCTTCAGTTCCGGCAACATTTATAAGTGTTCCAAGGGCAGGGGTACTTGTCATACCGCCTGTGATTGAACCTAAGTTGTTCAAAAGGCTTAGTTTTAACACATACTTTGCAAACAAGAAGCCCAAAATCATCGGGATGATTGTCATAATGATTCCGTAAACAAAGTACATTGGGTCAAAGTTTGCCACAAAGTCGGCTCCGCCCGGGATACCCGCACCAACTAAGAACAACACAAGACCAAGCTCTCTGAAAAGTTTTAGTGTTGTATTCTGCGGCATAATGTTTAACTTGCCTATTCTTGCAAAGTGGCCCATAATGAGCGCAACAAGCAAACATCCGCCTGTTGTTGTAAGCGAGAAGCATGTGCCCGACAAGCCTGCGCCGCTTAGAGGAATTTTAATCCTTCCTACGACAACGCCAAGAACAGCCGCAAGAGAAAACGCCGCAAAGCCTAAGTGGTCAAGCTCTATGAGCTTGCCTGTATATGGCTTCTTACTTTCGCCCTCGCCAGAAACAACCAGCTTTGCCCTTTCTTCGTCCATATTGGCCTTTGAAAGCTTAGGTACAATCTGGACGAACAAAACAACACCGATAACACCAAAGATATAAGCTATACCGTGGCCAACGGAAACGAGGCTTGTAAGCTCCTCGGCAACTGTTGCCTTCGCCGCAGAAAAAGCGGGAGTCGAAGTAAGCGAGCCCGAAAGCAAGCCAACAATCATGGCAACAAAGCCGTCTCTGGACTCTATCGTGCCGCCGTAGCCGATAACTTCACCTAAGTAAATACAAAGAATTGCAGAGAGGCCGCCCGCAACAATAACAGTAAGGCCTAAAAGAACGTAAGACTTTAAGTTTCTCTTCATGTTACCAAAAAACTTAGGGCCTGCGATAAAGCCTACTGATGTAACGAACAGTATAAGGCCAAGGCTTTCTACAATTTCAAGAGCCTTTTCCGCAAAGCCTACGTCCATTGCGCCCTTGATAACGAGCTGTTCTTCAAGCGGAGTGAAAAAAAGCGCGCCGAACAAAAGAGCAACAACGAAAACGCCTGCGTCTCCCAAAGAAACGCCTTTGATTGTAATACGGCCCAATGCGTATCCTAAAAACAGAATCGTAAAAACGAAAAACATCAGATATGTAATTCCGGTAACCGGAATTACGCCACCAAATAACGTCATTTAAAAAACCTTCCTTAAAATGAATATATTATTTATCTCTTTCTTGTGTAGTTAGGCAAAAGCCTAGGAGAAACAGTGTCGTTATCAACACCTGCTGCCTTTCTTTCAGCATTAAACTTGTTAATATGGTCAAGTGTAAGCTTACCTACTGTAACAGTCTTGGACTTTGCGGAAGCGTTTTTACCAGCGTTTCTACCGAAAACGATGATGTCTAAAAGCGAGTTACCCATAAGTCTGTTTCTGCCGTGGATTCCGCCAACAGCCTCGCCTGCAACATAGAGATTGTCTATATTTGTAAGGCCTTCTGCATTGATTTTAAGGCCGCCGTTTTGATAGTGCAAGGTAGGATAAACAAGGATTGGTTCCTTGCGGATATCTATTCCGTACTTACCAAACATACGCATCATAGCAGGGATTCTCTTTTCGATTGTGCCTTCGCCGTGAATCTTTTCAATCATCGGAGTATCGAGCCATACAGCCTTGCCGTTTGGTGTAGTTATACCGTTATCTCTTTCACTGCACTCGCGGATAATTGAAGCCGCAGAAACGTCACGAGTTTCAAGCGGATGCATGAAAACTTCGCCGTTTGCGTTTATAAGCTTAGCACCGAGAGAACGAACCTTCTCTGTAACGAGCGCACCGAAAATCTGGTCCGGGAAAGCCGCGCCTGTCGGGTGATACTGCAAAGTGTCAGCATACAAAAGCTCGGCACCTGCACGGTAACCCAAAACGAGACCGTCAGCAGTAGCTCCGTAGTGGTTGGATGTCGGGAAGCCCTGATAGTGAAGTCTGCCCGCACCGCCTGTTGCTATAACAACAGTCTTTGCCTTTGCAACCAAAAGCTCGTGTGTTTCCATATTCATCAAAACAGCGCCTGCTGCTTTGCCTTCGTCATCCAAGATAAGCTCTATTGCAGCAGTGAAGTCTACAACCGGGATTTCACGGTTTAAAACTTCGTCACGAAGGGTACGCATGATTTCTGCGCCGGAGTAGTCCTTTGCAGCGTGCATTCTCTTTCTTGAAGTACCGCCACCGTGAGTTGTAATCATTCTGCCGTCTTTGTCCTTATCGAACTCTACGCCGAGGTCGTTAAGCCACTTTATAGCGTCAGGAGCTTCGTTAACGAGCTTATACAAAAGCTCAGGTACAGCAGCGAAATGTCCGCCACCGAAAGCGTCAACGTAGTGGATTGCAGGAGAGTCGTTCTCCTTATCAGCAGCCTGGATACCGCCTTCCGCCATCATAGTATTGGCGTCGCCGATACGAAGCTTTGTAACTATCATAGCCTTTGCGCCGTTGTTGTCAGCCTCGATCGCCGCGGAAGAACCCGCACCGCCACCACCGATTACGAGCACGTCTACGTCGTAGTCGGGGTTAGAAAGGTCGATGTCCTCAGGCTTGATTCTTGCAGCGCCCTGCAAAAGTGCAGCGAGCTCGGTCGGAACTTTGCCGCCCTTATTGGGGCCCATCTTTAAAACTTCAAATTCGTTCTGCTTATAGTCGGGATGGAAAGTTGCCAAAAGGTTTTCCTTTTCCTCAGCAGTCATTCTTCTTGGTTCAAAAGCCGTGTTATTATCTCTTGCGGCTTCAACCTTTTTTATAGATTCTTGATATTCTTTTCCGTACATTTTAGCCGCCTCCTTATTTCTCTATTTCTCTGTTATTATAAAGCTCTTTCATCTCTTCAACAGGCTTTTGCATTAAAGCTTCCAAAAGCTCTTTGAAATCACCGTTTTCGATTTCCTTAACGCGGTTTTCAAGATGCTCGGACTTTGGTGCTAAGTACTTTCCTGTAATTCTTCTTGCCAAGAGCGCTACCTGCGGATGAGAAATACCGGCAGGGCAACGTGAAGAACAAACTCCGCACATTACGCAGTCGAAAGACTCTTCTGCACACTTTTCAAACTCGCCTCTTTGTGCATACGCTATGTACTGCATAACGTTTAGCTCCTGTGTACAGCTCTTTGTACAAGCGTTACAGCCTATGCAGCTGTATATCTCTGGATAAAGCTGCATCATAACAGCCTCACTTACAGAAACCTTTTCGATGTCGTAAACCTGCTTAACAAGCGGGAAGAACGGCAATGTAGCTATGTACATATCCTCTTCAACCTTTGTCTGGCAAGCAAGACAAACTTTGAGCTCTTTATCGCCCTTTATTCTGTAAATTGTTGCGCAGGCTCCGCAAAAACCGTTACGGCATCCGCAGCCTCTTACCAACTGATAGCCCGCATATTCCATAGCGCCCATAATTGTAAGCTCTGACGGAACAGAATACTTTTTGCCCATCAGATAAATATTTACAAATTTTTCCATTGTCTTTATCCTTTCTGATATTAATATTCGTCAGGCAAGGCATCGAGCTGGTCGAAACGGAAAACCGGACCATCCTTGCAAACGTATTTGGAACCGATGTTACAACGGCCGCATTTACCAACGCCGCACTTCATTTTAAGCTCCATTGTGGTATAAACCTGTGTTTCCTTAAAGCCAAGCTCCTTTAAGGCTGCCAGCGTGAACTTAATCATTATTGGCGGGCCGCACATTAAAACAGTCTTGCTTATGTCGGGGTTTACTTCCTTTACATAGTTAGGAACAAAGCCAACGTGGCCGTCCCAGCCCTCCTGCTCGCGGTCGATTGTGAGGTGGACGTTGATTCCGTCCTCTTTCATCCACTCGTTAACTATCTCTTCGTAGTCAACGAGGTCGTCCATTGAACGCGAACCGTAGATGATGTCTATTGTTCCGTAGTTTGAACGATTAGCGCGGCAATAGTTGATTACAGAGTGTAGCGGTGCAAGACCGATACCACCTGCGATGAACACAAGGTCCTTGCCTTTAAGCTCGCCCTCTACGGGGAAACCGTTACCGTAAGGTCCTCTTACTGTAACCTGCTGGCCCGGTTCAATCATATGCAGCCAGCTTGTAAGGCAACCGCACTTTTTAATGCTAAACTCCATATATTCTGTCGTTGTCGGCGACGAGGTTATTGAAAACATAGCCTCTCCGATACCGGGTACAGAAACCATCGCGCACTGGCCGGGCATGTGTTTGAACACTACTCCGCCCTCGGGAGCCTCTACACGAAATGTCTTAACATCAGGAGTGTCTACTCTTATTGCTGTAACGACTCCGATTTTAGGAATCAAAACTTCTTCTGCCATTATTCTTCCCCTCCCAAAGCCTTTATAACTTTAACTATATTCATTGAAACAGGGCACTTTTGCAAGCATCTGCCACAGCCTACACAAGAGTACATTCCGTCGTTATTATCCGGGAAGTAAACGAGCTTGTGCATGAATCTTTGTCTGAATCTTTCAACCTGACTTGTTCTCGGGTTACCGTGAGCCATCTTGGTAAAGTCGGAATACATACATGAATCCCAACATCTGAAACGCTTAACGCCGTTACCTGTGTCAAAGTCGCGGATGTGGTAGCACTGGCAGGTCGGGCAAACGAATGTACATGTGCCGCAGCCTACGCAGCTTGCGGAAAGTTCCTTCCACTTATCAGACTCGAACTTTTCCATCAGATGTTCGCCGTCAAAGCCTTTAAGGCTTAAATCTTTAAGCGGCAGAGCTGACAAAATCTTTTGAACGTCTGCCTTTTGTGCTTCCACAGCCTTTTCATCACAATCTGTAAGCACGTCCTTTGCAAGAGCAAGAGCCGCCTTGCCCTTTTCGGTATCAGCCTTTATGTAAAGCTCGTCTCCAACTATCCATGCAGTAGCGTCTGCAACAGGGTTAGTCGGGTCGATACCGAAGGTGGTACAAAAACAAGTTTCCTCAGGCTCTCTGCACGCCAAGGCTACTACTGTAACCTTTTCGCGTCTTTGTGCGTAATAAGTGTCGACAGGCTCGGACAAGAAAACCTTGTCTAAAACCTCAAAGCCCTTTAAATCACAAGCGCGTACGCCAAACACAACGGTAGGCTCGCTTGGGTCACGGCTTTCGATTATATCGATTGTTTTATCATGTCTTTTAAACGCAACCAGATTTTCGCTCTGGGGGAAGAAAATGTCCTTTGGCGATTTAACTGTGTTAAGGTTTGTAAGGCAAACTTCCTTTTGCTCATCCCACATTTTATAGTTTGTGTTAGGGCCGTCCTTTACGGGCGCATATACGGCGTTTTCCTTTCCAAGAGCCGCAAAAAGCTTACCGATATCACTAAGAGCAATCTTATACATTATTTATTCGCGCCCCTTTCCTTAACGATGCTTGGTTCTACGTCTTCCTTTGTAAAGCAGGTAAGAGGAGGAACTGTTTCTAAGTCTTCTCCTGCCTGATATTCGCCGTAAAACTCGTTTATATCCTTTATAAACTTACGATTGAGTAAGTGAAGCGGAATGTTCTGCGGGCAAACCCTCGAACATTCTCCACAGTCGGTACAGCGGCCCGCAACGTGGAACGCTCTTATGATGTGGAACATATTTTCCTCAAACGTGTCTGTGTTAGCCTTGCTTGCAACGCCTGAATCACTGTTATCGAAAACACATGTTGTGCATGTGCACGCAGGACAAGCGTTACGGCACGCGTTACATCTTATACATCTTGAAAGCTCGTTTCTCCAGAACTCGAACCTTTCGTCCGGAGTCATGGCTTCAAGCTTTTCTACCATTTCGAATCTATCCTGTGTGGGAGTCTCGATTTCTTCGCCGATAACTTCGTCAGCGGCTACGTGCTTTTTACCCTTACAGCAAAGGCACTTATCGAGGAGAGCCTCTTCCCTTGCGAGAGTCTTGTCGCCGTAGAGTGTAGAAATCTTCAAAGCCTTACCGTCGTCCTCTATGGAGGTGATACCCTTTATGCCCGAAGCCTTAATCTTTTCGATATCGAGCTTTCCGTTACAGCCTACGCCCACGATGTGGATGTTTTCTCTTTTAATCCTATGTTCCTTCATAAGCTGATTGATGCTATATGTATCGCACGGCTTTAAAAAGGCAAGGATTTTTTCGTCTCCCTTGGTTTCACGAACTAAGTACTTTGTAAGATTAGCTCCGCAAAAGCTATCGTATGTGATGCCTTCGAGGCTATCCTTTGTAAACAAAGCAGGGGTAGGGTCGTAAAAGAACTCGCCCTGTTTCCAGGCCAAAACCTTGTCAACAGTTCCGTCTGCAAGGGATTTTTCCGCTTTGTCTTTCATTATTTCGAAAATTCTTTGCATCTTAAATCCTCCAACCTCTTATTTTCACCCAACTCGTGAATCTTCTTTGCAAAGTCGTTCATTGTTTCAGAAAACTTTGCGCCCTCTGCGGCAGAAACCCACTCTACTCTTGTACGGTCTCTTTCGATACCCAAAAAGTCGAGCATACTAAACAGGAGGGTCATTCTTCTTCTTGTGAAGTAATTACCTGTTGTGTAGTGGCAGTCGCCCGGGTGGCATCCGCAAAGGATTACGCCGTCTGCCCCCCTCTGGAACGCGCGAAGCACGAAAAGAGGGTTAACTCGGCACGAGCAGGGAACGCGGATTATCTTTACGTTTGCGGGGTAGTTGAGTCTGTTTGTTCCCGCAAGGTCGGCGCCTGCGTAACTGCACCAGTTACAGCAAAACGCAACTATTAACGGCTTGAATTCTTTATTTTCTATTTGCATATAGCGTCCACCTCCGCCATGATTTGATTATTTGCAAAGCCTTTAAGGTCCATAGCTCCGGAAGGACAAGTTACTGTACAAGCGCCGCAGCCCTGGCACACTGCTTCGTTAACCATAGCTACTCGTCTTACCTCAACTCCGCCCGGAATTCTGAACTCTTTATCCTGATAAGAGATTGCGCCGTACGGACAAACCTTCTCACACTGTGAGCAGCCGTTACAGAGCATCTCGTTAGAATGGGCAACACACGGGTTACATGTCAGCTTATCCTTAACCAAAAGACCGATAACCTTTGCAGCAGCGGCAGAAGCCTGAGAAACTGTTTCAGGAATATCCTTTGGACCCTGACACATACCCGAGAGGAACACACCTGCTGTCGGGCTTTCTACCGGACGAAGCTTTGGATGTGCCTCGGTAAAGAAGTCGTTTGTGTCCATACTTGCTGTGAGCATTGTAGCAAGAGGACGTGCTGTCTCATCAGGCTCAACAGCAGTAGCCAAGACTACCATATCAGCGCTGATGTGAAGCTGTTCGTTAGAGATAAGGTCGGAAGCCTGGACTTCGAGCTTGCCGTTGGACGGAACAACCTTACCTACCATACCCTTGATATAATGAACGCCGTATTCCTCAACCGCGCGGCGATAGAACTCGTCAAAGTTCTTACCCGGTGTACGTACGTCGATATAGAACACGTAAACGTCTGTGTCGGGGTATTTTTCCCTTGTAAGCATAGCGTGCTTAGCTGTGTACATACAGCATACCTTAGAGCAATAAGGCTTGCCGCATGTGCCGTCAGAACGCGAGCCCACACACTGAACGAACACTATCGTATGAGGATGAGTGTTGTCGGACGGTCTTAAAAGAACGCCGTTTGAAGGGCCTGCTGCGTTCATAAGTCTTTCGTATTCGAGCGAAGTTACAACGTCAGGGCTCTTTGTGTATGCAAACTCGTCATACTTTGCAGGATTGATTGTATTAAAGCCTGTTGCAACTACGATTGCACCATACTGGTTTTCAACGATTTCGTCCTGCTGCTTATAATCAATAGCGTTAGCGCCGCAAACCTTGGAGCATACGCCGCACTTGCCTGTCTTTAACATTGTGCAGTAGTTCGGGTCGATTGTAGCAACCTTCGGCACCGCCTGTGCAAACGGAATATAGATGGCACCGCGGTTGTTCATACCGAGGTTAAAGTCGTTAGGAACTTTCTTTTGCGGACACTTGTCTGTACAAGCTCCGCAGCCTGTACAAAGGTCCTCGTTTACAAAACGAGCCTTCTTACGAATCTTGACATTGAAGTTACCAACGAAGCCGCTAACGGAGTCGACCTCACTGTATGAATATATTTTAATCTTTTCGTTTTGCGCCACGTCAACCATCTTAGGTGTTAAGATACATGCTGCGCAGTCGAGAGTAGGGAATGTCTTATCAATCTGCGCCATCTTACCGCCGATTGTAGGCTTCTTCTCTACGATGTCTACCTCAAAGCCTGCATCTGCTATGTCAAGAGCAGTCTGGATACCCGCGATACCGCCGCCGATAACCAAAGCTCTTTTAACAACAGGGCTCTCACCCGCCTGAAGCGGTGTATTAAGATGTACCTTAGCAATAGCTGCACGGCCTAAAACAACCGCCTTTTCGGTAGCAACCTCCATATCCTTATGTATCCATGAGCACTGTTCGCGGATGTTCGCGATCTCTACCATATATGGATTTAGACCCGCTGCAGCGGCAGTCTTACGGAATGTAGCCTCGTGCATTCTGGGCGAACAGGAGCAAACAACCACGCCTGTTAGGTTATGTTCGCGGATTGCGCCCTTGATTATGTTCTGGCCCGCCTCTGAGCACATATACTGATAATCAACAGAGAAAACTACGCCCGGTTCATTTTTTAGTGTTTCGGCAACCTTTTTAACATCTACGGTAGCTGCGATATTGCTTCCGCACCAACATACAAATACGCCAATTCTTTGCATTTTTCGTTTTCTCCTCCTTACTTACTGTATTTTCTAAACGCGCTGACGATTGCCTGCTGAGGAATGTCCTCGTCGAGCATATCGGGAACGCTGTCTGCTTTAAGATGATTTTCACCCTGCTGTCTTATCTGCATAAGCCTTACTGCCTCTATTACGTTAGCCGGCTCAACGTCTCTCGGACATCTTTCGACACACGCAAGGCACGAGAGGCACTTGTAGATAGACTTGGAGTTTAGTAATGTCTGTATATCTCCCTTTTCTACCATATATACAAACTGGTGAGGATGGTATTCCATCTCGTCGTAGGACGGGCATGTTGCAGAGCACTTGCCGCATCTCATACACTTTAACACGTTAACACCGCTTGTACGGAGGATTTGCTCTGTTCTTTTTTCGTCTTTGTTATACATAATCAGTCCTCCTTAACTCCCAAAGCCTCTGCTAAAAGCTCTGTGAAATAGTAAACGGGGATTTCGTGGTCTGTTCCGTTTTTATTAAGGTTATACATACAAAGCGGGCAGGCTGTTATTACCATTTCTGCGCCGTTTTCAACAGCGTTTTGCAAAATGGCGTTGCTCTTTTTAGAAGCAAGAGCCTTGTCCTCCATAGTGATATAACCGCCGCAGCACTCGTTACGCATTGAATATGTAACAGGCTCTGCGCCTATTGCGCGGATAAAGTCCTCGATGATTGTGGGGTTTTCCGCGTCATCCATCGCCATAGTCTTGCTCGGCCTTAAAAGGAGGCAACCGTAGTAGGCTGCAATCTTTTTGCCTGTAAGCGGATTTTTCACCTTTTTAGCGATTTCGTCAAAACCGATTCTGTCTCTTAAAAGCTCAAGGTAGTGAATTACGTTTGTCTCGCCTGCGTACGGCTCGTCGAGGCAAAGGTAGTTGTTTACCTTAGCACGAATGTCTTCGTCTGTCTTTAAGTCGTTGTTGACTCTCTTTATAACGTGATGACACGCTGAGCAGACTGTTACAAGCTCGCGGCCGTTAGCCTTGGCATCAGCAAGCGCTCTTACGGAAGAAAGCTTAGTCGCAATCTCGTCTCTGCCCATTGGATAGACACCGCCGCAGCACTGCCAATCCTTGATTTCTTCAAGTGTAACGCCCAAAGCCTCGGCAGACTTTCTCGCATAAACGTCTAAGTCCTTTGCCTTTGTTTTAAGCGTACATCCGGGGTAATAACTGAATATCATAGCCATTTCCTTTCATGTTTATTAATAAGCACTATAACGGGCGGCATAAGCCGTCCGTTATAAATTCATATTCTATCAAACCATCTGTTCAGGATGGAATACTTCGTCAAACTTCTCTTCTGTTAAGAAGCCGAGCTCTATGCAAGCCTCTTTAAGCGAGATGTTATCTTTATACGCCTTTTTAGCTGTCTTTGCAGCATTGTCATAACCTATGTATGGGTTAAGCGCTGTAACGAGCATCAAGGAGTTGTGGAGGTTGTGTGCCATCTTTTCCTTATTTGCTGTGATGCCTGTTACGCAGTTGTCGTTAAACGACACGATTCCGTCAGCCAGAAGTCTTACAGACTGCAAGAAGTTGTAGATACATACCGGCATAAACACGTTAAGCTCAAAGTTACCCTGAGAAGCAGCCATACCAACAGCTACGTCGTTTGCCATAACCTGTACAGCAACCATTGTCATAGACTCGCACTGTGTCGGGTTAACCTTACCCGGCATGATTGAGCTGCCCGGCTCGTTTTCAGGAATAAAGATTTCGCCAAGGCCGTCTCTTGGGCCGCTTGCAAGCCATCTGATATCGTTAGCTATCTTCATAAGGTTTGCAGCCAAAGCTTTAAGAGCACCGTGTGCGAAAACAAGCTCGTCCTTTGCAGTTAATGCGTGGAATTTGTTTTCAGCTGTGACAAAGTCCTTGCCTGTAAGCTCGGTTACAGCCTTTGCAACCTCTACGCCAAATTCCTTTGGAGCGTTAAGGCCTGTACCTACTGCTGTTCCGCCAAGAGCAAGCTCTTTAAGACCCGGAAGAGCAAGAAGGAGCATTTCCTTTGTCTTTTCTATCATATTTCTCCAACCGCTGATTTCCTGTGAAAACTTGATTGGTGTAGCGTCCTGGAGGTGTGTACGTCCGCTCTTTACGATGCCTTCGTTTTCTGCCTCTAATCTTTTGAGTGTTGTAAGAAGCTTATCCATAGCAGGAATAAGGCTGTCCTCGATGCCTATAACAGCAGCGATGTGCATAGCTGTCGGGAATGTATCGTTAGAGCTTTGCGACATATTAACGTGGTCGTTTGGATGTAAGATTTTATCTCCTGCGATTTCGTTACCGCGGTTTGCGATAACTTCGTTTGCGTTCATGTTCGACTGTGTGCCGCTACCCGTCTGCCATACAACGAGGGGGAAGTGGTCGTTGAGCTGACCGGAAATAACTTCGTCACAAGCCTTGGAGATGAGCTCTAACTTTTCGCTGTCGAGCTTGCCAAGCTTGTTGTTAGCCATTGCAGCCGCCTTCTTCAATATACCAAAAGCGTGGGTAATTTCCCTGGGCATAATTTCGCCGCCAATTTTGAAGTTCTGGAAGCTTCTTTGTGTCTGTGCTGCCCAATATCTGTCGGCAGGCACCTGCATTTCGCCCATTGAATCTCTTTCAATACGATATTCCATCTTTATTCCTCCTAAAATATATTGTTTTATATTAAATATTTAAGCCGTCAATTGATTCTCTAAGCTTTGACGCGCTGTATTTAAACTTTTCTATTTCTTCATCAGTTAAGGGAAGTATAACCTTACCGCTTATTCCGTCCTTACCTACGATGGCAAGCGAGCTTATGCACACGTCATCGACGCCGTATTCGCCGTGGTGCATTGTAGAAACAGGAAGCGCCGTGTCCATTCCGCTGAAAATGCAGGAGCAAATGTGGCAAACAGAAGTTGCGATAGCGTAGTAGGTAGCTCCTTTTCTTTCGATTATGAAACCGCCCGACTTCCTTACAAAGTCTTCAAGCCTTTCGTAGTCGAAGTTTGTTGTCTTTGTCTCCTTATAAGCTAGGGATTCCCAGTAATTTTCAATCGGCACGTTGGAAATCGAAGCCACCGACCACGGAATGAATGACGAGTCTCCGTGCTCACCATATACTACTGCGTGAACGTTTTGCGAATTTATCGAGTAAAGATAAGCTATCCTCGCGCGCATTCTCGCTGTGTCCAAAAGAGTAC
This sequence comes from Clostridia bacterium, assembly GCA_045660545.1. GTDB lineage: Bacteria > Bacillota > Clostridia > Monoglobales > Firm-18 > JAZREA01. Next base: position 180,082 of record JAZREA010000002.1, on the reverse strand, counting down.
CTGTTCCTATAACCCTGTTTTCAGGAAGCCCTGAGAACTTAATAAACGCATAAGTTAAAACATCGACAGGATTACTTACTATAATATATACTGCATCAGGTGCCTGTGTAACGATTTTAGACGCGATGTCCTTCATAATACCGACGTTTATCTGTGCAAGCTCAAGTCTTGACTGACCGGGCTTTCTTCCAACACCTGATGTTATAATTACGATGTCGGAATCCTTCGCGTCTTCATACGAGCCGGCGTAGATATTAACGGGCTTACAGTATGGTGTGCACTGTCCGATGTCTAAAACCTCACCGCGTGCCTTTTCGTGATTAATATCAATTAAAACAATCTCTGACGCCATGCCCTTATGAACAAGAGTGTAAGCGATTGTTGCGCCGACGCTTCCTGCACCGACAATAGTGATTTTGTGTGCCATTCTAACCCCTCCGAAATTTATGGAAAATATTTGTTAATAAATTAACAAATAGGCCTCTAAAAAACTGGCGTCCGAAATATTATATTCCGAAAACGCTATAAATATTGAAGATTTAACTGCTACAATTATTATATGCGGCATACGACTGCCCTGTCATTACAAACAAGAAAGCCTGCCCCAACAGAAATTAAGTGACTTTAAAACGCTCAAAAGAACCCCCTTTTCTTTTGAGAATTTTACAAGTCCGGCCATCAATACGTTAATCATATCACAATCATACGCAAAAATCAATAGTTTTGTTAAAATTTCTACAATTTTTTCTGATTTATTTTACGCTAATTTGACGTCTTGTTTTTGGTCTCTCTTTTCATCTTTGTTCTGACCCTGTTTATATGCTTTTCTAAGTTGCCGCTGTTTAAAAGCTCTGTGATAAAATACTGCTCGAACTTTGGCACGGTGCAGGTGTAAAAGCCCGCCCTTTCGTTATAAAGCCCGACAAGGCGCTCGGGAATAATCATATATGCAGTACGAAGCGAAGGCGACACGGTTTTTGAAAAACTGTTCATATAAAACGTACGTTCGCTTTTGTCATTTGCAAACAGGGTATCCACTGACTTGCTGTTTAACGAAAATTCGCTCTCGAAGTCGTCCTCTACCAAAAACCTATCCTTTGACAAAAGCCAGTTTAAATACTCCACCTTTTTGCCGGCAGAAGCCGTAATGCCAGTCGGGTAGCTGCGAAACGGCGAAACGTGCAAAACGCTTGCCTCGGTACGTGCAAGCTCGGAGGACAAAATCCCGCCCTTGCCCATCTTTAAAAAGTCGCAGTTTATACCGTGCGCCTTGTAAACCTCGTTGATTTTTTTATAAGACGGAGACTCGACGGCAAACACTGTTCCCTGACCAAACATCTGGGCAATTATCCCATACAGATACTCCGAACCTGCGCCCACAACGACCTGGTCGGGCTTTGCATAAATTCCGTAGCGCTTGGCAAGGTAGCTGATTATTGCGCCTTTAAGCTCTGCACATCCTCCGTTTTCGGATGGTGTGAGCAGTCCCTGCTCGTATTTGTCGAAGACGGCTTTGGCGGTCTTTTTATAAAGCTTATGAGAAATCGTATGTGCTTCGTCATTTGAAGAAGCAGGCCTTGGCGAAGAATCTTCCGTATCGGGAAGGGGAGAAAAGCAGTCTTCCTCGGAATAAACCACAAAATAACCCCGCTTTTGCACAGAGTCTATGTAGCCCTCCTCGTACAAAAGCCCGTACGCGTGCTCCACCGTTATTACGCTGACATTTCTCTCCTCCGCCAAAGAGCGCTTGGAGGGGAGCTTTTCACCATATTTATAGACGGAGTTGACTATCTTTTCCCTGAACTCGTTATATATATTTAAATATTCGGGTTGCTTTTTAGTCTTTGTCATCTGGTATTATTCCTTATCTTTAAAATTTAAAAACTTATAATATCAAAATTATTATATAACGCCGATTATAAATTGTCAATTAACATAAAAAAGAGCCGAAGATATTCGGCTCCTTAAAAATTTATATTCGTGTGGAATAAATTCCTATGTGCTCGTCTTTAAACTTCTTAAACGTGCCGTTTTCAAGATTAAAGCGGATGTCTTCCATAAGGCGATTGTAAAAACGCATATTATGAACAACCGCAAGGCGCATACCCAAAATCTCCTTTGCTTTAAACAAGTGCCTCAGGTACGCCTTTGAATAATTACGGCAAAGCTCACAGTCGCAGGCTTCGTCGATTGGAGTGTCGTCGAGCTCATACTTATTGTTATTTATATTAATTATACCCTTTGATGTGAAAAGGTGGCCGTGTCTTGCGTTGCGGCTGGGCATAACGCAGTCGAAAAAGTCCACTCCGCGCTCGACGCCCTCCAAAATATTGGCAGGAGTGCCGACACCCATAAGGTAGCGCGGTTTATCCTTCGGCGCGTAGGGCTCTACGGCAGAGATAATTTCGTACATAACCTCAGCAGGCTCGCCTACCGCAAGTCCACCGATTGCATATCCGTCAAGGTCCATATCGGCGATAGCCTTCATGTTTTCAACCCTTATGTCCGCATACGTTCCGCCCTGATTGATTCCGAAGAGGAGCTGGTTTTTATTAATCGTATCGTCAAGGGAATTTAAGCGCGCCATCTCGGCTTGGCATCTTTTAAGCCAACGGATAGTCCTTTCGCTCGACCTCTGCACATAGTCTTTTGGCGCAGGGTTCTCTACGCACTCGTCAAACGCCATCGCTATTGTGGAGGCGAGGTTACTCTGGATTTGCATACTCTGCTCCGGGCCCATAAATATCTTCGCACCGTCGATGTGGGAGCGAAACTCTACTCCCTCTTCGGTTATGCTGCGAAGCTTCGCCAGCGAAAAGACCTGAAAGCCGCCGCTGTCTGTGAGTATCGGGCGGTCCCAGTTCATAAACTTATGCAGTCCGCCAAGACTCTTTATAACCTTATCGCCGGGGCGAAGATGAAGGTGGTAGGTATTGGAAAGCTCAACCTGACAGCCGCTCGCTTTAAGGTCGAGGGCCGAAAGCCCGCCCTTTATCGCAGCGCAAGTGCCGACGTTTTGAAAAACAGGAGTCTTTATTACGCCGTGGACTGTCGTAAACTCGCCAAGCCTTGCTGTTCCTTCTGTTTTTAGTATCTTAAACATTTTGTTCTCCTTAAATGTTTTATTTTATAAACATCGCGTCTCCGAAGCTGAAAAACCTGTATTCGTTTTCTATCGCAACGTTATACGCATTAAGCACGTTTTCTCTGCCGGCAAGCGAGCTTACAAGCATTAAAAGCGTGGACTCGGGCAGGTGGAAGTTCGTGATGAGCGCGTCTATCGTCTTGAATTTATAGGGTGGATATATGAATATATCCGTCCATCCGGTAGACGCCCTTACAAGCCCGTTTTCGTCCGCGATGGTTTCTATCGTACGGGTGGAGGTTGTTCCCACCGCGATTACGCGGCCTCCGTTTTTCTTGGTATTATTAATAATCTCGGCGTTTTCTTCGTCGAGCGAATAAAACTCACTGTGCATTTTATGCTCTTCTATGACGTCTGCCTTGACCGGCCTGAAAGTACCGAGCCCTACGTGGAGCGTAACGCAGGCGATATTTACGCCCTTTGCCTTAATCTTTTCAAGAAGCTCCTTTGTAAAATGAAGACCTGCGGTGGGCGCGGCGGCAGAGCCGTCGTGGCGCGAATATACTGTCTGGTAGCGTTCTTTATCTTCAAGCTTTTCTGTTATATAAGGCGGCAGCGGCATCTCGCCAAGCTCGTCCAAAATATTTTCAAAAAGCCCCTCGTACTCGAACTTTACTATTCTGTTGCCGTCGTTTACAATATCCAAAACTTCCGCCTTTAATTTGTCGCCAAAGGTAAACCTCTTACCGGGCCTTGCCTTTTTACCCGGGCGCACAATTACCTCCCAGGTATCCTGGCTATGGCGTGTTAAAAGCAAAAACTCGATAGGTGAGCCCGTATCCTCCCTCACGCCCAAAAGCCTTGCGGGCAAAACCCTGCTGTCGTTTAAAACAAGGCAGTCGCCCTTATTAAGATAATTTATGATATTATAAAAAACCTCGTGCGCAACCTCGCCTGTTGACTTATCAAGCATCAAGAGCTTAGAAGAATCCCTGTTTTTTAGCGGGGTCTGGGCTATCAGCCTCTCGGGGAGGTCGTAGTAAAAATCCGTCAGTTGCAAGTTATATCAATTCCTTTATAGTAGTGTCTTAAAATTTCGTCAAAGCTAAAGCCTGCGGCGGCCATACCGTTGGCTCCGTTTTGGCTCATACCGACTAAGTGGCCATTGCCCCTTCCGACAAGGGTGAAGGACGAAGCCTCTCCGCCTTGCAAAACGGCTGTATAGGTACGGACACTGTTGCCCTTTAAGGTTACGTTATCGACAGACCTTTTGGACACTCCGTCAGCGCTTATTACGCAGATGTTGTCTGAAAGGCGGCTCTTACCATAAGCGTAAAGCGGCTCGCTTTGTACGGCGTTTTCATACTTTGGGATAACCGAAAACGCCTGGCTGGGCGTAACGCTGCCAAACGCGAGGCGGCAACCCTCTCTGTAAAAGGTCTTTTCGCCCAATGTGCCGACAACCTTAAGCTCTGTAACTACGCCACGCTCGGTCTGTTTAACTACCTTGATGTCAGTAATCGTGCCGAGGTTGTAGCCCTTGTCTTGCATAATCTGTGTGGCCTTTTCGACAGTTAAATCCTTAGTCCACGAGCTTGCGTAAACATCCTTGCTCTCGTAAGAATCCTCCGCAGCAACGAGGTACGGGATGTCACTTCCCCACACGTTTTTAACGTCCTCTGTCCATCCGCCGCTTGTCGCGGAATAGACAGCCTCTATTATCTTACCGTCATACTTCATCACAAGACCTTCGGTCTGCTTTGTGGCCGAGGTCGTCTTTTCATGTTCGGAGCTTACGCCCGCATACGCCTGGCAGTCTACCGACGAGCAAAGGTCGAAGCCGTACTTTTTATGCTTACCCATATTTTTATAGGCGTACGTTCTTGCGCAAACAGCCTGTGCCTTTAACGCCTCTTCGTTAAACGAAGGGGACATCTCCTTGGACACGACCGACGCTATGTAGTCTTCGATATCTACGCGGTTTATAACTGTTATAAGACCGTTGGAGTCGCGCTTTAAAATAATACTGCCGCGATACTCCTTACCCTCGACAAAGACGGTTGAGCCTGTATCAAAAAGCAAATCATCATAAAGTGCATCTGCCGTAACGGTTTGCGGACCAAAATCTGTTACAACCGTAACAGAGCTCTTGGCGTTACTACCGTAGAACAAACCCACGTCCAAAGTATCGGACGCAGAAGCGTGCATGCAGAATATTGTAAAAAACAGTGTAAACAGCGTTAAAAGTATTAATGTTTTTTTCAGAGTGTTCACCCTCTTTCCCATCAAATTACATTGTAGCATAAAAACGACAAAAAATCTATTACAGTTTTATGTCAAATTCAAATATTTGTTTGACACTTTATATTAATAATGCTATTATTATTGTAATAAAATATATAAGCACATCAAAACGGAGGTTTTACAATGAAAAATTACAACGTCGTTATAGTAGGGGCAACCGGTATGGTAGGTCAAAGGTTTATCACCCTTTTAAAAGACCACCCCTGGTTTAATATCGTTGGCCTGGCTGCGTCGGCAAGAAGCGCAGGCAAGGCTTACAAGGACGTTATAGACGGCAAGTGGGCTATGGACGAGGAAGTTCCTGCAAAGGTGGCTGACATGGTCGTTATGGACGCTGATGCCGACAAGGAAAAAATCGCTAAGATGGCAGACTTTATTTTCTGCGCAGTTAACATGAAAAAGGACGAAATCAGGGCTTTGGAAGAAGCTTATGCTAAGCTTGAATGTCCTGTTATTTCGAACAACTCGGCTCACAGGCACACTCCTGACGTTCCGATGATTATTCCTGAAATTAACCCCAAGCACGCAAAAATTATCGACGCACAGCGCAAGAGGCTTGGTACTGAAAGAGGATTTATCGCGGTTAAGTCTAACTGCTCTATACAGAGCTACGTTCCCGCACTCCATCCTCTTAAAGAAAAATTCGGCATAAAAGAGGTTATCGCCTGCACTTACCAGGCTATTTCCGGCGCGGGCAAAACCTTTGAAACATGGCCTGAGATGGTCGACAACCTTATCCCTTACATAGGCGGCGAGGAAGAAAAGAGTGAGCTTGAACCGCTTAAAGTTTGGGGCGACATCAAAGGAGACGTTATTGAGGACGCTATCGCTCCTGTTATTACAACACAGTGTTTAAGAGTGCCTGTTTCCAACGGACACACTGCTGCTGTATTTGTAAAATTTGACCGCAAGCCTACGATCGCTGAAATTAAGGAGGCATGGGCTTCCTTTGAGGGAGAGCCGCAAAAGCTGGGCTTACCGTCAGCTCCGAAGCAGTTTATAACATACTTTGAAGAGCCGGACCGTCCGCAAGCTAAGCTTGACAGAAACTTATACGGCGGTATGGGCGTTTCGATTGGACGTCTTAGGGACGACAAGCTTTATGACTACAAATTTGTCAGCCTTTCGCACAACACTCTAAGAGGTGCGGCAGGCGGTGCGGTTGAAATGGCCGAGCTTTTGGCAGCTAAGGGGTATTTTGACTAAAACAAATTAATAAGGGGGATTTTGTTATGAAAAAAGTACCATTTACCGGTTCGGGCGTTGCTATTGTAACACCTATTAAGGACAACAAGGTCAACTACGATAAATTGGGAGATTTACTTGATTTTCATTTGAACAACAAAACCGACGCAATTATTCTTTGCGGTACGACGGGAGAGGCTCCGACCATTCCTGACGACGAGCATCTTCGGGTGTTTGACTATGCCGCAGAAAGAGTCGGCGGAAAAATTCCTCTTATCGGCGGAACAGGCTCTAACTACACCGAACACGCCGTTGAATTTTCAAAATATGCCCAAAAGGCAGGGCTTGACGGTGTACTTTGTGTTACGCCGTACTACAACAAGACTACTCAAAAAGGCCTTGTAACACATTACAGCGCGATTGCAAACGCGATTGATATTCCTGTTATTTTGTACAACGTGCCTTCAAGAACCGGCGTCGGATTACAGCTTGGCGCTCTTGACGAGCTGTCTAAAATCGAAAACATTGTAGCGATTAAAGAGGCCAGCGGCAGCGTCGCTTTTATGTCGCAGATTGCGGCTAAAATCGATATGGGAATATACTCCGGAAACGACGATATGATTGTGCCCGCGCTTTCGATTGGTGCTTTGGGCGTTATATCTGTCGTGGCTAACATCATACCAAAAGACGTTCACGATATGTGTGAGCTATACTTTAAAGGTGATGTCAAAAAGGCAGCTAACATGCAGCTTAGGATGATGGATCTGGTCGAAAAAATGTTTATCGAGGTAAATCCGATTCCTGTTAAAAACGCTATGAATATGCTGGGGTTTGACGTTGGCGAGCTTAAGCTTCCGCTTGTTGACCTTTCAGAAGAAAACGCTATTAAGGTAAGAAAAGCCCTTGCAGACTACGGGCTTTTATAAAGGGGACTAACTTATGATAAAAATTATAATGAACGGCTGTAACGGAAAAATGGGGCAGGTAATTACCAGGCTTGTGCAAGAGGACAAAGACTGCGAGATTGTCTGCGGTGTGGACATCAACGCCGAGGAAAAAGGCGGCTACCCTGTTTTTAAAAGCATTGATGAGTGCATTGTCCCAGCCGATGTTATAATAGACTTTTCGCATCCGAGCACGCTTACTCCCACTCTTGAATATGCAGTGCGCACGGCTACGCCCATTATACTTTGCACAACAGGGCTGTCTGCCGAACAAAAGGAACAGATTAAAGTGGCATCTGAAAAGGTGGCGATATTCTTTTCTGCCAACATGTCGATTGGGGTTAACTTAATTGTAGAGCTGGCGAAAAGGGCCGCAAAGATTTTGGAAGGCAACTTTGACATTGAAATAATCGAAAAGCACCACAACCAAAAGATAGACGCGCCGAGCGGAACCGCTCTTATGATTGCAGACGCGGTGGCAGACACGCTAAGCCGCGAGACAGAGTACACATACGACCGTCATTCCGTAAGAAAGAAGCGCTCGGAAAGCGAGATTGGCATCCACTCTGTACGCGGAGGCTCGATTGTCGGAGAACACTCTGTAATATTCGCAGGGCAAGACGAGGTTATAGAAATAAAGCACCAGGCTACTTCCAAGGAAGTGTTTGCAGTCGGGGCTATTAAGGCGGCAAAGTTTATAAAGGGTAAAAGCGCCGGATTATACGATATGTACAATCTTATTTCTAACGTATAAAAAAACAAGCCGATAGGTCTTAAAAAAGACTTATCGGCTTTTTATTATTTATTCAAAAAGAGGGGTAGAGAAGTATCTCTCCGCAGTATCCGGCAGTACGGTAACAACCGTCTTGCCCTTACCAAGCTTTTTCGCAAGCCTGATTGCGGCGGCCACGTTAGTTCCGCTGGAAATACCGCACAGTATTCCCTCCTCGGACGCAAGGCGCTTGGATGTTTGTATCGCCTCTTCGTCGTTGATTATGCAAATATCATCGATTATGTCGCGGTTTAAAATATCGGGAATAAGGCCATCGCCTATGCCCATCTGAAAATGAGTGCCTATTGAGCCACCTGACAAAATCGCCGCATTCTCCGGCTCTACCGCCCAGATTTGTATTTCAGGGTTTTTCTCCTTTAACACTTCGCCTATGCCTGTGATGGTGCCGCCTGTGCCTATGCCCGAGCAAAAACCATGGATTGGCCCGTCGACCTGTTCCAAAATCTCGACCGCGGTCTGTTCCCTTTGTATAGCGGGGTTGGCAGGGTTCTTAAACTGTTGGGGAACAAAGACTCTACTGTCCTCGCGCTCCATCCTGAGCGCAGTCTGCAAGCATTCTTCTATGCAGGCGCCTATATTACCCGAGTCGTGAATCAGAACAACCTCGCTTCCGTAATGCTCTACGAGCTTACGTCTTTCCTCGCTGACTGAGTCGGGCATAATTATAATAGTTTTATACCCCTTTACAGCGCCTACGAGTGCAAGGCCTATGCCCTGGTTGCCGCTTGTCGGCTCGACTATGATGGTATCTTTATTTATAACGCCTCTCTTTTCAGCGTCTAAAATCATATTATAAGCCGTTCTGGTCTTAATAGAGCCACCGACATTTAAGCCCTCGAACTTTACGTATATATCCGCACCGTCCTTGTCGCACAGCTTATTAAGTTTGATTATCGGGGTGTTGCCGATAGCCTCTAATATATTATTATAAACCATTATTTTGTCTCCATTTCAATATGTACTGAATCTATAACATAATACCATACTACATTATATTTATCAAGATAAAATATTGTGATTGACAAAAAAAGGAAAATATAATATACTTTTTATATATTTTAAACCATGCAAAAGCTTATTTGCACCGTACTTTTTAAGCAAAAAGGGGCACGAAAAATGTACGAAATTTACAAGGAACTGGGAATATCAAAAGAAGTCTACGAGTTTGGCGAAAAGGTTTTAGGCGAGTTAAAAGACCGTTTCGACGAGATAGACCGTACAGCAGAGTACAACCAGCTTAAAGTAATAGGCGCTATGCACAAAAACAACGTAAACGCCACACACTTTATGGCTACTACGGGGTACGGATACAACGACGAGGGCAGAGACAACTTAGAAAGGGTATATGCAGACACGTTCCACACCGAAGCGGCGCTTGTCCGCCCACAGATTACCTGCGGAACGCACGCGCTGGCTACCGCTCTTAGCGCAAACCTAAGGCCCGGGGACGAGCTTTTATCCCCTGTCGGAAAGCCTTACGACACCTTAGAGGAAGTAATTGGAATAAGGGAGTCTATCGGCTCGTTAAAAGAATTTGGCATAACATACCGTCAGGTTGACCTACCGGAAGGCGGAGGCTTTGACTGGGACGGGATTAAAAACGCAATAAACGAAAAAACGAAGCTTGTTACCATTCAGCGCTCGAAAGGATACCAGACAAGGCGCACCTTTTCGGTAGCGGAGATAGCAGAACTCATAAAATTTGTTAAAGGTATTAAGCCTGACTTAATCTGCATGGTGGACAACTGCTACGGCGAATTTGTCGAAACGGTTGAGCCTTCGGACTTTGGGGCGGACATGATAGTCGGCTCACTAATTAAAAACCCCGGGGGAGGGCTCGCACCGATAGGCGGATACATATGCGGAACGAAAGAATGTGTAGAGAGATGCGCTTACAGGCTTTCCGCACCCGGACTCGGCCAGGAGGTAGGCGCAAACTTAGGCATAATACAGTCGATGTACCAGGGATTCTTCCTCGCGCCAACAGTTGTGGCAGGGGCTGTTAAGGGAGCTGTTTTCGCAGCTAACATTTACGAAAAGCTCGGCTTTAACGTAGTTCCAAACGGAAGCGAGAGCCGACACGACATAATACAGGCGGTTGAGCTTGGCTCGCCGGAGAGGATGATCGCCTTTTGCAAGGGTATTCAGGCGGCGGCGCCTGTGGACAGCCATCTTGACCCTGAGCCTTGGGCTATGCCGGGATACGACAGCGACGTTATAATGGCGGCAGGGGCGTTTATTCAAGGCTCGTCCATTGAGCTTAGCGCGGACGGACCGATTCGTCCTCCGTATGCGGTATATTTCCAGGGCGGGTTAACATGGGATCACGCAAAGTACGGAATTTTGATGTCTTTACAAAAACTTTATGAAAAAAATCTTGTAAAATTGGATGGAAAGAATTAAACATTATTCACTTGTCCAAAAAACAAATAATCCCAAGGAAAACACGAAGTTTCCTTGGGATTTTTTAATTAGTACTACTTTACTACCAGTATTTTTTCCATACCGTAATATTTCAAAAGTTCTACTGTTTCCTTTGTTATTTCTTCTCCGCTTACGGCTATCGGCACAGCCGGCGGACAAGAAACTGTAGGTGCGGCACAGATTCTGCCTACACATTGGTCGACATCCACCATTTCACTTTCTGCAAAAACCGCATCACGTACAGACATCTTTTTTACAGGAAGTCTGACTTCAAGCCCATTTACAGAGATGGCTTTTTTTAGTTTTAGTTCAGAAAATATTTTCTTTAATAATTCAAAATCACCGTCGTCGTTTTGCGGAGTAAGCATCAGAACAAGAAATCTATCATCATAAAATTCAGGCTCTGCGCCATTATCACGCAGAATGTTTGCAAGCTCTGCTGCGGTATATCCCGACGCATAACAATCTACCGTAATCTTTAAAGGCTCACTGTCCAAAACACAAAAACCTTTTTCTTTAATAAAACACTTGATCTCCTTTATTTTGCTTACACATTTTTTAAGGTCTTCTCCGATGTGGTACTTTATATAGCGATTACACAAATCCAATGAATGCAAAATAAGATATGACGGACTTGTTGACGAAAAAAGTGCCAACGAAGTTCTCGCATTATCAAGAAATTTTACAGGAGCATTCTTTGAAATATGAAGATAAGCACCACCTGTTAGTACGGGAAGAGTTTTGTGAGCAGAATCACAGGACACCGTCGCACCAAGATTAATTGGATGCATAGATTCTTCAAGAAACCCGAGATATGCACCGTGGGCATTGTCCACCAAAAGAGGAACATCATATTTTGTGCATACTTGTGCAATTTTTGGTATATTCTGAATATTCCCAAGATAGTCCGGGGAAGTAAGGTACACAGCCACAGGTTTTTCACTTGCAGTAAGTATTTTTTCCTCCACTGTTTCTGCCGTAACCTCGCATTTTAGCACGTTAGAATTTTCATTCTGCACAAGCCACTCTACATCCATATCAAGAATTGCGCAAGCATGGATAAACGACTTGTGAACATTACGTGCCGCAAGTATAATACCGTTTGTCTTTTGAACAAGTGCAAGCATAGCATAAATGGCAGTTGTTGAGCCTTGAGTTGTGTAATATGTATGTGCAGTTTTAAAAAGTGAAGATGCGTTTTTTTCACTTTCGTATATAATACCTTTGGCCGTGCTTAAAACATCTGCACCGTCAATTTCGGTAATATCATACTTTTCAACACCCAAAAAGCATTTTCCTTTATGTCCGGGCATATGAAAGCGTGACTTATTTTTTTGTGCATAATCTTTTACAAAATCAGCTATTGGAGTATTCATTCTTCTTCCTCGGCAATTTGCATCATAATTGCACATTCAATACGCTTTTTAAAAAGTTTACATCCGTATTCGTAAATTCCGCCTATACTGCCTGTTGCGTGATATGAATTTGCCGCACAGCCGCCGGAGCAATAAAGTCTTGCCCAACAGTCGTTACATTCCGGACGGGAATAGGCATTGCATTTGCGAAACTCATCCTGAATTGCAGTATTTTTCACACCGTCCCAAATATTGCCAAGACTGTATTTTTCATCACCAACAAACTGATGACAAGGGAACAGTTCACCCCACGGCGTAACAGCCATATATTCTGTTCCTGAACCGCAGCCGGTAATTCGTTTGTATATACACGGACCGTTCTTTAAATCAAGCATATAATGATAGAATGTAAACGGACGGCCTTCCTTCTTTCTTTTTATCATTTCCTTTGCAAGAAATTCGTACTCCTCAAAAACCTTAGGCAAATCCGCCTCTGTCAGAGCATAGGGGTCGCCGGGAGGGCACACGACAGGCTCCATACTAAGTTCTGTAAAGCCCATATCTGCCATATGTAAAATATCCTTTGTGAAATCTGTATTATTATGAGTAAAGGTTCCTCGCATATAGTAATTTTTACCTTCACGTTTTTCCACAAATCTCTTGAATTTTGGAAGGATAAGGTCGTAGCTGCCATTACCATTGTAATCCTTTCGGAAATGGTCGTGAACTTCCTTTCTGCCGTCAAGACTTAAAACCACATTGCTCATTTCACGATTTAAGAACTCTGTTTTTTCGTCATCAAGCAGAACTCCGTTCGTAGTAAGGGTAAAACGAAAGTTTTTGTTGTTTTCTTTTTCTATGCTTCGCGCATATTCCACAAGTTTCACCACAACATCCCAATTCATAAGAGGTTCTCCGCCAAAAAAATCAACCTCAAGATTGCGTCTGCTGCCTGAATTTGCAACAAGGAAATCAAAAGCCTGCTTTCCTACCTCAAAGCTCATAAGCGAACGCTCTCCCTGATACTTGCCCTGACTTGCAAAGCAGTATGAACAGTTAAGATTACATGTGTGTGCTACATGCAGACAAAGCGCCTTTACAACATTAGTTGTTGACTTGTAATTTTTAGCAAGTTCCTCATACTTGTCCTCTGAAAAAAGCTTGCCACTTTCTTCAAGTGATTTAATATCGTCAAGACATTCATTAATTTCAGATTCATTCACATCGGGAAGGTGGGAATATTTTTGCAAAATTTCAGCTATGATTTCCTCACGGCTTTTTTCTTTATACATTGCAATTATATCATATGCCACCTCGTCTACAACGTGAACAGAACCGCTTGCAGTATCAAGAACTATATTATATCCGTTTAATTTATACTGATGTACCATAAATTCATTCCTTTAAACTAAAAACTGCCGTCAATTTAGGCGGCAGTTTAATGATTTTTAATTACTTATTTTTGTTTTCACACTGCTGATTAGCAACACCGCAAGAAGTTTTGCAGGCTGACTGGCAAGATGTCTGGCATTCACCACAACCACCATTTTTAACTGTCTTTGCAACATCTTTTGTTTCAATAGTCTTAATTCTTGTCATTTCTATATCCTCCAACAAATTGTTTTTAACTTTTATATCATTATACCATTATGTCCCATAAAAGTCAAGGAATTATATTATTTTTTGCCCTACACAACAATTAGTTATTGTTGATAAAGCTTGCAACGGCGTTACCAATCATTTCGGCAGACACAAGAGCCTCTTCCAGAGTGTTGCCGGTTGTGCCGACCTCGATTATAATTGAACCCTTAGTAGTATGCGTATTATAGCGCTCCTTAGTGAAGCTGACGGGGCGGGCGAGCGTGGGGTACATTTTATTAATAACGTTTTGGAGCTTTATGGCGAACTTTAAATTTTCTCGCCAGTCGGGGTGGTGGAGGCCACCCTGGTCGCTCCCTGTAAGCAGCATTATTTGTGCTGCTTTTTTGTTGTCTATATCCGACACGAGCTTTAGCTTCGTGCCGTCGGACTGGACCATCGAGTCTCTATGTATATCAAGAACCATCCTTACGGACGGGTACTTTTCCAGATAGCTCTCTACCGAGGCGAGCGAGCTTTTGTACGAGCCGTTATAGGACGGATAGTCGTGAAGAGAGGTATCGTGCAGGGTAGGTATGCCTTTTTTCTCCAAAGTTTTGGCTATCTCGGTGCCGACGCGGACTACGTTATAGTTTATATCCTCCGTTCTGTCGGGGTCTGTGGGAAGATAATAGTTTTTATCGGTCGCGGTGTAGGATTCTGACGAATGGCTATGCACTATAAGCACAAGCGGGCCGTCCGCATTAAAGTCAAAAGCAAGAGGCTCCAAGAGGAGCTCGGCTGTATTAAAGGTATATGTTGTCGCGTTTTTGACCTGTACGCTATTACCGGACGTGCCGTTGATTGACATCTCCTTTATCGGCTTTGCGTCCGTTAAATCCGGCGGTGGTTCGGCAGGAGGCGGAGCGGGCTCAGGCTCTTTTACCGCCGCGAGCACCAAAAGGTTGCTGGTGATTACAGACACAGGGTTGCCGACATCAAAGCCGAAGGCAAGCTTACTTAAAAAGTCGCCATCAGCTTTTACGAATGTATAAAAAGCAGGCATAGTTTCGCCTATAAGGCGAGAGGCTATGCCTTCGTCAATTATATCAAGATTAAACGTGGGCACACTTTTACTGACGATAAAAAAAGTCAGCACAGCGGCTATCACTATTAAAACAATCAGAGCTTTTAATTTTCTTTTGCAAAATTTCAAAAAAGACACCTCCATATTAATAATTATGGAGGTGTTTTATGTTTTATGACAACTTGGAGCTAACTGTATCTTTGGGCGTTTTTGGTATTTATACACGAATGGACGCATATATTTATGCCGTCTGATATAATCTCGGCAAGGTCGTCTATTATTTCGTCAACCTCTTTGGGTGTTACTACAAGATTGGTAAAAGACCGGTTTAACACCTCGTCGATCAGGTGATACTTTTCGCTTTTATCGAGGCTTTGCAGAGCGTCGTAGATTTTGCTGTCGCCTTTTGTCTGATTGATTATGGTGTCTATGACCATGTCTATTGTGTCGTTTGCCATTGTAGCGGCGTCCACCACTGTCGGCACGCCGATTGCTATTACGGGGACGTTTAGCGTCTCCTCGCTTATGCCCGCACGCACGTTACCTATGCCTGCACCGGGAGTGATGCCTGTGTCGGAAAGCTGTATTGTCGTCATAACGCGGCTGATGCTACGCGACGCGAGCGCGTCGATTGCTATAATCACATCGGGCTTTACTCTGTCGGTTACGCCACGTATTATTTCGCCCGTCTCTATGCCCGTAAGCCCCAAAACGCCGGGTGAGAGCGCGCACACGGGGGAAATTCCGTTTTCGAGTTCGTCGGGCATAAGCTCGAAAAGGTGCCTTGTTACCAAAAGGCCGTCCACCACCTTAGGTCCAAGGGCGTCGGCGGTTATGTGGCGGTTGCCAAGCCCCACTACCAATATGGTGGAGTCGGGGCTGTCTTTGGGCATCATCCTTTTTAGCTCGTCGGACAACACCTTTTTTACGCAATCGAAGTTGTCGCGGCTATTGTGAAGGCAGTCGGATATTTCAAGCGTAACATAATTGCCCGGCGGCTTTTTTAAAACCTCGCTCGCCTGAGGTGTCGTTATCTTTACCCTTGTTACAGTTACGCCGTTTGTGCGAAGTGTGTCTGTCTGCACTCCTTCTACTTTTGAAATATTTTCGCTTTTGGTGTACATCTCGTGCGCCTCTACGGCTAAATCAGTTCTCTTTTCAAGCATAAAACCACCCCTTATATCTATGTCTATTCATTAATTTGTCCCGTTAGTAAAAAATTATTCAAAAAACTCTTGCATTTACAAAAAATGTGTGCTATAATATGCAAGTACTTTGTGCACAGGAGGTGTTATTATATGCCAAACATTAAGTCAGCGAAGAAAAGAGTTAAGGTTATCGAAACAAAGACTCTTCGTAACGCTATGATTAAGTCACAGCTTAAAACTTACATCAAGAAGTTTGAAGCAGCTGTTGCAGGCGGTGACAAGGCAGTAGCTACCGAAGCGTACAAGGCGGCTGTTAAAAAGCTTGACCAGGCTTGCGCTAAAGGTATAATGCACAAGAACAACTGCGCTAGAAAGAAGTCGCAGCTTACACTACTTTTGAACTCGGTTGCCTAATTTCCGAGGAAAAGCTTAGTGCTTTAAATGACAATCGTCCCCGGTTTTAAAAAATTCCGGGGTTTGATATTGTCATTAACATCTAAAATATGCGGCAGTGCTGGAATCGGCAGACAGGCACGTTTGAGGGGCGTGTGTCAAACGACGTATGGGTTCAAGTCCCATTTGCCGCACCAAAGCAAGTAATCCTGATATGGATTACTTGCTTTTTTTATGCCCTTTTGTACAACAAAAAAGAGCAGATTATAAAATCTGCTCTAAAAGTGCTTTGCATCCGTTATATATATCGCTATATGCCTTTTTAAAGTCCCCGCTATACCACGGGTCTGCAACGTCTCGGTCGCTGCCTGTATAGGAAAGAAGCTTCTTTACCTTATCGTCGCCACCCAAAATGCGTGTGGCGTTTTTGACATTATAGCTATCCATACACAAAAACAGGTCGTATTTTCCGTAGTCATCCTGTGAAAGCTGAACCGCCCTTTTACCGTCGCAGGATATGCCGTGGCGCGCAAGCTCTGCCCTCGCAGGAGGGTAGACGGGGTTTGAAATCTCCTCGGTACTGGTGGCGGACGACGAAATTACAAAATCGTCCTCTCTTCCGAGCTTTATAACCATATCCTTTAAAACAAACTCTGCCATCGGGCTGCGGCAGATATTGCCGTGGCAGACAAACATAATCCTATACATCAAAAACATCCTCCGGTTGTATTATTTTTACTCCGTCGCAAAAGTCTTCCTGTGCGCTGCACGCGGTAAGCTTATAGCCGTCGAGAGAGTATTCGAAAAAGTGAGCGCTTCGTCCCGGGGCTGACAAAGCGCCGCCATCAAACGAGAGAGCTAAATCGCGAAGTTTCAGGACGCTACCGCCAAGAAGCTTGATTAAGCTTTCCTTCGCGGTCCAAAGACGAAAAAACGCGTCGTCGCGTGCAGAAGGCGAAAAAGATTGAATCCACGCAGACTCGGCCTCTGTGCAGACGTAGTCCAAGAGCTTTTTAGAAACAGGAACTACCCTTTGGACATCTACCCCTACATCATAATCCGAAAAGGCGCAGACGGCGTAGTCGCCGCTATGGGAGATATTAAAGTGGGGAGCGTCTGACTCTGCTACATACGGCTTGCCGTTATCGGTTTTCGCAAAGCGGAATTTATTCACATCAAGGCCATACTTTAAAAACCCGTATTTTAAAAGCAGTCCTGACCCGACAGACAAAAGCCTCGTTTGGTCGTGGGTAATCCGCTCCAAAGCGCGAAGTCTATGTACGGGCAGTATGGAAAGAGCCTTTTTATACATCTCTTCATCTTTTAAGAAGTTTATGTTAAGCGCATATATTTTTAACATAGCGTCTCCTTTGTCCGATTGATACTAAAAGGGACTATTCGACTATTGTGTCTAAAACGTTTTTATACAACGTGGCGGCGTTTTCTTCGAACTTTTTGGTTATTTCCAAAGCGTTTTTACGTGTGCCTGCAAAAATCCGAAGCTCCATAAGCGGAACGCCGAACTCGTAGATGCCGCACTTTGCCAAAAACTTGCGCTCGTCAAGCGGCTCTATGTCCGCAACAATCTCGCGGCCGCGCGCCATCTTATAAAGCTCCGCCTCGGCAAGGTCGTAGACTTTGTCACGAATACTTTTAGGAATTTTGTCCAAAAACATTTCCAGCGTTTCGTGCCCCTTTTTAGTTATGTCATAGCGCAAGGTGCCCTCGATGGTAACGGTGGACACAAGGCCAAGCTTTTGCGTATCGAGCAAAAAGTCCATCATCGTAAAGTAGTCTAAAACCTCGCTCCACACAAGCGCTTTATGAAGGTCGCCCTCGCTCATGGAAATTTTAAAGCATTTTAGCGTATATAAAATAATTAATCTTGTCTGAACGTCGTCAAGGTACATGGTTACTCTCCTTTTTTCTTATACATACATTGTACCACATCTTGTAAAAAAAGAAAAGTGAATTGTGGCGAAAAAAAGAAAGGCCTTCGCACTTTAATCGGTGCGAAAGCCAAAAATCAGGAGTTTAACATAAAATCCACTGCGTCATCCCCGCTATACAAAGAGTAGGCCAAAAGCAGCTTACAGTACGCAGTCTCCGCGGTCATATCCTTTAAAAACACCACGTTTTCAGAATTAATGGAGGCGGTGGAGCTATATATTTCCTCCTCACCCCTTCTGCAAACCCACACGTACACCAAAACCCCATTCTTCGCACAACGATTGACAAAGGATTTAAACGAATTACTCTCAAGAGTTCCAGAATGGTATGTGGTGTGCAAAACTGCGCCAAACTTTGTAACATCATAGGCGTCGTAATTGATTCCGACGTACGGATTTATACATAGGATGTCTGCCGTTATAGAATCAATCTTTTTAATCAGCGGACGATGCGGCTTACAAAAAAGCTCTACTGAGTAAAAGTCGTCAGTAAACGACGGGGACTGCATAATCTCGTCGCCTTTATAAAGGCGCATTTTATTATCGCTTATATTTTTATACACCGCATAGACTCCGCACTTTACTTCCCCGTTTAAAATACACTCTACCGCGCGGGCAAAATTTTCGTCCCCGTTGGACGTGGGGTTATTAAGCGGAGCGTTGGACGAAACGAACAAAACAGGCAGGCAGTCTGCGCCCAAAAGGAGCGAAACAAAAGCACAGCTATACGCCAGGGTGTCTGTGCCGTGAAGGACTATTACGCCCTTATAACTTTTAAAATCCACGCCCTTAAAAAAGGAGACGAGGCTATTGAGCGTAGGCTTGTCCATATTTTCGCTTAAAATATTTATGGGCTGTGCTTCTTCGAAAATTTCGTAAGCCAGAGGCGCAAAGGGGCTATTGCCACGTGCAAAATTATCGACAACGAGCCTGCGAGCCGTATCGGGCGCAAGGCGTCTTACGTTATCCGAAGAAACTGTACCTATTGTACCTCCTGTAAAGACCAACAAAATTTTTTCCATAAACTACCTCTTTTAATTTTATCTTTCGTGTATTAGTATAACACCATTTTTGTAAAAAAACAACTAATCTGCATCTATGTACTGTACCAAAAACAAAAAACCGAGCGTAAGTATAAGCGGGACGTCCCGGTTTTCCTTGTTCTCTGCAAGAAGGATTATGATCAGACCGATTAAGATGATGTCATCACTCGCGAGGCTGTCTAAAAAGCCAAGCGAGGCGGGAGGTGTATTACGATTTTTGTCAGGCGGAAAAATGTGCTCTTGCTCCGCACAGGGTTCCGGCGGCGATACAGAAGGATTTATGAATTCTTCTTTTGTACTTTCGAACGGGCTTTGATATCTTTTATATACCAACTAGGTCACCTCTATCCTCGCATTATTTTCATAATTGACGGAAGCTTGCCAAGGCTAAGAAGCATTATTGCTGTGTCGATTCTTGCGCCGCGGGCGTTACTGAGGTACGGCTTTAACGCAAGCAGCAGCTGACTCCTCGGGTCGTCGTGCCTTTGCAAAGTGTCTATCGCACTCTTCATCTTCATGATATTTTCCGCGCCCAAAAGCCCCATATCGCCTGTGGGCACAGAGTCGGCAGGGGCAGCGCCAAAGGAGTTTATCATATTTTCGAGTTCCTTTTTCCCTCCCTCTGACGAGAGCATGCTTTGAAGCTGGTTTATGGCATTTGTTATGTTATCCTGCATGGAAAAATCACCTCTTGTTCAAAAAACTGCTTAGCTTATTTAAGATATCGGGATTGTTATTTAACTGTTGAAGCAACAGCTCGTTTGTTATACCGTTTGCGCTTAAGCCCCCAAGCTGCTTTAAGAGCCTTTGTCTATCCTGCTCGGTTATACTGTTTAAAAGTCTTTGGCCCTCCGGAGTCGCTCCAAGGCGCTTTACTGCTGACATGAGACGCGGGTCGTTGATGCCTTTTACAAATTCATTTATATCCATATTTCCTCCCCAAAAATTAAAAGCCATATTAAAAAGTATGGCTTATTATTTTAAAATATTCTAAATATCAGTCATAAAAAAGCAACAGGAATATTATTATAAAAAACAAAATGTTGGAATTTTGTCCATTACAGTTACTACGCAACAAACTCACCTCCGCATACTTATTCTTACACTACATATTATGTAAAATGATAAGGACATGTGAAAGGTTTGTTTTATTGACTTTTGGCCTTAAAAATAGTATAATTAATTTTGTAATCTAATAAAATATATATAATGATTTAAGTTCCGCCTGTATTTACAGTCGGCTAAGATGGAATCGCGTGAGATTCGCGAGCGGTGCCGCCACCGTGAACACGAAGTCCTCCTTTTTTAAAAACGCCATTGCCCTTTGGGTGAGAAGGCTAAGGCAGGATGATGAGGTGTGAGTCGGGAGACATGCTTAAATGATTAAAACGGGCTACGGTAATTTGGCCTTGTTTTACAATACTTACGGGAATAGTCCCGTTTTATATGCTGACAAAACGGCTGTGGCATAATGCTTTGCATTAGGCTACGGTCTTTTTTTTAACAAATTTCAACCCTGTTTAGGAGGCGCTATGTACGAGGAAGGAAGTTTTAAAGAATTCAAGCGGTTTCATCCTGTTGTAAACTTTATATACTTTTTGGCGGTAATTGCCTTTTCGATGTTTTTTGTTCATCCTGTTTCGCTAATTATCTCTATCGTTTGTGCGACCGCATACCTTATACTGCTACGCGGAATGAAGGCTGTATGGAAAAGCTTTATGTTTTTATTGCCTGTAATTGCAGTTACTACGCTGATTAACCCTATATTTAACCACAGCGGAGAGACTGTTATAGCATATCTTCCAAACAAAAGCCCAATTACGATGGAGGCGTTATTATACGGTCTTGCGGCAGGAACGATGTTGGCCGCGGCGGTGTGCTGGTTTTCGTGCTTTAACGAAATAATAACAACCGACAAGATTGTTTACCTATTTGGGAAAACTGCTCCTTCCTTTTCGCTGGTACTTTCTATGACTCTGAGGTTTGTACCGAGGTTTAAAGAACAGCTGACGGAGGTTATAAAGGTACAAAAGGGGCTGGGGAAAGACGTTTTTGAGGGCAAACTGAAAAACAGGTTAACAAGCGCGGTGGACATACTATCTATTATGCTGACGTGGTCGTTGGAGGGAGCTATGGACACAGCCGACAGCATGAAAAACAGAGGCTACGGAACCGAAAAAAGGGCTTTTTACTCTATATACAAATTTGAACTTAGGGACAAGATAATATTGATAATGATTATCATTATCGTAATATATATTTTGGTTTCACTTATGTTTGGCGGTATGGGTTTTAGCTATTTCCCGACCATTGAGTACAAAGACGTAGGCGCGTACGAGGCAAGTGTTTTCATTGCATACTTTGCACTTTTAGCTATGCCGACAGCGATTGAGATATGGGAGGCAATAAAATGGAGATAATTAATATAAACAACCTTTCCTTCACTTATCCCGGGCAGGAGGAAAAAGCCTTAAAAAACATAAACCTTAAAATAAGCGACGGCGACTTTGTATGCGTATGCGGAAAGTCGGGATGCGGAAAGACCACCTTACTTCGCACGTTAAAGCAAACGGACGAAAACAGTGCGATTAAAGAGGGAGAAATATATTTCGGCGGTGTCGATATTGCAAAACTATCTCCTGCCGAGCATGCCAAAAACATTGGTATTGTATCGCAGTCGCCCGACAACCAGATTGTAACCGACAGAGTGTGGCACGAAATTGCATTTGGCCTGGAAAATCTGGGAGTTAAAAACAGCGAAATGCGAGTCAGGGTGGCGGAGATTGCTTCGTTCTTTGGGATTCAAAACTGGTTTTACAAAAAAGTGTCCGAGCTCTCGGGTGGGCAAAAGCAGCTTTTAGTCCTTGCATCTGTGATGGTGATGCAGCCAAAAGTCTTACTCCTCGACGAGCCTACAAGCAGGCTGGACCCTATTGCCGCCGAGGACTTTCTAAACGCTCTGTACAAGATTAACAGAGAGCTTGGGACTACGATTATACTTTGTGAGCACCGTCTGGAAGGGGCATATGCCGCATCAAACAGAGTCGTGGTGTTGGACAAGGGCGAAATAATCGCCGACTCGACTCCCTACGAGGTGGGTAAAATATTAAAGAGAAAAAAACACGACATATTCTATTCCTTACCCGCAGCAATACAAATTTACGAAAGCGTACCAAACGACCAAAAAATGCCAATAAGCGTGGCGGAGGGCAGAAGATGGCTGATTGAATACGCAAGTAAAAACAAGTTAAAAAGCATTCCTGAGAGTGAAAACAATTCCGCCCGGGGAGAGGTAGCGGCGAGTGTGGAGGACGTATTTTACAAATACGAAAAGGACGCGCCGTACGCTGTGAAAAATCTGTCATTAAAGCTACATTGTGGAGAGATATACGCGCTTTTAGGCGGCAACGGAACCGGAAAAAGTACTGCCGTATCGATATTGGGCGGGGTTATTGCACCGACTCGGGGGAAGGTAAAGATATTTAAACACGAGAGCGAGGCAGTCGCGATTCTTCCGCAAAACCCGCAGGCGATGTTTGTTAAAAAAACTGTGGTGGAAGACCTTTTGGACACGCATGGCACAACCGAAAAAGAGGTGGAAAGCATAATGGCGCTATGCCGCATTACCCACCTTGGGGACAGGCACCCATACGACCTTTCGGGCGGGGAGCAGCAAAGGGCGGCGCTTGCAAAAATACTGCTTTTAAGGCCAAAGATTTTGCTTTTAGACGAGCCTACAAAGGGCTTTGACTCCACATTTAAGTCGGAATTTGCAGGTATACTTAACCAGCTGAAAAGTGAGGGGATTGCTATTTTAATGGTTTCTCACGATATTGAGTTTTGTGCCGAATACGCAGACAGGTGCGCGGTGATGTTCAACGGCGAAATCGTAAGCGAGGGCCCGCCGAGAGAACTTTTTAAAAACAACCGATTTTACACTACTGCGGCAAGCCGTATTGCAAGGGACGTTTTGCCGGGCGCTATAACAATTGGGGACATAACAAATGCTTGTAAGGAGGATAACTAAAATGGACAAAGAAAAAAATCCCTCTTGCAAAAACAAGAGGGAAGTAAACAAAGGGAAAATTGCAGCAGCGATAATATATGTTTTAATTCTTTTGGGGGTTATATGCTTTTTCCACCAAAAGTACGAGGGAACGGGCACTATAATAGTGCAGGGGCTGGAGCTTATACTGGCATTTTTTGCTCTACACAGTCTGATTACTGCGTGGCCCCTCAAAAAAAGGGAAGTACAAAACTCCGCTGCACAAAAAAAGCTTAGCAAAAGGACTATTGCTTCTGCTCTGGCGGTTTTGGTCGCTGTTCCGATTACAATATTTATCGGCATGTACTTTTTGGGAGACAGAAAATACTTCTTTATAAGCATACTGATAATTGTTGAAACGCTACTACCCTTCTTTATCAGGTTTGAATCCAAAAAGCCACAGGCGAAAGAGCTGATTATAATAAGCGTACTATGCGCAATCACGGTGGCGGGGAGGACTGTGCTTTACATGATTCCGCAATTTAAGCCGATGGCGGCAATAGTTATTATCGCAGGCGTGGCGTTTGGTGCGGAAACAGGATTTTTGGTCGGGGCGGTGTCTGCCTTTGTTTCAAACATGTTCTTCGGCCAGGGTGCGTGGACTCCGTGGCAGATGTTCGCCTTTGGGATTATCGGATTTTTAGCAGGGATTGTATTTAACAAGGGGATTTTAAAAAAGCGACGTGCTGAGCTTTCGATATTCGGCGGGCTGGCTGTAATTATAATATACGGCAGTCTTATGAACGCGTCGGGAGTGCTTATGTACCAGGCAAACCCGAATATCGCTATGATATTATCTGCAATTGTTTTAGGTGTGCCGTTTGACCTAATCCACGCTGCTTCTACCTCGTTCTTTTTATGGTTTATTGCGGAGCCTTTCCTGGAAAAATTAGAGAGGATATCAAAAAAGTACGGCATATAAATTTAAAAACTCAAAACAGTTCTTCTATTATGCGGCGGGCGTTCTTGTAAAAAAGGGCGTCCGCCTGACTTTTTGTAACGTCATGATTTACAAGGTAATCGTAAAAGGACATCACCTTGGCAGGAGTATTGATGCAAGGCGGGATATCGGCGCCGTCAAAGTCGGAGCCAAGAGCCAAGCTATCTTGTGCGCCAAGCTCTAAAAAGTGGCTAATATGTCTGTAAAGGTCGTCGTAGCCCGAGACTACACCGTCCTCACACAAAAAAGCGCTATGATAGTTAAGGCCTATAACGCATCCGCGAGTTGAAAGCTCCTTAATGAATTCGTCGGGGAGGTTTCTTTTATGATTACAGACGGACCTTGCGTTTGAGTGGGTGGCCAAAAAAGGCTTTGTCGCAATTTTCAGCACATCCTCTAAGCCTTTATCGTTTAAGTGGGAGACGTCTACTGCGATTTTATTTTCTTCCAGCAGAGGAATTACCGCCTTGCCAAAATCGGTGAGTCCGCCGCTTGCGCCCACGCCCGAGCCAAGCTCGTTTTTACCGTTCCAGACGAGAGTCAGTGCCTTTACATTACACGACGCGAGGTGCAAAATCGACTCCTCGCGACCGCAAAGCACGTTGCCGTTCTCGACAGTTAAAACCGCAGCGTGCTTATTATTATTCCACGCGGAGCAGATGTCTTCTGAGGAAGAGCACCACAAAACTCGGCTTTTAAACTTATCCATCTGGCGCGTGAAGTTTTTATACGTCGCATCAAAAAACGCGTCGGCACCGCAGGCTGTATACTCGTCGGGCACAAACACAGCATAAAACTGCGCCCAGTTTACACCTACGGGGACGGAGCTTAGTGAAATATTACTTGTGTTTGTATTTAAAGTGTCGTCCTGCCTTGGAACACATTCACAGTTTGTAAGTGTGTCGCAGTGCATATCTAAAACAGCGAAAGGTTTCATAAACTTTGCCCCCTTATATTTTAAATTATATGACATTTTTAAAAATATTCCAATATAAAAAGGGCAGCAGCAAAATGAAAAACCATTTTGCTACCGCCTTTTTGTGAGGTTTTATATTTTTAACTTTCGCTAAAAATTACTGTTATGTCGTTATGAAGCTGCAAAATCGAAGCAGGAACCATAGGAGTGATGGGGCCGAAAAACGCCTTTTCGACGATATCCTTCTTTCCTTGGCCATTGGCTATAAGAAGCACCTTTTTTGCCTGCATGATGGGAAGTATGCCCATAGTAATTGCCTTTTTGGGTACATCGTCCGCAGAGGCAAAAAACCTCGCGTTAGCCTCGATGGTAGACTCTTCGAGGTCTACTATGTGTGTGCCCTTGGGGAAAAACTCCTCGGGCTCGTTAAAGCCTATATGTCCGTCAAGACCGATACCCAAAAGCTGCAAATCGATACCGCCCAAATCCTCAATCAATTTATCGTAAGAGGCACATTCCTCGCTCATATCATCCGCCACGCCGTTTGGAACGTGTGTTTCTGAGATATTGATGTGGTTAAACAAATTGTCGTTCATAAAAAATCTGTAACTTTGGTCGTTATCTCCTGTTAAGCCTACGTATTCGTCTAAATTCACAGACTTTGTCTTTGAAAAATCAAGCTCGCCCTTTTTATACATATCTACAAGCACCTTGTACGTTCCGACAGGTGATGAGCCTGTTGCAAGGCCAAGGACAGAGTCAGGCTTTGTCTTTACCTGGCCGGCAATAATTTCTGCTGCCTTTGCGCTTAGTTCTTCGTAGCTTTTAACCGTAATAAACTTCATGGTAAACCTCCGCTTATCTATTTTCCTTTACAACGATGTTATCCATCGACTTTACTATGCAATTCTCGCCTATTACGCCTCTTAAAGAAGTCAGCGGATAAACGCGCGTGCCCTTGCCTATTACGGTGCCCGGATTTACAACACAGCCGCATCCGACGTCCGCCTTATCGCCTAAAATTCCGCCGATTTTCCTGAGGCCTGTTTCGTAGTCGGTATCTGCGTGGACGACCACGTTCTTGCCGTCTGACTTTAAGTTGGAGCAAACAGAGCCTGCGCCCATGTGAGCAAAGTTGCCCAAAACCGAGTCGCCTACATAGTTATAGTGTGGAACCTGAACGTTATCGAGCAGGACGCAGTTTTTCATCTCAGTAGAATTGCCGATTACGCAGTTTCTGCCGGTGATTACGTTGCCCCTTAAAAATGCGCCCGGTCTTATCTCGGTCCCTGAGCCGATGATTGCGGGCGGCTCTATGACAACATTCGGATAGATTTTAACATCTTCGCCGACTAAAACGCCGTCTTGGATTTCATGGTAGCCTTCTATTCCCGTTTCCAAAAGGGACTTTATCTGTTCCTTTATTTTGGGCAGAATCTGCCAGGGATATTCACAAGATGCAAACAGGTCGGTAAGGTACGGTGTAACGCACTCAAAAAGCTCTATTGTCTTTACAGGTTTATTCACTGACATACCCTCTTTCTTTAATTACATCTATAATCATATTCGCATACTCTTCGCAAAGCTCGTCGCTTTTACTCTCGACCATTACCCTGATTACCGGCTCGGTTCCGCTCTGTCTTAAAAGAACCCTGCCTTCGCCATTGATTAAGCCCTCAACCTCTGCGACTGCCGCCTTTACTTCGCCGTCATTTACGACCGCGTCTTTGTTTTTAACCCTGATATTTTTAGTCAGCTGAGGGTATAACATTACGTTTTTACACATATCGGACAAGGTGGATTTAAGCTCGCACATCTCTTCCGCAACCATAATGGCTGTCAGGATTCCGTCGCCCGTTGTGGCATATTTTTTTAAGATAATATGGCCAGACTGTTCGCCGCCCAACATGTAGTCATTTTCCTGCATACATTCGTACACGAAGCGGTCGCCCACCTTGGTCTGTACGCAGTTGATGCCGATTTCTTTAAGGCTTTTGATAAGTCCGCTGTTTGACATTACGGTAGCTACGATTGTGTCGTCTTTTAGCGTGCCCCTTGACTTTAACCTTTTACCTAAGATGTACAAAATGGCGTCGCCGTCTACTACGTTTCCGTTTTCGTCCACGGCGATACATCTGTCGGCGTCTCCGTCGAAGGCAAAGCCCACGTCTAAGTGGTTATCCTTAACGAGCTTACAGAGCTTTTCGATATGAGTTGAGCCGCAGCCGATATTTACATTAAGGCCGTCCGGCTCGTCCCCTATTATAGTAAGCTGCGCACCCAAAGCACCAAACACCTGACGTGCCAGCATCCAAGACGCGCCGTTTGCGCAGTCTATACCAATTTTGAAGTTTTTATACGAGTGGGACGCGATGGAAATCAGATATCCTAAGTACCTGTTTCTGCCCGAAACGTAGTCGATAATCGCGCCGATTTTCTCCCTATGTGCCAGCGGCAAGTCGTCCGAATTAACGCCGAGGCTATTTAAGTCGCCGTCGATATACGCCTCGATAAGAGCAGTTGTAGAATCGTCAAGCTTTTCGCCATAGCGGTTTATAACCTTGATGCCGTTGTCGTAGTACGGGTTATGGCTTGCGGTTATCATTATTCCGCAGTCGAACTCGTCCTGTCTGGTTACGTACGACACGCTGGGCGTTGTGGTAACGTGGAGCATATACGCGTCCGCGCCCGACGCCGTTATACCGGCAACGATGGAATATTCGAGCATATAGCTCGAGCGTCTTGGGTCTTTACCTATAACGATTTTGGGGCGATAGCCGCTCTTTTGGCATCCGGAGAGTTCCGACCCGTAATACCAGCCCAAAAATCTACCGATTTTGTACGCCTGCAACGAGGTCGGGCCGACATTTGCCTCGCCTCGAAAGCCGTCTGTGCCAAAGTATTTATTACCGCGCTTTTCGCCTGTGCCGCAAGAAACGGAAATGTTGCTGCGCAACAGCTCGTCCGTCGAAACGGAGAACAGCTCGCAAAGCTGCAACACGTTATCAATCTGCGGCAGAGCCTGGTCCATTTCCCATTTGGAAACAGACTGTCTTGACAGATTAAGTTTCTCTGCTAATTGTTCCTGTGACAAGCCATTAGCACTTCTAAGATGTGCAATCTTCTCGCCAATCGTCATTGTATCATCCTCATTTCAATTATTATAAGAAATTTTTTCAAAACTATCTCGTTTATAATGATTTTATCAAAATATTTGGATTATAGCAATCAACTTTCATTGGTTTTTTGCGCAACTTGTAGTTGCTTTTTTCGCATTTTTTGACGATTTTCGATTTTTTTACCTTGGTTTTTACGTTTTTTCGACAACTTATATTGGCGGTTATTGTACGAATTTGATTGTTTTTAAAAAAATCTGTAACTCACAAAGTGAATTACAGATTTATATCAGGTAACACAACAAAGTCAAATACCGTTAACAAAGCTCTTCCTTGTTTTCCGAAGATGTTGTTGCACCTACCGTTTCAATTGCTCCGTTTGAATTAACGTTCTCGGTTGGTTCGGGCACAGAAGAAGTTGGGACGCTTAACATGTTGCCTTCTGCTTGTGTATCTGCACACGGGATACTCGTTTCACTTGTAACAGGTGAAGAGGTTGTCGGTATAACAAGCGTTGCGCTTGGCTCAGCCGGAGTTGTCGACTGTGTTGGTGCAGTAGTTTCTTCAACGTCACCACTTTCAGTATCCGGAGTGGGCTTGGCAGATTCTTCACTTCCGCTCTCAATTGAATCTTTACCGCTTTCTTCTGTTTCTGCATTTTCACCGCCCTGCTCGGCATTGGTGTTGTCTTCTATATCCGGTGCAGCAGGATTTATCGGCTCGGCGCCAGGTTCCAAAGATTCAATTTCATCCTCGCGTTCTCCATCAGTAGCGTTATCAGGGTTAGTTTCAGGAATGATTGTTTCCTCCTTTTCTTCATCCTCAACTTCCGTTTCTACCTCGGTTTCGGCCTTGTCATCAGCGGCAGGGGTGTCTGTTTCGCTTCCGGTTTCCTTATCCGTATCTTCGCCACCTTCAGACTCATTTCCATTGTCGCTGGCATCCTTATCCTTATTGTCTGCATCAGAGTTTTCTTCATTTTCTTCGGACTCATCATCCTCTTTTTCAATACCCTCTGCGGTAATGGTTATTGACTCTACATCTTTGAGTAAATCCTTGGATATGGTAAGTGTGCCTGTTTCTATATCGAATGTAATTCCGTCAGGGTTTTTATCGCAATCTTCGGCACTTGTGTAAACAATGTATTCCTCGCCGTCAATCGTAATTGTAATTGTTTCAGGCAACTCATAGCCTTCCCCCGCAGTAAAGGTAATTACGACATCCTCATCAGTCACAATTTCTTCATCTGTGAAATCAAAGGTAAGGTTTTTAACCTCAAATGTAAGTGTAGCCTTATCTTCATCCTCGTCAGCTTCGTTATCTTCGGTATCGGCTATTGTAATTTCACGTACACCTTCAAGCAATTCTGATGATATTGTAAGTTCTCCGCTTTTAGCATCAAACCCGAAGCCTTCAGGATTATCCTTGCCATCTGTATTTATGATATATTCCGTTTTGTCCTCTTCAATTTTTTCATTATCGGTATTTTCATCACGGATTGTTTTATCAAGGGTAATTACAATCTGCTCAGGAAGCTCCATATCCTCTTTCGCAGAAAGTGTAAGAACAAGGTCTGCATTAGTTGGAATCTTAGTTTCTTCAAGATTGATTGTTAACTGCGAAAGATTCAGTTTGATATCTGCTTTTTCATCTTCGGAGGAAGAAGCATTGTCATTTGACGAGTCTCCTGAATTATCGTCAGCTTCATCGTCATCATCATTACCGCCATCGCCCGCAGGGGTTTTCTCAGGTTCGTCACTATCTTGTTCGCCGTCTTCTTTTTTAGTCGGGTTGTCAGCTACAACACTATTATCTGCTACTTCCTCTGTGGTTTCCTCGGTCGCTTCTTCGCTTTCTTCTTCAGTTTCTTCGGGAATCGGTATCGCAATGGCTTTAACAGAAACTGTAACACCATCACTTAAAAGAGCATAGGGAACTGTTAAAACGCCGCTTTGGGCATCATAGTACGGCGCATCATCACTTGCCTCAGTACCTTCAGTAGAAACAACATAGTCCTTGCCATCAATATTAACTACCACTTCACTTGGCATTTCATAGCCTTCTTTTAGTGTAAGCGATATTTTATAATCCTCCTCAGCAGAAATTTCCGCCCCCTCTTGAATTTCAAAGCCCTCTAACTCAATTTCGGTTTCGGCCTTTGCTTCCGGGCAAGGGATAGGAGCTAAGCCTAACACATCGCCGTCAGACAAAAGCATAATTTCTTCTTCCTCAGTGTTGCGCAAAGACATTAACGAAACCTGTGATGTCTCATCTTCTGCCGGTTTGCCCCAAAAAGACGCAATCGTAAGTGTCGGCGGAGTGGTTGTTTCTACATATTTTTTCCATTCGGTTTCTGTAACACCTTCTACATCGGAAAAGCCGCCGGTATTGTAGGTAAATGTAACCGTATTGTCTTTTTCAAAGGCAGTGGTTGTGTACAGCTTTGTTTCGGCTTTATCACTTCTGCTTGACGTATGTGATAAGGCAACTTTGCAATAACCCGTGGATGCCGTTCCGCTGCCTGTCATTACAACCTCGTAGCTTTTTTCCGGTGATAATTCCCAAACAACGGACTCACCAGCTATTATAACACTCGCATCCTCCTCCGCCTGTGCATCTTCGGCAAGAGAAAGCTCTTCTGATATTTCAGGATTTATCAGGGTTTTAGTAGGATTTCCATTTTCCTCTTCAGGCTGACTAACTTCATAAACTACCACAGAGGTGCTGCGGCTAGCAGATTGTATTGTCTGCGTCGGTGTATCGACAGACGCAGTAAACCAAGCCCACGTCATACTGACAAGGCAAAATGTGCATGCTAAAATACCTGCAATCATCGGTGTCATAAGCCGGATTAACGGGTCGTTATTTTTATTCTGTTTTTCTTTTTTTTGCAGTAAACTCATAACATACCTCCGATTGAGTTTTTTATTACGGCAATCAAAAGGCACAAACACAAGCTTATGCCTTTTGATTACCCTCCTATCCCTCAAAATGAGGGATAGGAGATTAGGCAAGATAACAAATTATTTAACTGTTGCATTTGCAATATTTGAAGTTACGAGAGTTGCAAGATTATCTGCTGTGAGAGCCACACCACCAATAGTGCAGTTTTCAAAAGTAACAGCAGCTCTTGGATCCATTTCAAATCCTGCTTCAAAATCACAGCCTACAAAAGTAGTGGGAGCATAAGGACGGCAGTAAGCATATCCGCTGCCTTCTCCAAACTTACATTTGTTGAATGTTGCGTTACCAAGTGTAGCAGCAAAGCTGGTCCAACCGTAGAATTCGCAATCCTTAGCTTTAAGAGTCTGGTTCATGCCCTGGTCACAGCTGATGGTGTATGTAGTACCTCTGGTAATAACTTTTTCAAGAACTACAGGCTCGCTGTGTGAACTGTTGTGGTTAATGAAGATGCCTCGGAAAGAACCGGTAACTGTCAGATTCCTGATTGTACCGCCTGTTGTATTGATACCCGAGTCCCAAGTACCGCCAGCTCCTTTAATATCAAGTGTATAGCCGTTACCGTCAAGAATCTGTCCGTTCTTAATGTTGATGCCTGTTGTACCGTAAGCGTTGCTCATGTTTGCAGGATCTATCTTTATGTTGTTCATAAGACCGATTACTTCACCCTCGCCTGCACCTTCGAGAGCTTCGATAAGGCCGTCGGCTGTTGTTACATACTCGTCTGCTACAAAAGCATCCTTATCATACTGATTGCCAAAGCTGTCGTTTTCGTATGTAAACTGAGTTGCGAGAACATTTATACCAAAGTTGATAGTAGGAATGTCTGTACCATTATGGTTTGCTTCATTACCAACTGTTTCAGCCATGTCAACTTTAACGATCAGATAATGTTCAATTCCGGGAGCAAGCTCTTGATTTTCTCTAAGGATATTGGCATCCTTGAATTTTGCAGTGTTCTCATAGCCTACTTTGTCTTCGCCTGCAAAAGCGAGACCAAGGGTAATACCGCCTACGCCCATAGCATCATTTGCCTGCTGTACAAGAGTGCTTACTGTAAGAATGTCAGATAAAACAATATCTTCACCTGTTACTGACTTACCGATAATCTCTTCAACAATGTTCATATTAGCTGTGTATTTTAATGCTAATGAGCCATTGTTCTTGATTTTAAGAGCAACTACTCTGGTGTGTCCCGGTTCCCAAAGAACATCTTTGAATAAGTCATCTGCTCCGTCAAGATCATTCCAGATTTTGCCGTCAAGTGTGTACTCTACTACTACGTCCAAGTTACCTGACTTGATTACATTACTGCCAGTAGCAGCACTGTCTGTGAACCATGCGAATGTGGTTCCGAGAAGCATTGTAAAGCAGAGAAGGAGTGATATGCTGCTTGTAAGCAAAGCTCTCTTTGTTAATTTACTATTCGTCATTTTTTTACCTCCTATAAGTTTATTTTGTCAGACGAATCTATATAAACAGCCCTTTGCTGTCTATACCTTAATTATTCGGACTTTTGCCCGTCTCTTGACGAAAGCTGTTCTTTGAGAGCTTGCAGCTCTTTCATCATTTCAGCCGTTTGTCTGCGTTCTTCCTCCAGTTTTTCTCTTTCGGATGTCAGTTCTTCCATCTGTTCTTTCTTATATTTTCTAAACAATTTCACCGTACTTAAACCCTGCATTAAAATCAGAAGCATAAACGGAAGGAATATACAGATAAAATATCCCGGTGTTGTTTTTAAGAATGCAAAGAATGTTCCAAGCTTTGGTATATCAAATTTGTAAACTCCTTGAAACTGTGTGTACTTTACAGGTGAATCATCATCAATTCCTGTTGTTGTACCGTATGTAATAAAACAAGGCTGACCATCTTCGTTTGTAGTGAGAGAACGCACCTTATGGGTAAAGGTCTCGCCAAATGAGTCAGGATCTTCTGAACGATAGGAAATAATATCGCCTACCTTAATAGTGTTTGGTGAAACCTCTTTAACAAACACCAAATCACCTGACGCAAAGTCCGTTGCTTTCATTGAGTCAGAACGGCAGATAAAGGCTTTATATCCAAATAAATCTCTGTCGTTTCGGTCAAAGGTTGTTACAGAGACAACCGTAAACACCATCATACACACCGCAGCTGCCACAAGCAGCCAAGTGAATACATTTTTTAATACATTTAAAACTTTCATTGCATTTCTCCTTATTCAAATTTCGGATTTTCTGAATCGTTGTTTTTTGTCTGGACTGCAATCGCAGACATTTTAAACTCAAGCGACTTACCCTTGTATTCATTCCCTTCGTCTTCGGGGAAGTGGAATCGTGCAATTAAATCTTGTTTTTCATACCTGCTTAAAGAACCTATTAATTCCTTGGAGGTTTCAAACTCATACAGCTTACCCGATACTAATTCGAGTCGGTTTTCGTCTAATATCGTAACCACGATTGCTTTGCTTAGTTCACCTGAAACGCCCGTAAAATTCAGCTTATAATAAATTGGTTCAGCGCCGTTGTTTTTAATAAAGAATTCCTTTTCAACCGTCATGCCCGGCTCGAACAAAGGATCATTCTCGTCTATAATTGCCATGCCATCATTCAGGTTGATTTTTATTTCACCCGTTTTAAAATAATTGCTCTCAATTTTTATCACGGTATATGAAAGCGCAAAGCTCGTTATACAAAGTCCTAAACAAAGAAGAAGTAGGGTTATGACATTTATTTGAAGTTTTTTATTCATAATCATATTTCGCATCACCCTTTCTTTTTGTTTATCACGACGCAGAACAGAATCAGCAGAAAAGCAACCGCCAAGGTTGATATCAGTAAATAATTTGGTTTCTCGTTCGATTTTTTCTCGTTGTTTGGATATTCTACAATATTTTCTATATCAACAATATCCTTGTTTTCTTTATAATTTGAAAATCTTGGTAAAGTATCTATTTGCGTACCATCTTTTTCACAAAAAAACCTTGCAAAATTTTTCCCTTCTGCAACCATAGTTATTTTATAAACCGATTTATCGTAAATTGTTTCTTTATCTTTCCCCTCGTTTTGAGAGAGATAATATATGTAAGTCCCTTTTTCCTTTAATGCAATATTTGAAAAGGAAATATATCCGTCGTCATTATGTACTGTTTCGATTATTTCTCCTGACCCATCTTTTAAAGAGAAGGAATAATTACTGCCTCGTGGATACTGCCCGTCAAGCAGGACCTCTGCATTAAATTTTACATTTGCAACAGCGGGGAGGCTTTCTTCTTCCCTTGGATAAGAATTGTTATCCTCTATAATCATTAAAAGTCTTAAATCCGCAGTACCGGACGACTTTATTTCAAAATCCTTTTTGGTGTTACCTTCAAGATAACCGCGATATGCGCATTTTACATCGCATTCCTTTAGGGAAGCGGGATACTCATTTTTGTCAATTTCTCTCATATCTTTTGCCGACAGCTTGGCCTCATTTGAAGTTTCTTTTTCCGTATACAAATATAGGTTATAGCCAATGTTACCTTTAACCTCGTTCTTTAACCTAACAGTCATTTCCCCTTTTTTAAAATCAAGATTTATCGAGCCGTCTTCAGAAACTTCTGCGTTACTCCAGGATAAAGTATTTCTTGTATAAAAAGCCACAACTTTTACAGACTTGAAACGCAAAACGCATATAACGCAGGCCACTGACAAAAGCACCAGAAAGGCGATTGTGGTGTATTTTGTTTTTTTGCTCAAACTAAAACCGCCTTTCTGTTCAGGCACTCGGGTGTTGAACCCCGTATGCCTTAAATTTATAAATTTGCACACTTTCAATTTGTCGTCCTTGCAAGGCGTCAGCCTTCCTTCGTCCTTCCGCATTGAAATTGCACTAAATTTCTTTGCATTTAAGGTCGAAGAGTTTTAAAACAGTCAATTTGGGTTCAGATAAGTAAAATTCCGCAGGGAATACTTGCTGTATTTTCAAGGGATTTTACGCAATATCAACACAAATTGTCATTTTAAAACCATACGGAACTCGACTCCCGAGTGCCTAGTCAACCCATTTTGCAAAATCATTTACAAATCGAACATAATGGGTATTTGCTGCTTCAAAGATTTCATAGTAAGCCCAGTATGTATTATCGCGAACATCTATAAAATCAATAAGCTTATGTAAATTGTTATCTATGTATTCCTTATCGGGAATGCGTTCAAGCATTCTGTTTACTATTGTTACCGCCTCTGCACGAGTTATGGTGTTGTCTGCCCTAAGCGTTCCGTCAGGATAGCCGGTAACATATCCATTGGCGCAAGCCTTTTTAATGGCTTCGTATGCCCAGTGGCTACTTTCAAAATCTATAAAGGATATATCCGCAGGCTTAATTGTGCTTCCGCTTCGCTTTTCAAAGAATCTTACACAAATTACCGCAAACTCAGCTCTTGTTATATTATCACTTGGTCTGAAACAGCCTTCATAGCCAAAGATAATATTTTCGTCTTCACATCGCGATATGTATTTAGCAAACCAATCCGAATCCGTAACATCATTAAACTTTGTGTCTGTTGAAATTAAGTTATCCTCGTTATAATCTGCAAAAATTCTTGCGAAAATTGTTGCTGTTTCTGCTCTTGTAATTGGGGCTTCGGGTTCGAAATAACTGTTCGGTCTGCCGATTACATACGCACGTCTTAGCAGTTTTGTCGTACCTGTTCCCGGCTCATTTGTTCCGCCGCCATCCCCGGAGCCTCCGCCCGGGCTTTCAGGCATATACCACCAGCTAAAATCCGCCTTTAAGTCTTTGTTTTGGTATCTTTTCCCGTCAGTGTCTATTGCATTTTTGTTTCCAACGTCAGTATCCAAATACACAGTTAAACGATAAGTTACGCTTTGCTGGATACCCGTCAAGGTATAGGTAACTGAATCCGGCATATCTTTCATCAGTCCATCATATAAGGGGTCTTGAATTCCAGGTATTGTAACCTTTAATTTTAAAACTTCTGCCAGAACATAGCCTTCGTGAACCTTAGCCTGAAACATAATGTCGATATTTTTCTTGTGGGATATATTTAAAACATAATCCTGTGATATTTCATCTCCGGGAAACATGTTTTGTACTGTAAAAACTTTATTTGCACATTCATCAGGACCATTTAAAACAACGGTATCTCCCGCAGCATAAACCGGTGATATACCCAAAACCAAATTCAGTATGAGGATGCAACATATAATAAAAGAACAACTTTTTATTTGTTTTTGTGTATGCATACTTTTACCTCCGTTTTGTTTTTATACCATAGCATAATTACCGGTTTTGTTTTCGTCCGGAAATAGAACGAACAATCGGTATTTTGCTTATATAAAGCTTTTTAAGCTGACCTTTCCAATATAAATATTCTTTTTTGTCAAACGAACGTGCCATCTCCATTTTTATATAATCTTTTTCCTCCTTAAACGGAAGATATAAATTCAAAAAAAGTGCAATAATCACAAATAATCCAACAATCATTGCAATTACTACTATTACGAAGTCATCATTTAATAAAACATCTGCACTGTATTCCAAGGTTTTTGCTCACTTTCTATTTTTTATCCCCAAATTGCCACCTTCTGTTTCCGTCTATATCGGCAGCTTTTCTTCATATTTCTCACCCCTCAAATAGCTGAGGAGTTTTCTTTTAGCTATTTTGTTTTCTTTTTCCGGAGGGGCATCTGCAAATATCATTAGCAGTTCATTCCATTCGTCAATAGAGGCCAGTCCACTCGGAACGCGTTCCTCAATAGAATGTGCAAGGTGTAGCTTTCTTTCCGATGACAAACCCCTTAATTGTTCTACATGTTCGCACTTTGTAACAGTCAGTACTGCATCGAGTAGTTCCATGGGCTCTCCTTTCAACATTGAACATCTATTTTTTCAATTATTCTTGTATATAGATTATCAAGCAGCATTTGTGTTTTTTCTCCATCATCCCATATTGCATAATCAATTACAGATGCAATTATTGAATAGATAAAAACCTCTGCCTGATGATGTGTACATCCAAAAATGCTCATAATCTTTTCTGCATACGATTCGTAGAGTAGTCTAAAATCTTTTGATTTCTCCCTCATCCGTTCACCGAACACAGGACTTGTGGTAATCTGTATTGCAAGACGCAACTCATACTTGTACTTTTCAACTTCATCCAAAAGGGTATCAAAGTATTTTCGCACTTCATTTGTGTGATTGAGTGTAAATGCAAAAAGTGCATCGACGACTTTAGATAATCCATACTTTCCGGCGCTTATCCATATATCGTCTTTGTTTTCAAACCAATGATACAAACTGCTTTGTGCAAGTTTTGTTTCTCTGCATAATTCCCCGATTGATGCGTGCGCCAAACCTGTTGTTAGCAAGTATTGCCATGTGATTCTTACAATTTCTTTTTTTCTATCGGACAGGTTATAAGTGTCCATTTCTTCCAACCCTTTCTTGAAATTATTGTCCCATATTCCGACAAAGTAATGTTCATTACAAAAGATGGTAAAAAAAATGCCTTACAACATAATCGAAATTATGTGGTATTAAATAGCCAAAATCAATATTAATAGCGTACATATTTTAGCATATTCAGGAGTGTTTGTCAATGATTTACAGTTGTTTTATAAAAAAATTATCAATATGCATCAAAAAAACCATAACGAAACAGACCGGTTATACAAAACTAACAATGACCGGTCTAAAAATTATGCTGTTTTTTACAAAAATATGTGTGTGCCATAGAGTAGTCTGATTCCTTTTATGTCAATTTAGATGTGCCTTGCAACATAATTTCGATTATGTGGTATATTTATTTATAAGCGCAAAAGTCCTAATTTTTGAATTTGCCTACGGTGTATTTCACCGGTTTCCATTGTGTATATACGTGTGGTGTTTACGCTTGAATGTCCAAGAATGTCTGCAAGTCTTACAATATCTTTTTGAAGTGTATAAAAAGTGCGCGCAAAAAGGTGCCTTAAATTATGTGGAAACACTTTATATTTAGAGACTCTTGCGCTCTTACAAAGTGATTTCATCATTTTCCATACAGTGCTTCTGTCAAGTGGTTTCCCTGTTTTCGTGACAAACACAGAACCGCTTGTTATTTTTTGGGTCTTCGCATATTCCGTGAGCATTCTGCAAAGCTCCTTGGGTAAAATTATAATTCTCATCTTACCCTTACAGTTAATAGTTGCCTTCCTTAGCTTTATTGACTCAACTGTTATATACTGTAATTCCGATACTCTGATTCCGCTTGAACAGATAGTTTGCATTAACAAGTACAGTCTTTCGTTACTCTTTGCTTTTGCGGCGTCAAGTAATCTTTCATACTCTGTTTTTGTAAGTTCTTTATCCTTTTGTGCAAAAATCTGTTTTTGAATTCTGAGCATTTTAACCTTCATCTCATACCAGTTATTAAATTCAAAAAAACTGTTAAGTGAAGACAAAACAGAATTGACAGATGCGGGAGCAAATCTACATATCAAGTATTCTTTATAGTCGAGAACCTTCCTCTTGTCAATTTCGGACCCCAAAGTCCACTCTGAGAAAGCCTTGATATCACGCATATATTTTTCCAGCGTAGAAGAAGCCTTTTCTTCGTTAATTAAAAAATCTTTAAATTTTTCAATTAAATCATCTGTTATAATTTTAATCATTGTACAACTTCCTTTCTAATTTGTATTATTATTTTACCACGAACATAATAATATTACATGAAGTTGCCAATAATTTACTGTTTTTTACAAATTGTATGTATAATATATCGTCTTAATTTCTTATTATAAATATTATACCGTCACAATTATACCAGCAAATAACAAAATGTCAACTGTTTTTGTTGATTTTATTGACCAAATTGACATTGTGTTGTACAATGTTAATAAAGGATGTGATTCTTTGGATTTGTATAAAGACTTGATTCGCAAGAGAATAAAAGAAAAATTCAGCACTATAGAAAATTTTTCGAAGCACACAAAAATCCCGCGCACAACGATAAATTTTATCTTAAAAAACGGCGTGGCAGTATCCAATTATGGTATGGTAAGTACAATTTTAAAGGAGCTTGACATTCATCCACTTAATGAACAACCTGTCGTCATTGATGATGAGCTGCTGGGTTTTATAAAAATTTACAGTTCCCTTGACGATATTGGAAGGCATACTGTGGCATCGGTAGCTGAAACTGAATACAGACGGCTGCACCCCGAATTTTTAAAAGAGGCTATCATTGCCGCATACGGAAGCATAGCTTCAGGGAAGCCTCTGACAGAAGAAGAGAAGACGATTATGGACATAGTTGACAAAATAAAAAAGGAAAACAATGACAAATAACTCACCAAAGCGTATAGCTTTTAAAACACTACTGAAACACAAACTTTACTTATTGAATAATTACAATGATTTAAGGCGCATCATTGAATCTTATCAGTTTACGATTATTGAGTATAAAAAGCACACTAATTCAGAGCCTGTGTTTGAACTTATAAAAAGGTTGGGGATTGAAAACGAAACCCAGCAAAACGACTCCTTCTTATATATAAACAACAACCTAAAATTTGTATTTATAAATGCGGATATTTCCGACGAAGACAAGTGTACGCTTTTACGACACGAACTCGGACACATATGTGACCCAGATTTGAAAAATAATGGTTTGCAAAATTCCAGAATCAAAAGCGAAGAGTTTGCAAACCAATTTTCATGTTACACTAAAAACCCGGGTCTTTGTTTTATAATTTCCATTTTTTTAATAAAAAAATGGAAACTTTTGGTCTCTGCAATGGTGCTAATAGCCTTTCTTTTTGGATATTCATTTATAATTAGCAGACTAACCTTTTCTTCGGAAAAACCTGTAACAGTAGATGCAGTAAGTCCTACACTTTTTGATGATACATATTATGTAACATCATCCGGGGAAAAATATCATAGGAAGCACTGTATCATAATTAAATACAAAAACAATTTGACAAAAGTCAAATTAAACGACGCTATAAATAACGGGTATAAACCATGTATGATATGTAATTCGCAAGAATGAATTTATTAACATTTCATAATAAAACAAAATCCCATCTTTGCAATTATGCAAAGATGGGATTACTTTTTTCCTTAAAACCGCGGTTGATTGATTATTTTCTATTTATCCATAAATACGGCCACAGCACTCCGTCTGCATTTCCTGTGGAAGACCATATTGTACGGTATGTATATATTTTCTCCCCAGGGTTATCAACGAGCAGCTCTACGCCTACTTTATTATGCTCATTGTCAACAATACAGTATATGCGCGTATACGCCCAGTCTGTTTCAAGGATTTTATAATATCCGTCCCCGACAGAAAACTCTTCGACAATATCGCGGTATTTGTCTTCATATTGGCGCGTAAGATACTCGCATTTGGCAATCGACAAGCCCCACACGACAACAAATATCAGTATGATTATTAAAAGTAATTTGCGTATTTTTTTCATAAGCGTCCCCTTTCGGTGTTATTTATGCCTTATTGCAATTAATTAATGAATATACCAATAGGTCATCATTTTTACAAACTCGCCATTTGAATAGAGCGCGTCAATTCTTTTGCAGTCTTTTAATACATATAAATTCCACTCGTTGTTTTTTGCATTGGTATTTATTGTATTTCTTTGGTAATTCGACAAAATTTCTAAAGATTTATCGTCGAGGGAATCTTGGCTTACAATTGATAACGGTTTGTCGCCGATAGTATCTAACTGAACAAAGTTTACGGGAACACTCTTTTTGTTGCCCGACAAGTCCTCCGCAAACAAATCTACCGCACTGTACAAAGAAGCGTCTGCAAAATCCGCTAGAAATGCATATTCGTCCTGCACACCCCTTAAGCGATTGATTGCATCAGGTTTAACAGGGGCTCGATAACTGTCGGGGGCTTCATGATATACAGCTATAAAATGCGCGCCATCCGTTGTGTAAGCAAACTTTACATTTGTATAATGTCTTGCATAATCAAGGACGGACGACTTTTGCTCAAACACCTCAACCTTTTCCTCGGGAAGATATTTGTGATAAACCATCGCTATACCCACAAGCCTATCCATAGCCATAACGCAGTTATAGCCAAGCTCGGTTTTATTTAATTCGCAAATAGTCGCCTGTTCTTCAAGCAACTGCCTTTCCTCCATATTGTCATAGAAAAAGCAAAATTCGTCAAAGAGTCTTTGCGCAACAGCGTATTTCCACGAGTCGTCTTTGGCAAATTCTTCGCTTTCCAAAACAGGCGAAGTTTCAGGCAAAGCCTCGGTATTATCGCGCGACGCGCAGCCTGTCAGCAACAGCAGTATGCAAATTATCAATAACGATTTTTTCATAATAATTCTCCTATTATCAAAAGACAGGTCGGCAAAAAATTGTTTTTTGTGTTTTATAAGATAAGTTTAAAAAATCACTTTTGATATTTCCATATGTACTATATTGAAGACTCCCACCAAACCCCTAATGCAAAGCCGAGTATTAAAACAACAAAACCTAAAATGTACATCATTATTGGTGATAAAATTGCAGAAAGAATCAAGACCTTCTTTTTTATCTCCTCAACATACCATACTTTATAAACGAGCCAGATACAAAGCCCTATAAAAAACAGGCACAAAAGGAAACTTAGCAAACTAAAAGCAAGATAAACTATTATGTTTCTGCTTGTGCTGGATACAAACACATGACACCAATATACAACTATTGCAAAGAACGTACATAGCGCAAGCGATAATAGTATTTTTGTTGATTTCCTTTTCATAGTGGAATTCCTCCTATTTGAATGACGTTTTCATCCGGTGTTATTATCAACCGGCGTATCCATGCCAGAAATACGGCCACAGCACTCCGTCTGCACTTCCTGTACTCCAAACGCATTTGCTTGTAACCTCTTGCCATTTTCCTTCTGATTTTTCAAACAAAAACCAAAGGCCTATATCCTGTTCGTAAAAATAGACTTCGGCAGAAGCTTCGTCATAGCTTAAAACCTTTACATTTTCACATACGGGGTACAAATTGGAAACGTCGTCTTCGAGGCCATAAAATTCGTGAGCGTACATTGCCGACAGATACTCGCATTTTGCAACCGAAAAAGCCCACACGGCAACAAATATCAGTATGATTATTAAAAGTAATTTGCGTAGCTTTTTCATAATAATTCTCCTATTAACAAAAGGCGAGCCAGCCAAAAAACATTCCTTCACATAAAGAATAGCATAAAAACAAAAAATTGTAAATACCACAGAATTATGTCGTAAAGGGAGTTCGATTCTCTACATAAAAAAATTCCAACACGCAAAATGCGTATTGGAATTATTTGGTGGAGATGAGGAGAATCAGATATTGCTTTGCAATCTCTTGGGCTTGACGACCACCTTTGGTGGTACCCGTCTTCGCCCGCAAAACGCCTACAAAACAGTTCGCCGGACTGTTTTGTTAAACGGCGTTTACCAGAGGAGTTCGATTCTTTCCATAAAAAAATTCCAACACGCAAAATGCGTATTGGAATTATTTGGTGGAGATGAGGAGAATCGAACTCCTGTCCGAAAACACGCCGCAGGACTTTCTACGAGTTTAGTTTATGTTTTACATTCCCTCCGCGCAAGGCACACAAACAAGCCTTGCGTTTTAGTAGCTTCATTGTTCATGATATGCTCAAAGCTTTGCATATTCACGTTCACCACTATTCGACGCCCCTGAAAAAGCCGTGGTACTCTTTAACGGAACGGCCGCCTAATTAGGCAGCGTATGCTAAATTATCGTTAGCGTTTAAATTTAAAAGTTCAGGATTTTAAAGAGGCTCCTGACCTCTACCCGCTTATCCTGTTTAAATGTCCCCGTCGAAACCATTGCATCCCCATATAAGAGCAAAAATTAAAACTGGTTTCGTTCCTTTAACGTGCGCTCCATATCTCTGCGTGCGTCGCGCCTTGCGGCGTCGTCGCGCTTATCGTAGAGCTTTTTACCCTTGGCAAGAGCCATCTCGAGCTTGACCTTGGAGCCTAAAAAATACAAAGACGTCGGCACAAGGGTATAGCCCTGTTGCTGCGAAAGGCCGATCAGCTTATTAATCTCGCGGCGGTGGAGCAAGAGCTTTCTTACTCTCATCGGGTCTTTATTGAAGATATTGCCCTTTTCATAAGGGCTTATGTGCATACCATTAACATAAACCTCGCCGCGAACCACGCTGCAATAGCTATCTTTAAGATTGACCTTGCCCTGACGAAGCGACTTGACCTCTGTGCCGAAAAGCTCGATACCGCACTCGATGGTCTCTTCCACAAAGTAGTCGTGGTATGCCTTTTTATTTTGAGCGATGTTTCTTTTTGTGCCTTTTTTTGTTTCTGTGTTGTTTGCCACCCTTATGTTTCACCTCTTTTTCAGGCTTTTTAAGCTTAAACTCGCTAAGAACAAAGTCTATCTGTTTAAGCTCGGTATTTACCTTCGCAAGCCTTACTAAAACCCGCTGTCCTACGCAAAACGCCCTGCCGGTTCTGGCACCGATAAGCATCATAGCGTCTTCGTTAAATTCGTAATAGTCGTCGGCAAGGTCCGACACTCTAACAAGCCCCTCGACAGTGCTTGGAAGCTGGACGAAAAAGCCAAAGTCTGTAACGGACGAAATTACCCCGTTAAATTCTTGACCGATTTTGTCCTCCATATACTCGCAGCACAAAACGGAGTTAAACTCGCGCTCTGCCATAACGGCGTTAATCTCTGTATCGGAGGAGCGCTCCGATGCCCTACGGACAACCTTATTATAATGCGTAACGCGCCATTCGTCAAGTGTACCGTCGAGCCATTCCTTTAATATTCTATGCACAATGAGGTCGGGATATCTACGAATTGGCGAAGTAAAGTGGCAGTAGCTATCCGCCGCAAGGCCGAAGTGGCCTAAGTTTTCCTCGCAGTAGCGCGCCTTCATCATAGAGCGAAGCATAATTGTACTTAAAACCGGCTGGGAATTAGTGCCCTCCGCTTTGAAAAGGAGGCTTTGCAGACTCTTTGGAGAGGGGGTGTCCTTTGTTTTAAGCTTATAGCCGAACAGGCCGGCAACCTTGGAAAGATGCTGCATCTTCTCCGCCTCAGGACGTTCGTGCACGCGGTAGACGCACGGGATAAAAAGACGTCTACAATGGTCCGCAACAGT
This sequence comes from Clostridia bacterium, assembly GCA_045660545.1. Taxonomy (GTDB): domain Bacteria; phylum Bacillota; class Clostridia; order Monoglobales; family Firm-18; genus JAZREA01. Next base: position 135,674 of record JAZREA010000002.1, on the reverse strand, counting down.
CTCATTCGCCGCGAGCATAAACTCCTCGATAATTCTATTGGAAACGCCAAGCTCTCTGGGGAAGATGTCCGCGACCTTACCGTCTTCGTCGATATAAAAATAGGGCTCGGGAAACTCGAAGTCTATTGCTCCTCGCCTCATCCTCTTGTCCCTTAAAATCAGTGCAAGGGTACGCATATCTTCAAACATACCGACGTAGTCGGAATACTGCTCGCGAAGAGCCATATTGCCCTCCAAAACCCTTGTAACTATACTATACGTTAATCTTTTTGAGCTTTTGATTGCGCTTTTATATATATTATAGTCCACCACGTTACCGACAGAGTCTATCGTCATAACGCAAGACAAAGTGAGCCTTGTACGTCCCGGCACGAGGCTGCAAAGGTCGTTGGACAATCTCTCGGGAAGCATGGGGACAACGTGGTCCGCAAGGTAGATGCTTGTCCCGCGGTTATATGCCTCCGCATCAAGCGCGCTCTTTTCACGGACATAGTGGCTGACGTCTGCTATATGAACGCCGAGCTCGAAGGCGCCGTCTGATAGACGCCTTACGCTAATTGCGTCGTCAAAGTCCTTGGAGTCCTCGCCGTCTATCGTTACAACGGGGACGTCGAAAAAGCACTTCCTCCCCGAAAGCTCGGAGGAGATATCTTCTTCCGAAAAAGCGCTTACCTCGTCGCAAACCGCGAGGTTAAAAGCCTTTGTATATCCGTAATTGTCTAAAAACAGATTAATATCCATATCCTACTCCAAAAAGAAAACCGCCGTAAAAATACGGCGGTAAAATTTAACTTATTTTGCCAGGAACAAAATCAAAAGCGAAGTAACAAGAAAGACAACAGCTGCAACAGAAGTAATCTTTGACAAAATTACGTCTATTGTTCTGCCCTTATTCTTTCCGAAAAATGTCTCTGCTCCGCCCGCGATTGAACCGGACAAGCCAGCCGCCTTACCAGACTGTAAAAGCACGATTGCAACGAGTGCAAGTGCAACGATAATGTGTATTATAACTAAAAATAACATTATTATTCCTCCTGATTAAATCAATAACTTATAGTATTATATCACACCAAATTAAATAATGCAAGAGTTTTTGTAAAATAAAGCGAAACTTCGATTATTTCAACATACTTTCTCCGGTCATTGCGTCAGGCTTTGCAAGCTCTAAAATCTCTAACAGTGTAGGAGCGATGTCGGCAAGCTTGCCCTCAGGCTTTAACTGCCTGCCCTCTACGCCTATCATTATAAGCGGAACTACGTTAGTGGAGTGGGCTGTCTGAACGTTACCGTTTTCGTCTAACATCTGCTCGGCATTACCGTGGTCGGCAGTAACTAACGCACAACCGCCCTTAGCCAAAACGGCATCTATTACCTGGCCAAGACATGTGTCAACCGCCTCTACCGCCTCTACCGCAGCATCAAAGCCGCCTGTGTGACCTACCATGTCGCAATTTGCAAAGTTAAGTACAACAACGTCATATTTGTCGCTGTTTATTCTGTTTACGCACTCGTGAGCTACCTCGTAAGCGCTCATCTCGGGCTTTAAGTCGTATGTTGCAACCTTTGGAGAAGCGATAAGCGCCCTGTCCTCGCCCGCAGACTCTTTCTCAACACCGCCGTTGAAGAAAAACGTTACGTGAGCGTACTTTTCTGTCTCTGCTATTCTAAGCTGAGTCAGGCCGTTCTTGCTGATATATTCACCAAAGGTGTCATCAAGCGAAGTGGGCCTAAACGCAACGTCAACGTTAGGCATTGACGCGTCGTACTGAGTAAAGCAAACATAGTGAACGGGGAAGAATTCCCTTTCAAAGCCATTAAACTCAGGATCTACAAACGTCCTTGTAATCTCCCTCGCTCTGTCGGGACGGAAGTTGAAGAACACGATACTGTCGTTTTTACCAACAGGCTCTGTGCCTTTAACAACAGTCGGAACTACGAACTCGTCTGTAACGTCTGCTTCATAAGACTTTCTGATAGCGGCGGGCGCAGAAGTGCAGGATTCACCCTGTCCCAAAACCATAGCCTCGTAAGCCTTGGACACGCGCTCCCATCTATTGTCTCTGTCCATTGCATAAAAACGGCCCATAACTGTACCGACCTTGCCGACACCGATTCTTGCCATTTCTTTTTCAAGAGCCTCTACATAGTCGGCGCCCGAAGAAGGAGGAACGTCTCGTCCGTCCAAGAAGCAGTGAACGTAAACTCTTTCCAAGCCATTTTTCTTCGCAAGCTCTAAAAGAGCGTAAAGATGAGTGATATGGCTATGAACGCCGCCGTCGGAAAGAAGGCCCATGATATGCAAGGCCGAGTCGTTTTCCTTACAATTTGAAACCGCGTCCAAAAGGGCGCTGTTGGTAAAGAAGTCTCCGTCGCTTATGGACTTTGTGATTCTTGTAAGCTCCTGATAAACTACGCGGCCTGCGCCGATATTGGTGTGACCAACCTCGGAGTTACCCATCTGGCCGTCGGGCAAGCCTACGTCCATACCGCTACACTTTATGATATTGTGGGGGTACTGTTTAAAATACTTGTCGATATTTGGAGTTTTAGCAGCGACAACTGCGTTACCCTCAACAACCGGAGTGTACCCGAAACCGTCTAAGATTATCAATGCAACAGGTTTTTTTCTCATAACAAAAGTTCCTTTCCAAAACACAAACCAATCCTTTTACAGATTGGTTTGCAAAAATCTTTAATTAATATTTAACGATGCCTGTAAAATCTTCTGCCTTTAACGAAGCGCCGCCGATAAGTCCGCCGTCGATGTTTGGCTTGGACATAAGCTCTGCTGCGTTAGAAGGCTTCATGCTGCCGCCGTACTGGATTCTTACAGCCTCAGCAGTAGGTGCGTCGTAAAGCTCGCCGATAACTTCACGGATGATTCCGCAAGCCTCGTCAGCCTGGTCTGCTGTTGCAGTCTTGCCTGTGCCGATAGCCCAGATTGGCTCGTAAGCGATTACGATGTTTTTAACCTCGTCTGCACTAAGTCCCAAAAGGGCAATTTTAATCTGCATACGAACGTACTCGGAAACGATACCCATTTCGCGCTGCTCTAATGTTTCGCCGCAGCAAAGGATAGGAATAAGGCCCTTAGCTACTGCAGCCTTAACCTTTTTATTAACAGTTTCGTCTGTTTCTGCAAAGTATTCACGTCTTTCGGAATGGCCGATTATAACGTACTTAACGCCCAAGTCCAAAAGCATATCTGCGGAAACCTCGCCTGTGAAAGCTCCGCTTTCTTCCCAGTGCATATTTTCTGCACCGACTGCGATGTTTGTTCCCTTTGTCATCTCGGTTGCAACTGCAAGGTCTGTTGCAGGTGTGCAGATAACAACGTCAACGTCTGCGTCTTTAACCATAGGGATAAGTTCTTTAATGAGCTCGGCTGCCTGAGACGGAGTTTTGTTCATCTTCCAGTTGCCTGCTACTATCTTTCTTCTTGCCATATCAAATGTACCTCCAAAAATTATATTATTTATCGTTAAGACATACTATACCCGGAAGGTCCTTGCCCTCCAAGAATTCCAAAGAAGCGCCGCCGCCTGTGGAGATGTGGCTCATCTTGTCGCCAAGGCCTGCCTGGTTAACAGCAGCTACGCTGTCACCGCCGCCGATAACTGTAATCGCATCGATTTTAGCCAAAGCCTCTGCTACTGCGTTCGTACCTTTTGCGAAGTTAGGCATCTCGAACACGCCCATCGGGCCGTTCCATACAACAGTCTTTGCGTCTGCTACTGCGTCAACAAAGAGCTTGATTGTCTTTTCGCCGATATCAAGGCCCATGTAGTCGGACTCGATTTTATCAGCATCTACTGTCTTATACTCAGCGTCGTTGGAAAACTCGCGAGCTACTACTGTGTCAACAGGAATAAGAAGCTTAACTCCCTTATCCTTTGCCTTTTGGAGCATCTCCTTAGCGTAGGCAACATAGTCTTCCTCTAAAAGAGACTTACCTGTTTCGTAGCCCATAGCCTTAAAGAAGGTATAAGCCATACCGCCGCCGATTATAAGAGTGTCAACCTTTTCCAAAAGGTTGTTGATAACTGAAATCTTAGAAGAAACCTTAGAGCCGCCAAGGATAGCCACGCACGGACGCTCCGGATTATTAACAGCGTTACCCAAAAAGGCGATTTCCTTTTCGATAAGATATCCTGCAACAGCGTCGTCTAAAAGAGAAGCTACGCCAACATTGGAGCAGTGTGCTCTGTGAGCTGTACCAAAAGCGTCGTTAACAAAAACGTCTGCTAATGACGCAAGCTCGCGGCTGAACTCTTCGACATTCTTAGTCTCTTCTGCTCTGTATCTTGTGTTCTCTAAAAGAACTACGTCGCCTTCTGCCATGTTAGCAACTGCTGCCTTTGCATTGTCGCCTACAACGTTATCGTCTGCTGCGAAAACAACTTCCTTACCAAGCTTTGAAGAAAGGCTCTTTGCAACAGGTGCCAAAGAAAGCTCAGGCTTTGGCTCGCCCTTGGGCTTACCCATATGTGAGCAAAGGATAACCTTTGCGCCGTTGTCTATAAGATACTTTATGGTCGGCAAAGCGCCGTTGATTCTTGTTTCGTCAGTGATGGTAGTGCCATCGAGCGGAACGTTAAAGTCGCATCTTACCAAAACTCTCTTGCCTTTAACAGAAATGTCTTCTATTGTCTTTTTGTTCAAGTAAATCACCTCATAAAATCTAAATATTCTACATAAATACCATTTTACTACAATGTGAAAAATTTATCAAGTATTTTTGCCAAATTAATGCAAAAAGACTTTAATTTTTAACAATTACAGGCCTGTATCGCTTGTCGGCATATCGGTAGTCGGTTTTGAAGTTGGTTTTGTCGACGGCTTGGTTGAATCTGACGAAGAATCTTCTTCGGGAGCGGAGGTATAGTCCTTGTAATCTTCGTCGTAGTATTCGGAGCTGCTTTTATACTCTTCTTCGTCCTTTGAAGAAGTTTTCTTATCATCGTCGGTGTCCTTACTCTGTCCGACGCTTGGCGACACAACCGCCTGGGTGGTCTGCTCCGCTAAAATCCTATACTTTTCGACTTCGGCTTTTAGCTCCTCGTTTTCGTACTCCAAGACCCTGATTCTCTCTTCAAGCTCGCTTTTGGAATGGTTTTCTTCAACGTCGAAAACCTCGTTGTCTGTATTAACTTTATTGGTAGTTGTGGTAGTTCCTGCCGGGAAAAACGCAACCAGCAAAAACAGCGCAATTACACCGACAACGGTGGATATTATTATAAGCTTTCTTTGTTTTTTCCTGCTTAGCTTTCTCTTTTCCATAACTTTACCTCCGATATGTTTAATATTAACAATAATATACCACAAAAAACACTAAAACGCAACCGATAAAACTTGAAAACTATGTTTTTGTGTGTTAAAATAATGTTAATTTTTCAAAAGGACTGATACTATGGAAGCAAAGACAAACGTTATGAGAATACTCGACAAAAGCAAGGTGGACTACACACCGCACTTTTACGCCGCCGAGGACGGCCACATTGACGGAGAGGCTGTGGCGGCTAAAATCGGCAAGCCGTGCGAGTGCGTCTTTAAGACGTTGGTTACGTGCTTTGGGCGCGAGTACTTCGTCTTTGTTATTCCTGTAAACAAAGAGTTAAACCTTAAAAAGTGCGCAAAGGCGGTGGGCAGAAAGTCTGTCGAGATGATTGCGGTAGCGGACATTAACAAGGTAACAGGATACATAAGGGGCGGATGCTCGCCGATAGGGATGAAAAAGCAATATGTGACGGTTGTGGACCGCTCGGCGAAGGAGCACGACACAATCATATTCAGCGCAGGAAAGATTGGAGCGCAGGTAGAGCTTTCGCCAAAAGCTCTGGAACAGATAATCCCTATAACCTTTGACGAACTGACACTTTAAACAAAAGAGCCTTTTCCCAAACGGGAAAGGCTTTTTATATAGAATAAACAAAGCCACCCGAAAATATAAATTAGCGAGGTGGTTTTTTGCTTAACTTTATATGGGGCGCAATGATAATTACAGCAATAGTGTTTGGACTTTGCAGCGGCAGGGTTGCCGAGACGACAACCGCGCTTATGACAGGCGCACAGGACGCTGTTGAAATGACGGTTTCACTCGCGGGGGTGCTATGCTTTTGGACAGGGATTATGAACGTGGCAAAAGTGGCGGGCCTTACGAAAATTATATCAAAGGTGATGGCTCCTTTTATACGCATACTTTTTCCAAAGCTTCGCGACGAGGAGGCAAAAGACGCCATAACCATGAACATAACCGCGAACATGCTTGGGATGTCTAACGCGGCAACGCCTTTGGGAATAAAGGCGATGGAGAGGCTCGCAAGACATTCAAACGGCAAGAGCGCAACGGACGAGATGTGTATGTTTGTGGTAATAAACACGGCGTCTTTACAAATTATTCCGTCCACGATAATTGCCATGCGGCAGGCGGCAGGGTCGGCTGCACCGACGCAAATTATTCTGCCCGTATGGCTGGCGGGGGCGTGTGCGCTTTTAGTGGGCGTTATATGTGCCAAAATATTTTCGGCGGTGGGACGTGAGTAGCTTTATATCTTCCCTTATCATTCCTGCCGTAATATTTTTGATTATTTTTTACGCTATGTACCGACGTGTAAACATATTCGACGCATTCACCGAGGGCGCAAAGGACGGGCTTAAAACATCGGTTAAAATACTGCCTTCCTTAGTCGGACTTTTGGCGGCTGTTACTATGCTTAGAGCGTCGGGGTTTTTCGACGCGGTGCAAAACCTGATTATGCCGATAACCGACTTTTTGGGCTTTCCTAAGGAGCTTGTCCCTCTGGCGGCTATAAGGCCGATTTCGGGGAGCGCATCTTTGGCAACAGTCAGGGACATTTTACAAGGGTTCGGGCCCGACTCGTTTGTCGGGCGGTGCGCATCGGTTATGATGGGCTCGACTGAGACGACCTTTTACACTCTGGCGGTGTACCTTGGAAGCGTGGGCATAACGAACTCGCGCTACACCGTAAAGGCGGCGCTTTTGGCCGACCTTACGGGTATAGTCATGAGCGTATTATTTGTTAGCTTATTGCTCAGTTAACAGCAGCAGTTATTAACCGGCGGGCACGGCGGCGGACACGGAGGACAACACGGGTCGCAGCAGTTGTTGTTGTTTGCATATCCTCCTGAATTATCGTTTAAAAGACAAACCACAACGATAACCGCGATTATTATCCAAATCCAGTCCGAGCCTCCTCCAAAGAGGCCTCCGCCATAGTTGCAACAATTATTTCCATTATTATACATAAAACACCTTTGCCTTTCTGCCCGTAATATTATAGACACCTATCCTACGGGCAAGACAGGTAGCATAATGTAACAAAAAAGGCCTTTCGAAAGTACGTACACTACATACTATTCGAAAGGTCTTTAATTTGTTATTAGAATTTTTTGTACCGTCTTTTGTATCTGTTTCTTCTGCGGCGTTTCCTTGAAGAATTTACAGACATCGCAAAAAGGACGCCTACTATACAAACGGCTATAATGATTAACACCTTAAAGAATGTCGAACCAAAAAAGCCCGAAATCCAGCCGCCTATTGTTCTAAAAAAGCTACGGCGAACGTCCCTTTCGGCTACTAAGTTCAGCTCTCCGAAAAGGTTGCCGTTATAGGTATAGACAATCTTTCCTACGACGTCTCCCTTTTTCAAAGGTGCAGACACAGGTTCATTAAGAACAATCTCTTTTTCAAGGCAGTCGATGCCCGACTGCTTGGAACCTTCGACATCTGTATCTAAGATGTAGCCCTTTAAAGTTTTTTCCGCACCCAAAAGCAAGGTGTCCTTGCCCCTTTGATTTTTAAGCCCTGCCTCGTACATAAGGTCGCCCTGCTTGGCAACGGTAACGGTCGTGAACTTATCAAAGCCGTAGTCAAAAAGCTCCTTTGCATCCAGCATGGAGTAGTTAACCCCGTTTTCATACACAGAATCCATCACGACGCACACAAGCTCCTTAGAGCCCTTGGTCGCCGAGGATATTACCGCGTAACCGCCCTTACTTGAAGACGAGCTCAGGCCCGCGTCAGCGTAGTCGTATATGTAATCGAGGTATATAAACCTGCTCATAAGGTGGTTTTTCGTCCAGATGGTACGTTCCTTGGAAAGATTGGTCGCAGGGAGTGTTACGTTCTTTGCGGACACGTACTTATAAAGGTCCTTTGAAGCGTAAAACGCTCTGTAAAGCTTTAACATATCAGTCGCGGTGGTGTACTGGCGTTCGTCAAAGCTGCCTGTCGGGTTGGTAAAGACGGTGCTTGTCATACCAAGCTCCTTGGCGTAGTCATTCATCCTGCCGGTAAATTCCTCAAGCCCACCGTAATAAAACGCTACCGCCAGAGCGGCATCGTTCGCCTGGCCCATAATCATTCCGTATATAAGCGAGGAGGTGTTGATTTGCTCCCCTGCCTTTAAGTCCATACCTGTCTCCATATAGTTGACATATTCGCCTATATCCTCCGGAACTGTTATGGAAACATCTCCGCCAAAAATGCGATATGTCGTATACGCAGACATAAGCTTTGTAAACTCGGCCGGCGGCACCTTTTCGTCAGGGTTTTTGCTGAAAACGACCTGCTCGCCGTTAAGTGCGGCCAAAATTACCGAGCCCGACCTTACCTCCGGAGCGGCGTATGCAGGTAAAAATATGCAAATTGTCAAAATAAATACCGTTAAAGTCGCGGAAATTATTTTTTTCATTTGTAAAAGCCCCCTGTATGTTACTACATACAGTATAGCAGACTTTTTACACATTTACAACATCAATTCTACAATTTTTTTAACTTTTGAGTCTGTGCCGCAAACAGACAGGCCCGCGACAAATTCGGTCTCGCTTAAAAGGCTTGTGATTTTGTCGTTACTGTCTACTACGCCTATCAGTGCGTAGCTTTCGTAGCTTAGCTCTTTTAACACCTTACTCGCCAAAGAATCCTCGGAGGCTACCAGCAGCTTTGAGCCCATAACCCCGCTTGACACAAGCTTTTTTCGGCTGTATAAAATATCCTTTATGATTACAAGGTCGGTGTTTTTGCGCTCCTCTGTGATGGAGGCGATTAAAAAGCCGCCTATAAGAATGAGCGAAAAGTTAAAGCCTGTCCGATAAAGCAGCCACACTCCGCACAAAACCACAAGGACGGCAAAAAGCTTTGAGACCGCGCGCGAACAAGACGCGGCGCGGATGCAGCCGTATCTTTTTACCAAAGCGGCACGGAAAATGCGCCCGCCGTCAAGCGGCATAACGGGAAGCAAATTAAACACCGCCATCGAAAGTGCACTTAATATAACAAAGTCCCTGTTTGGCAGACGATAAACTCCGTAGCAAAGATACGCTGTCAAAAGGCTGGCGGCGGGGCCTGCTATTGATATTTTAATCTCGTCGGCGGGGCTTTTTATTCCGTCCTCTAAAAGCCGCATACTAACCCCAAAGGGCAAAAGCTCCACACCCGAAACACCAACACCGAGGCGTCTTGCGGCAAGTATATGCGCAAGCTCGTGAAGCGCCGCCAAAGTGTACGCGGCAATTAAGCTCTGCCAAAACCCAAGCACAAACGCCAAGCCAAAAAGCAAAACGGACGAAATATGTATATACAGCTTACCGACCTTAATCGGCGACGTTAGCTTTGTCAGTAATCGCATCTGTTTTATCCCTCGCAAAATCAGTGATTGCACCAAAAATCTCCTCCACCGTCGCACGATAGTCCACGGTGTAGGAAAGTGATTTTTTTATATTTTCCGAAATGGTGTTCGCCGTGTTTGTGTCCAGAAGATTTATCGCAAAAACCAAAGCAAAAATAACTGTACTCGCTATTGTCTGGCGAACTATCCCTGTCTTTAAAAGGTTGTGGTTTGTCTTACGAAGATGCTCGCCTCTTACACGTCGGTATCTCTCCATAGCTTATCCCTCCTGTATAAATATATGGACATAATATTAAAATATGTTGAAATTTTTATCTTTTTGTTGTATGATATACTTAATATTGTATGCATTTGCTCGAAAGGAAAATTTCTATGAATATAAATTACTTCCTCGACAAGGTCGAGAAGCCCGGAAGATATACCGGCGGTGAGTGGGGAAGCGTTGTTAAAAACCCAAAGGATGTGGATATACGCTTTGCCTTTTGCTTTCCTGATACATACGAAATCGGGATGAGCCACCTTGGAATGAAGATACTCTACGACGTTTTAAACAAGCGCGAGGACACCTACTGCGAGCGCGTGTTTGCCCCATGGACAGACATGGAGGACGAAATGCGCAAGCACGATGTTCCTCTCTTCGCACTTGAAACGCACGACCCTCTATACGAATTTGACTTTGTAGGCTTTACCCTACAATACGAAATGAGCTATTCAAACGTACTTAACATGCTGGATTTGGGCAAAATCGCTCTGCTTTCAAAGGACAGGCAGGAGGGGGACCCGTTTGTTGTCGGCGGAGGGCCTTGTGCGTACAACGCGGAGCCGATTGCAGACGTGTTCGACTTCTTTATGATGGGTGAAGGCGAAGAGATGATGGCGGAGGTTATGGACGTCTACGCCCGTCACAAAAAGAACGGCGGAAGCAGAAAAGAATTTTTAGAAAAAGTTGCGGAGATTGAAGGAATATACGTTCCGTCATTCTACGACGTAACATACAACGACGACCAGACAATAGCAGCGGTTACTCCAAACAACCCACACGCGAAGGCGGTCGTTACAAAGCGTGTTATCAAAGACATGGACAAGGTGGACTACCCGACAGAGTTTATCGTGCCGAACATCGAAATCGTACACGACAGAATTATGCTTGAAATATTCCGCGGGTGTACAAGAGGGTGTCGTTTTTGTCAGGCGGGTATGGTTTACCGTCCTGTCAGGGAAAAGACACCAAAGCGCCTTTTAGAGCTGGCGGAAAAAGCGCTAAAAGCTACGGGGTATGAGGAAATTTCGCTTACCTCGCTTTCTACCTCGGATTATTCGGGCTTAGAAGAGCTTTGCACAGGTCTTTTGGAAAGCGCGTCCCAAAAGCACATCAACCTTTCGCTCCCGTCTCTTCGAATAGACAACTTCTCGTTGGAGCTGATGGAGAAGGTGCGCCACAAGGGACTTACCTTCGCGCCCGAGGCAGGGACACAAAGGCTAAGGGACGTTATAAACAAAAACATTACGGAACAGGACATTACCTCGTCCACCAAGCTTGCATTCAGCGGCGGATACAACGCTGTTAAGCTATACTTTATGATGGGGCTTCCGACAGAGACGGAGGCCGATATTGAGGGCATAAGCGAGCTTGCCTCTTTGGTTGCGGACCAGTACTTTGCCGTACCGAAAGAGCAACGCACAAAGGGGCTTAGAATTACTGTGAGCACCTCGTGCTTTGTACCAAAGCCGTTTACCCCCTTCCAGTGGGAGCCTATGGACAGCATGGAAAGCTTAGAGCAAAAGCAAAGGCTTCTGCAGACAAAAATACGCTCGCGCTCGATAAAATACAACTGGCACGACGCGGATGTGAGCTACCTTGAAGCAGTTTTTGCAAGAGGGGACAGGCGTCTTAACAGCGTACTTGTTGAGGCTCAAAAGCGTGGAATCAGGTTCGACGGATGGGCGGAGCATTTTGACTTTGAAAAATGGATGCAGATATTCAAAGACTGCGGTGTGGACCCCGACTTTTACGCTCTTAGAAAGCGCGAATACGACGAAGTATTGCCCTGGGACCACATCAGTGTAGGTGTCAGCAAAAACTTTATGATAAACGAAAGTAAAAAGGCTCACGGTGAAACCACCACCCCACAGTGCAGAGAAAAGTGCAGCGGTTGCGGAGCTAATAAGTTCGGAGGTGACGTGTGTGCCAAATATTTTAAGAGTAACGTTTGAAAAAGGCGAGACCATGAGGTACATGGGGCATCTGGACGTTTTGCGAACCTTCGTAAGAGCGATGAGGCGCGCCGAAATACCGTTTAAGTTCTCAGAAGGGTTTAACCCACACGCTGTTTTGACCTTTGCTCTGCCGCTTGGCGTCGGCACAACGAGCGAATGTGAAATCGCAGACGTATCTATCGGAGGGGAAATTGACGAGGCTGACTTTGTCGCAAAGATGAACGCCGCGCTCCCAAAGGACGGAATAAAAATTATATCGGCGGTATATACCGACAAAAAGATGCCCGAAATTGTAAAGGCGAGATACGAAATTGAATTTGAAACCGAAAATCCGTTTTCGGCACAAAAAATTGACGAAGTGATAAAGGGCGGGAACATTCCTGTTATGAAAAAAAGCAAGAGGCAGGAAAAGGAAGTAAACCTTGCCGAGCATATATTCAGCTACGAGACAAGGCAGATTGACGAGCGCCACTTTATACTCGACGTTACGATATCTGCCGGAGGAAAATTTAACGTAAAGCCACAGCTGCTTGCAGAAGGGCTAAGAGGGGTGTGCGACGGATTTGACCCTGTTCTTACTCTGCCTTGCAGAAAGAAATTTATATTTGAAAACGAGGAGGAATAAAAAATGTTTTTTCCAAAAATGAAGCAGTCTGATGTTATAAAAATCAGCACCCTTATAGGCAAAAATACCGTAATAGAAGGCAAGGTGTCCGGAAAAGGTAACTTTAAAATCGACGGAATAGTTGAGTCGGACATAGAAATAAAGGGCGACCTTGTGTTAGGCGACACATCACTCGTAACCGGCAACATAACCGCTAAAAATATCATTATCGCCGGCAAGGTGGTTGGAAACGTCGAGGCGGCAGGACAGCTTACTATCAAAAGAACCGGCAACATCAGCGGAGACCAAAAATGCGGCAGCTTAATTGTTGAAGAGGGCTCAAGCCTTATCGGAAAGTGCGAAATAGTCGGCAAGGGTATCGAAATCGAAGAAGACGAAGAAGAAGAAACAAAGACTAACGCAGAAACGGAAACAGCTATATGAACGATTATCAAGACGAAAGAATTGTAAGCACCAAAAATATCGAGGGTGAAACTGACTACGAGTTTTCGCTAAGGCCAAAAACAATGACAGAATATGTCGGTCAGCAAAAGGTAAAGGACAACCTAAGCGTCTTTGTTCAGGCGGCGAAAGAACGCCGTGAGGCGCTCGACCATGTTCTTTTGTACGGACCTCCGGGGCTTGGAAAGACTACTCTTGCAGGGGTTATTGCCTCGGAAATGGGTGTAAACATACGTGTAACCAGCGGTCCTGCCATTGAAAAGCAGGGGGATTTGGCCGCGCTTTTGACCAACCTGTCGGAGCACGACATACTGTTTATAGACGAGATTCACAGAATGAGCCGTTCTATCGAGGAAGTGCTCTACCCCGCTATGGAGGACTACGCTCTTGACATAATTGTCGGTCAGGGGCCTTCGGCAAGGTCTATAAGGATTGACCTGCCGCACTTTACACTAATCGGTGCTACTACAAAAGCCGGGCTTTTGTCCGCACCGCTACGTGACCGATTCGGCGTGATTGAAAGGCTGGAGCTTTACACAAAAGAGGAGCTTTCCGACATAGTTGCGCGCTCGGCAGGGATTTTGAACGTGAAAATCGACAAGGAAGGCACCGAGGAGATTGCCTCACGTTCCAGAGGTACGCCGCGTATTGCAAACAGGCTTTTAAAGCGTGTGAGAGACTACGCTCAGGTTAAAGCCGACGGCGTTATTACAAAGGAAGTGGCTGACGCCGCGCTTTGTATGTTCGAGATTGACAAAATCGGACTTGACAAAATAGACAAAAACATGATGCTTTCTATTATAAACTCGTTTGGCGGAGGGCCTGTGGGGCTTGACACTCTCGCCGCTACGATTGGCGAGGACGCGGGAACTATCGAGGACGTTTATGAGCCGTATCTTATGCAGATGGGCTTTATAAGCCGTACTCCCAGAGGCAGAATGGCCGCTAAGCCTGCTTATGATTACTTTGGAATAAAAATGCCTGAAAAATAGTTTGGATAAAGCCGTATTGATATGTTTTTATATCGATACGGCTTTTTGCGTAATACGTGTATTTTGCTGCACGTTCCTTTATCGTTTTTTATTGACATAATTTGCATAATATGTTATACTGTTTACAATATTTATACCACATTTTACACACTATTTTATACGAATAAAAAGTGTGTACAATTTTATTACAAGGTGGTGGAACTATGGCATATCTTTCTGACATCGAGATTGCCCAAAACTGCAAACTGAAAAACATTCAGGAAATAGCAAAAACTGCTCATGTAGACGAAAAGTACATCGAACCCTACGGAAAATACAAGGCAAAGGTAGACCCTGCCCTGATTAGCGAATCCGGCAAAACGGACGGCAAGCTAATACTGGTTACGGCGATAACCCCTACTCCTGCCGGAGAAGGCAAAACAACTACCACTATCGGTCTTGCTGACGCCCTTAAACTTATCGGCAAGGACGTTACGGTAGCCCTGAGAGAGCCTTCTATGGGTCCTGTTTTCGGAGTAAAGGGCGGTGCCGCAGGCGGAGGGTACGCTCAGGTTGTTCCTATGGAGGACATAAACCTGCACTTTACCGCAGACTTCCACGCTATTGGTGCGGCCAACAACCTTCTGGCTGCTATGCTGGACAACCACATTCAGCAAGGGAACTCGCTTGGCATCGACGTACGAAAGATTACCTGGAAGCGCTGTGTGGACATGAACGACCGACAGCTTAGATTTATAGTAGACGGTATGGGCGGAAGCGCCAACGGAACACCTCGTGAAGACGGGTTCGACATAACCGTTGCGAGCGAGATTATGGCAGTTCTATGCCTTTCAAGCTCTATTTCAGACCTAAAACAAAGACTTTCCAACATAATTGTTGGGTACACATACGACGACAGGCCTGTTACCTGTGGCGAGCTGAAAGCCGCAGGAGCTATGACGGCTATTTTAAAGGACGCTATAAAGCCCAACCTTGTGCAGACGTTAGAGGGAACGCCCGCGTTTGTACACGGCGGACCTTTTGCAAACATTGCGCACGGATGCAATTCTGTTATGGCGACGAGAATGGCTCTTAAAATGGGCGACTACACTGTTACGGAGGCAGGATTTGGCGCAGACCTTGGGGCTGAAAAATTCCTTGACATAAAGTGCCGTATGGCTAATCTTGTTCCTGACGCGGTTGTTGTTGTAGCGACTGTTCGTGCCCTTAAAATGCACGGCGGGCTCGCTAAAACAGAGCTTGGAAAAGAGGACACGGACGCTCTGCAAAAAGGTATCCCGAACCTTTTAAGGCACGTTTCAAACATCAAAAACGTGTACAAGCTACCTTGCGTTGTGGCGGTAAACAGGTTCCCGACAGATACTGACAAAGAAATCGACTTTATAATAGACAAGTGCCGCGAGCTTGGTGTTAACACTGTTTTATCAACAGTCTGGGCAGACGGTGGCCGAGGCGGAGTAGAGCTTGCAAAAGAAGTTGTACGCCTTTGCGAAGAGGAAAAGGGCGACTTTACTTTTTCCTACGGGCTTGACTGCTCTATCGAAGAAAAGATAGAGGCGGTTGTTCGAAAAGTGTACGGAGGAGACGGAATAAACATTGTTCCCTCAGCTAAAAAGCAGATTGAAAAGTTACAGCAGCTTGGATTTGGCAAATTGCCTGTTTGTATAGCTAAAACACAATACAGCTTCTCGGACGACCCGACTAAGCTCGGCGCTCCGGAAGGCTTTGTGGTTACTGTTAAGAACGTTAAAATTTCTGCCGGCGCAGGATTTATTGTCGTTTTGACAGGTGATATACTAACTATGCCGGGACTTCCCAAAGTGCCTGCGGCAGAAAAAATCGACGTCGACTCTGACGGCAAAATTACAGGACTGTTTTAATTTGTTTTAAAATATAAATCAGCCGTGCTACTACGGCGGAATGGAGATTGTTATGGCATATTTTTTCGAAGAAGTTTCTCACACATTTAATGAATATCTGCTTGTTCCGGGCTATTCGTCTGCGGAGTGTGTTCCTACAAACGTATCACTTAAAACTCCGCTCGTAAAATTCAAAAAAGGCGAAGAACCTGCGATTACAATGAACATACCTCTTACCTCTGCTATTATGCAGTCGGTATCAGGCGAAAAGCTCGCTGTTGCTCTGGCAAAGGAGGGCGGTGTTTCGTTCATATTCGGCTCTCAGTCGATTGAGGAAGAGGCGGCTATGGTTAACCGTGCAAAGAACTTTAAGGCCGGTTTTGTTGTAAGCGAATCCAACATCACAAAAGACGCTACTTTAACAGACGTTTTGGAACTTAAAGAGAAGAACGGACACTCAACGATTGCCGTTACTGACGACGGTACTGCAAACGGCAAGCTTTTAGGTATTGTTACAAGCAGAGACTACCGTGTAAGCAGAATGGACGGCACCGAAAAGGTTGAAACTTTTATGACTCCGTTTGACAAGCTTATAGTCGGCGAAGAAGACACAAGCCTTAAAATGGCTAACGACATTATTTGGGACCACAAGCTAAACTCCCTGCCAATCATCGACAAAGAGGGCAGACTTAAATACTTCGTTTTCAGAAAAGACTACGACGCTCACAAGGACAACCCCAACGAGCTTTTGGACAAAGACAAAAGATACATTGTCGGCGCAGGCATCAACACTCGCGACTACGAACAGCGTGTTCCCGCATTGGTTGAAGCGGGCGCAGACGTACTATGCATAGACTCTTCGGAAGGATTCTCCGAATGGCAGTCAAGAACTATTGACTTTATCCGCGCTAAATACGGCGACTCTGTCAAGGTTGGCGCAGGCAACGTTGTTGACAAGGAAGGATTTTTATTCCTCGCAAAAGCAGGTGCAGACTTTGTAAAGGTCGGCATCGGCGGTGGCTCGATATGTATAACAAGAGAAACAAAGGGTATCGGAAGAGGTCAGGCTTCTGCGCTTATTGATGTTTGCAAGGCGAGAGACGAATACTTTGAAGAGACAGGTATATACGTTCCGATATGCTCCGACGGCGGAATTGTACACGACCACCACATGACATTGGCTCTTGCTATGGGTGCTGACTTTTTGATGTTGGGCAGATACTTCGCAAGATTCGACGAGAGCCCGACAAACAAGATATCTATAAACGGTATATACTACAAGGAATACTGGGGCGAGGGCTCCAACCGTGCGAGAAACTGGCAGCGTTACGACCTCGGCGGCGCAAAGCGTCTTTCCTTTGAAGAGGGTGTTGACTCTTACGTTCCGTACGCAGGTACGCTTAAAGACAACGTTGGCCTTTCGCTCAGCAAGGTTAAGTCTACGATGTGTAACTGCGGTGCGCTTACAATTCCGGAGCTTCAGAAGAAAGCCAAGCTTACTCTTGTTTCTTCAACAAGTATTATCGAAGGCGGCGCGCACGACGTAATCCAGAAGGATACTACTTCTAATCTAATAAAGTAAGCCAAAACAAACAAAGGGTAGAAACGAAATTCGTTTCTACCCTTTTTATTTTTACAATATTATTTATTTACCTTAACCTTTTTAAGCTTTACGAAGCGTGGAAGACCGTTTTCTCTTCTCATCCTTGTTTCGCCCTGGATAAGCGGCAAAGCGTATTCAATAAACTTATCGTTAAGGCCGTCCTTTGTCTCATTTAACCATTCGAGCGGAACCTTCTTTTCCGTATTGGCAACGTCAGTAAGTTCGAACAGCTTAATCTTGCAGTTATACTTACCGTCTACGATTTCTCTTTCAAAGCCTACCATTTTATCAGTAATACCTGCGATTGCATTTGTAACAGCGGCCTGGCCTGCTGAGAAAGATTCGTCTATATCGGTCTGTGATGCACAATGCTGTGCACATCTTTGCAGGAGCGAAAGCTCGATTCCTCTTACCTTAGCGCCGGTAGCTGTCTTTAATGTATTAGCAAGGAACGAAGCAAGGCCGCCAAGCTGAGCGTGGCCAAAGCTGTCCTTTGTCTGTGCAAGGTCTGCGCCATATTCGGAAATGTACTTTCCGTCCTTGTCCTTAATACCCTCTGAAACTGCTATGATACACTTCTTCTTTTCGTCATATATTTCCTTAACCCTTGCTACAAAAGCATCCAGGTCGAAAGTAACTTCCGGAAGGTATATAAGGTCTGGGCCGTTGCCTGCAAAGTTAGCAAGAGCGGCAGACGCTGTAAGCCAGCCCGCATTTCTGCCCATTATCTCTATTACGGTAATCATACCTGTATCGTAAACACGTGCGTCGTGGTACACTTCCATAATTGATGTGGCAATATACTTCGCAGCAGAAGCGAAGCCGGGGCAGTGGTCTGTACCCGCAAGGTCGTTATCTATTGTCTTCGGGATACCCATTACGCGACATTCGTATCCGTTTTTGAGCATATACTTGGAAATCTTGTTACAGGTATCCATAGAGTCGTTTCCGCCGTTATAGAAGAAATAACGAACGTCGTACTTTTTGAATATTTCAAGAATTCTCTTGTAATCTGTTTCGTCCACCTCTGCATCTTTAAGCTTATAGCGGCACGAACCCAAAGCTGACGACGGAGTGTACTTCATAAGAGCAAGCTCCTCAGGGTCTTCCTTTGACATATCTATAAGGTTGTCGTCTAAAACTCCTGTAATTCCGTTTAACGCGCCATAGACGTTTGTGATTTCCTCACTGTCCAAAGCCGCCTTGATTGCACCGTATGCGCTAGCGTTGATAACCGATGTGGGACCGCCCGACTGACCGATTATGCACGCGCCCTTTAATGTTGACATTTAGTTGCCTCCTTTTAACAATATATTGGTTAATAACTTAAAAAACTAAATTTCATAATCTATTGCTATGCTTGCTTCGGCGTTGGCATGCATATATGCCTTGACTACGTCGCAGTGGTACTTATCGTCCTGATACACATCAAGAGCTTCCTTGCTATCTAAAAGCACCTGCAAAATAACGTCGTAAGAACGCTCCGAGCACAAAAAGTCTGTGCCTACCTCTATGCCGCGCATTGTGTCTACGTTGCCCTGCATGGACAAAAGAACTTCCTTTGCCTTTTGCTTTGAAGCTTCGCTATGGTCTTTGAGCTTAAAGCATACTATATGTTTTATCATAAAAAAGCCTCCTTTGTTGTTAAAACGCTAAGTATATTTTAACACAAATTGAAATATTGTCAAGATTATAACAAATTTTGTCCTCCCAATTTTATATAAGATTTCCGCATTATTTTAATACTTAATCATAAACTATTGATAGAAAAAGGAGGTAATTTGTATGTGGAAAAAAATTAAACCATACGTGGTGTCTGTCGTGATAGCGCTTGCTGTGGGTGGGCTTTCGTCCCTACTTACCATGGGAAGTATGGACATATACTCCAAGATAAAGCAACCGCCGCTCGCTCCGCCCGGTACGGTTTTTCCAATTGTGTGGGGGATACTCTTTGTGCTGATGGGAATCGGCAGCGGGTGTGTATTTGTCAACAGAGGAAAAGACCCCGATGGCGCAAAAAAGGCTTTGACTATTTACGGGGTTAACCTTGTAGTAAACTTCTTCTGGAGTATAATTTTCTTCAACCTGCAAGCATTTTTATTCGCTTTTTTATGGCTTTTGCTGCTTTGGGTTATAATATTAAAAATGATTATAGAATTCAAAAAGTTTTGCCCGTGGGGCGCGTATTTACAAATACCGTACCTGCTTTGGGTAACCTTTGCAGGATATCTTACCCTCGCTATATACCTTATTAACTAAAAAAACGGCAGGCCAAGCGGCCTGCCGTATGTATTTATTTATTTTTTCAACAAGTTGCCAACAAACAAACCAACTAAACCTATTCCGAAGCCTATAAGAGCAATTACAAGGTCTGCAACCGCCTTTGCAATAGCGCCTGAACCGAAATACAGTTGATATGCGTGTGCTACGCCATAGAAAACAAGCGCAAAAGCAACTACTATTGAAACATACTGTATAAGAGCACCTATCTTTTCTCTCATTACAAATCCCCCTCTGTAAATTAACTAACTATATTATATACAAGATGTAACTTTTTGTCAATAAAAACTAGTCCTGCTTTGCAAAATAATATCCAACGCCTCTTCTTGTAACAATAAACTTAGGTAATGAAGGGTCGTCCTCTATCTTTTCTCTCAGCCTTCGAACTGTTACGTCGACAGTTCTTACGTCCCCGTAATATTCATACCCCCACACCTTTTCAAGCAGCGCTTCTCTGGAATATATCTTCTCGGGCTGGAGCGCCAAAAACTTCAAAAGCTCGAACTCTCTAAGGGTAAGGTCTATGATTTTGTCGGACTTTTTAACCTCGTACTTGTCGATATTGATTGTAAGTGCGCCGTGCTTTAAGCTGGTGGTGTCGGCGCTTACGCTGAGGTACGAAAAATCCTGTCCGCCTCTGCGAAGGTTCGCCTGCACACGAGCCATAAGCTCTCTAATTGAAAACGGCTTGGTTATGTAGTCGTCTGCACCAAGGGCAAGGCCTAAAACCTTGTCGACCTCTTCCTCACGAGCTGTAATCATCAGGATAGGAGTGGAAATCCTCTCCCTAAGCTTTCTGCAAACTGTAAAACCATCCATCTTCGGCAGCATTACATCCAAAAGTATAAGGTCCGGATTTTGTTCAAGCGCGATACTAAGCGCGCTTTCACCATCGTACGCCTCTAAAACTTTATAGCCTTCTTTTTTAAGATTGAACCGTAGTATGTCTACTATTGGCTCTTCATCGTCAACAACTAATATTGTTTTTTCCATACAATACTCCTTATTTCAGATATTTTTCCGGATTTAAAATTGAGCCGTTATATCTTATTTCAAAATGACAGTGTGCGCCTGTACTGTTACCTGTGCTTCCGACCCTTGCTATTAAGTCGCCGCGGTCAACTACGTCGCCTGTTTTAACCAATAGCGAGCTGCAATGGCCGTAGTACGTTTCGTAGCCGTTGCCGTGGTTGATTATTACCATCTTACCGTAGCTGCCCTTCCAGCCGGAGAAGGTAACCCTACCCGCATCGGACGCGTATATCGGAGTTCCGGTAGAAGCGGCTATGTCAAGACCTGTATGACGGCCTGACGACCATCTGCGGCCTCCCGAGCCAAAACGTGCTGTAATCGTTCCGTACGCCGGCCTCGAGAACGAGCCTGTGCCGACGCCGCGTACAATCTTGGTACCGACTTTAATCTCGCCTGTGACTGCCTCTTTTAAAACGTTTTCATTTAAAACATTAACCGCGTATTTCTTGCCGTTAACCAAAACGACCTCGCGGGTAACCTCTTTTTCACCGTCTACGCCCTGTACCACAACGGCAGTCTTGCCCTTGTTCATATTGGCGTCTTCTATTATTTTATTCTCGTACGGGATAGTCTGTGCTACTGTTTCGGTATATGAAACCTTAACCTGAAGCAAAGGCTCACTTTCATTAAGCTTTAAAACGTCGCCCGCCTTTATAAAGTCCGACGCATTAGGGTTAATCTGCATTATTTCGTCAACGCTCATACCGTAAGTCATCGCGATATCCCAGATGGTATCGTTGTCTTTGACTACGTACTCGACCTCTTCCTCGCGGGTCTTTGTTATCGCAGAAAGAACACCGTCCGAAGAACGAAGATAGGCTGTGGGAACGTATTCTTCCCTGACCTCGACATTTTGCGCAAAGCCGACTGTCGCACCGGCAATATCAACAGAATATTCCTTCTTATAATTATCAAGAACTGTTGCTATAACCGACTCTTCCTTGGCGGCGCAAAGCAAATTGCCGTCAACATAGAGTACATAAGCATACGTTGTATCGTCATAAGTCGACATAACCTTTTGCATAACTTCGCTATGCGGTGTTACGTCGGCTAAAAAGCATATCCTTGTGATGTACACAAGGTCTGCGTGCTCTTTAAAATTGCCGCCCGAAAGCTCGGCAAGCTCCTGCTCCAAGGCATCTACGCTATCCTCGAAGGCGTCTACGTCCTTTACTATTCCGACAGGAGTTCCGTTAGCTATAACCTGCTTAGCAAAAGTTATATTCAACGAAGCGACAGAGCCGTAAACTAAAACCAGCATAACGCAGGCCGCAGCCGCGTACACCGTTGTCCTTTTAATCATATTAAATATTTCGCTCTTACTTAGTAATCTGGTAATTGAAAACTTGTCGTTTCTTTTGTTGAATTTAATTATATGCTTAGTTAAATTGTGGTTTAATGATTCTATTGTCTTTTCTTTCGCAACGGGACGTCTAATCAAAAGCGCAGGCATTTTCATACGCTTACGCTGCTTTTGAGAGCGTGTTCTGCTAATCATTTTATCAACCGCCTCAAATTTCAAACGTCCTGTTTTAAAATTATACTTCAATTTATCACCTCAAAAAACAATGTGATTAAATTTTAGGACAGTATAATTATATTACATTTTTTTCAAAATTGCAATAGTTTTGTAACAATTCGTTTGAAATTCATACATTTTTTACATTTCACAAAACATTGGAAATACTTAGTTTTTGCTGTTCCAAAAGGGTATAGATGCTAAGGCGCGCGGCGCCGAGCTCTAAGAAAAACTCGTCATTTTCGCGGATTTTAAGCGCTAAATTGATTCTTGAAAGTCGGATGTCTATATCCTCGATTACGGAATGGTAAGTTATTGTCGCAAGAAAGGTTCGCCTTTTTGTCCAGATTTGATTTAGCTTTGACATTTCATTTTCTGCGGATGACCAGTCGTTTTTTGCAACAAATTTTTCATTTTTGTCAATGGAAGCCAGCATTTTTTCAACAGTCGTCTCGGTATATGTGTACGAAACGACTACCAGTATAATTATAAATATGAGAATGCCTGCGGCAGATATTACTGATTTCAACTATTGTTCAGCTCCTCGGCAATTATTTTTCGCACTTCTTCGGGGGTGCACGCCTTATTATTTTTATAGGGAATGATACTGAGTTGGCCGTTGGTCTCTAAAATCGCAAAATGGATTTCCCCTACCCCTATATAGCCTTGTATCCGAAGTTGCTCCAAAAGGTCGTCGCGGTTAAAGCGCAGCTTTTGCATCTCTTCCTTTATTATTCTGCCGTTATGGATTACCACGCTGGGCTTGCCCGTTATGAAGTGCCTGATTTTTCTATTCTTTAACGATATCGCCGAAAGTGCTATTTCCATAATTATAAGAGTAAATATAGGTATGACGCCCGATAAAAGCGGGATTCCGATTTCCTGCATCGGAATTGTCGAAAGGTCGGATATCATTATCGCCACGACAAGCTCGGAAGGCTGCATCTCGCCAATTTGTCTTTTGCCCATTATCCGAAGCCCCACGACTACCAAAAGATATAATATTACTGTTCTTGCAAACGTTACAGACATAAAAAACACCGCCATATTTATTCTTGCATCTATTTTTTGGAATTAACGAAAAAATATGTATTGCGGCTTTATTTTATTTATGTTAAGATTAGTATAGTATGACTTACAGGGAGTGATAATTTTGGGTTTGTTTTCATCTAATGTTAAAAGCAAGGTTTCTGCAATTGTGGCTGCCGCAGGGGACGGTCTTAGAATGAACATACAAAAGAGCAAGCAGGTTGTTGAAATTTGCGGCAAGCCTGTTATTGCTCATTCACTCTTGGCTTTACAAAGCTCGGATTACATAGGAGAAATAATAATCGTTACAAGAGAATGTGATATACTTTTGATAAGTGATATTGTCAAAGCGTTTGACGTAAGCAAGGTTACACACATTGTAAAGGGCGGAAAAACGCGAACGGAGTCTGTTAAAAACGGTCTGGACATCGCAAAGTACGACTACGTCGCCATACACGACGGCGCAAGGCCATGCGTAAGACCTGAGCACATCGACAAAACCATCGAAGACGCAATAAAGACGGGGGCTGCGGCGCTCGGCTGCCCCGTTATCGACACGCTAAAACGCGTGGACGAACAAAACATAATAACACAAACGGTGGACAGAAGCGCCCTTTGGCAGATACAGACGCCACAGGTGTTTAAAAAAGACTTGATTTTAAAAGCATACGAAAATCAGGATACAACCGGTGCAACAGACGACTGTATGCTTGTGGAAAGCGCGGGCGCAAAAGTTACTATGACAGAAGGGGAGCGCAGCAACATCAAAATAACTTACCCGTCTGACATCGCGCTTGCAGAGGCTATATTAAAAGGAAGTGAAGACGAATGAGGATAGGAAACGGGTACGACGTGCACAGGCTGGTCGAAAACAGGAGGCTTGTTATCGGCGGAGTAGACATTCCTTACGAAAAGGGGCTGCTCGGCCACTCGGACGCCGACGTACTGACACACGCAATTATGGACGCGCTTTTAGGCGCGTGTGCGCTTGGGGACATCGGAAAGCTATTCCCCGACACCGACGAAAAGTTCAAGGACATTTCAAGTATGGTGCTGTTAAAAAAAGTCGGCGAGGTATTAAAAGCGGAAAATTATACCATAATTAACATAGACAGCAAGATTGTTGCACAGGCACCGAAGATGGCGCCGCACATAGACCAGATGAAACAAAATGTGGCAGAGGCTCTTGGTATTGCGCCCGACCGGGTAGGGATAGGCGCTACGACTACCGAGGGGCTCGGCTTCGAAGGCAGAGGCGAGGGGATTTCTGCATACGCAGTATGTATTGTAGAAAAAGCGTAAAACAGCGTTTTTGGCAGAAATACGAAGAAAAACAGAGGAAAAATAACATAATTTGATTTTCAGGGCTTTGGTAAGCATTGAACATTAATGAAAATATAGGTATTATATAACTTGTTAGCACTCTTTCCCGTTGAGTGCTAACCGTTAAGAAAGGGAGGATTCATTATGAAAATTAAACCATTGGGCGACAGAGTAGTTATTAAAATGCTCGAAAGCGAAGAGACAACTAAGGGCGGTATTATTTTAGCAGGCGCTGCTAAGGAAAAGCCGCAGTTGGCCGAAG
Source organism: Clostridia bacterium (assembly GCA_045660545.1). Taxonomy (GTDB): domain Bacteria; phylum Bacillota; class Clostridia; order Monoglobales; family Firm-18; genus JAZREA01. Next base: position 110,842 of record JAZREA010000002.1, on the reverse strand, counting down.
TTGTAGCTGTTGGCCCCGGAGCTGTTGAGGACGGCAAGGTTATTGCTATGGAAGTTGCCGTTGGCGACAAAGTGTTTATGAGCAAGTATGCCGGCACAGAGGTTAAGGTGGACGGCAACGAATATATTATTTTAAGCCAAAAGGATATTTTGGCTAAGGTTGAATAACCGGGGAGGGATTATATTATGGCAAAGGATATTCTATACGGAGAAGAAGCAAGAAAGGCGCTTGAAAGAGGCGTTAACCAACTTGCTGATACAGTTAAAATTACACTTGGCCCTAAGGGCAGAAACGTAGTTTTGGACAAAAAGTTTGGCTCACCGCTTATCACTAACGACGGTGTTACAATCGCAAAGGAAATTGAGCTTGAAGACGCTTTTGAAAACATGGGCGCTCAGCTCGTTAAGGAAGTAGCTACAAAGACTAACGACATCGCAGGCCACGGTACTACTACCGCTACTCTTTTGGCTCAGGCTCTTATAAGAGAAGGCCTTAAAAACGTAGCGGCAGGCGCAAACCCGATGGTTGTTAAAAAGGGTATTGCAAAGGCTGTTGACGCTGCTGTTGAAGCTATTAAGGCAAACAGCAAGCCCGTTAGCGGCAGAGGCGACATCGCACAGGTTGCGTCCGTTTCGGCTGCTGACGAATTTATCGGTAACCTTATTGCAGACGCTATGGAAAAGGTTACAAGCGACGGTGTTATCACTCTTGAAGAGGGCAAGACTGCCGAGACTTACAGCGAAGTTGTTGAAGGTATGCAGTTTGACCGCGGATATATTTCGCCTTACATGGCTACTAACACAGAAAAGATGGAAGCTGAACTTTCTGACCCATACATCTTGATTACTGACAAGAAGATTACAAACATTCAGGACATTCTTCCTATTTTGGAACAGATTGTACAGCAGGGCAAAAAGCTCCTTATTGTTGCAGAAGACATCGAAGGAGAAGCTTTGGCTACATTAGTTGTTAACAAGCTAAGAGGTACATTTACTGCTGTTGCTGTAAAGGCTCCCGGCTTTGGCGAAAGAAGAAAGGCAATGCTTCGCGACATCGCGATTCTTACAGGCGGCGAAGTTATTTCGGAAGAATTGGCTCTTGACCTTAAAGACACACAGATTTCACAGCTTGGTCGTGCAAACCAGGTTGTTGTCGGCAAGGAAAACACCATTATTGTTGGTGGCGCAGGCGACAAAGAAGAAATCAAAAACAGAGTTGCACAGATTAAGTCAGAGATTGAAGCTACTACATCTGATTTTGACAGAGAAAAATTACAGGAAAGACTCGCTAAGCTTTCCGGCGGTGTTGCTGTTATCAAGGTTGGTGCAGCTACTGAAACCGAGATGAAGGAGAAAAAGCTTAGAATCGAGGACGCTTTGGCTGCTACTAAGGCTGCAGTTCAAGAAGGCGTTGTTGCAGGCGGTGGTACTGCCTTTGTTAACGCTATCCCTGCGGTAGACGCGATTATCGAAAAGGCTGACGGCGACGAAAAGACAGGTATGCTTATCGTAAGAAAGGCTTTGGAAGAGCCTGTTAAGCAGATTGCTAAAAACGCAGGTCTTGAAGGCTCTGTAATTGTTCAGAAGATTAAGGAAAGCCCTGTTGGAACAGGATTTAACGCATACAAAGAAGAATATCAGGACATGATTAAGTCCGGTATTGTTGACCCGACTAAGGTTGCAAGAAGCGCTTTGCAAAACGCTGCAAGCGTGGCTTCAATGGTTCTTACAACAGAAAGCCTTGTTGCCGACAAGCCGGCTCCCGAAGGTGCGGCCGCTATGGCTCCGGGAATGGGCGGCGGAATGGGCGGAATGTATTAATCCGACGTTTACAACACTAAATAAAAAACAAAGTGCAGAAGAAAACTCTTCTGCACTTTTTATATTAAAATTATTCGAAAACCGGGGTGGAAAGGTACCTGTCGCCCGCGTCGGGGAACAGGACAACTATGGTCTTACCCTTATTTTCTTCTCTTTTGGCGAGCTGTATCGCACCGCAAAGGGCGGCGCCCGAGGATATGCCTACCAAGATTCCTTCTTTTTTACCTATCTCTCTTGTCATCTCAAAGGCTTCCTCATCAGAGACGGCCATAACCTCGTCATAAACTTCGGTATTTAATATATCGGGGACAAAGCCTGCACCTATTCCCTGAAGCCCGTGAGGCCCTGACTCTCCCTTTGACAAAACAGGAGACGAAAGCGGCTCTACCGCCACTACCTCGACCGAGCTTTTTTGCGACTTTAAATATTCGCCTACGCCTGTTATTGTGCCGCCTGTGCCTACGCCGGCTACGAAGATATCGACCTCGCCGTCGGTGTCTTTGTAAATCTCGGGGCCTGTTGTTTTAGCGTGGGCAAGGGGGTTTGCAGGATTGATAAACTGCCCCGGTATAAAGCTGCCCGGGATTTCCTTCGCAAGCTCCTCTGCCTTTGATATCGCGCCTTTCATTCCCAAAGCTCCGTCTGTCAGCACAACGCTTGCGCCGTACGCCTTTATAAGACGCTGTCTTTCGACGCTCATGGTGTCGGGCATAACTATTATCGACTTATAGCCCAAAGACGCGGCAACCGCAGCAAGACCTATGCCTGTATTACCGCTTGTCGGCTCGATTATAACCGAACCGGGCTTTAAGGCGCCGTCTTCTTCTGCCTGAGCTATCATGGCAGCTGCGACGCGGTCTTTAACCGAGCCTGCGGGGTTAAAATACTCGAGCTTTGCAACAATCCTGGCGCAAAGTCCGTATTCTCTTTGAATATTGGTAAGCTCTAAAAGCGGAGTGTTACCTATTAACTGATCAACCGAAGTATAAACCTTTGGCATCGCTATCTCCCTTTCCTGTTATGCTTTAAAAGTTTAAATAATTATACTGCAAAAAATAGTACATTGTCAACACAGGGATAGTATTACTGTTATTGCCATATATTATAACAATACAGAATTTTTTGACTTTTTCGGCGTATTGTGCTATGATTAATGTGTATGGGATTTTGCAAAGCAAAATTTATGAAAGGATTTGAGATTGATGAAAAAGTTTTATACTATTGATATAGCAGGGGTAAAGAGAGACCTGCAACTGTTCCCGATAAACGAAAAGCTATACATTGCAGCCTTTATCCTGTTTGGTGATGTAGAAATCACAAGGCACGCGGCGGCAGAGCTTTTAAAGCGCGCGCCCGAACACGACATTATGATAACAGCTGAATGTAAAAGCATACCGCTTATATACGAGATGGCGCGACAGGCAAATGCCGACGACTACGTTATAGCAAGAAAAGCGTCTAAGCTTTATATGGAGGATGTTGTATCCGTAGGCGTAGACTCTATAACAACCGCAGCTTCCCAGACTCTTTGCATCGGCAAAAAAGAAAAAGACCTTTTAAACGGAAAGCGCGTCTTGATTGTAGACGACGTTATAAGCACGGGCGAGTCTTTGGCCGCTTTGGAAGCGCTGGTAGAAAAGGCGGGCGGAAATATAGTTGGGAAAATGGCAGTGCTTGCAGAGGGCGACGCAAAGGACAGAGACGACATTGTATTTTTAGCTCCGCTTCCGCTATTTGACGCGGACGGAAACGCTATTTAAGTAACGCCTATGAAAAACTGTTGTGAATACTGTGCGTACTATACATACGACGAAGAATACGACTGTTACGTCTGCGACATGAACTTGGACGAGGACGAAACGGCGAGGTTTATGACCAACACCTTTTACGACTGTCCGTATTTTCGCGACGGGGACGAGTACAAAATTGTCAGAAAACAAAACTAAAAAGGGCGATAGCAAACTGCGCATACCACACAATGCGCCAAATCCGCACATAAAAAAGCGACGAGAGTCAGATTCTCTCGTCGCTGTTTTTATTGTTTTTCAAGCGCCCTTATGGCGGCGATGTTTGCAAGGGTGTCTCCCACCTGCACAAGGCTTGCCGCAATAACCGCCAGCGTGTCCTGGTCGTAGCGACCCGCTATGTAGTTGGAAATTAATGTTAAAGCTTCGGTCAGAGCAAGAGGTTTATCCATAGCCGTCTCCTAAAATTGTTATATTAACATATTATTCCCAACACAAAATTTCGTTACTTATCTTATAAAGGCTGTTTTTATCGGCTTTTCCCTTTCGGGAACGGATATGCCGTTTGCCTTTCCTGCCTCGATACACTTTAAAAGCCACGCCATCTGGTTGCCCAGTGTGCGCATAGTCTGCAAGCCCTCTTCGTCCTTTAAAACATCCTCGCCCTTACCAAACGCGCCGTGAACCTGGTTCCAGTACTGTGAGGTTACAACAGGCATACAGCTTATCATAAAATATTTGTTCAGCCTGTCAAACGCCGCAGAAGCGCCACCGCGTCTGCAAGACACCACGCACGCGCCGAGCTTGCCGTCAAAGCCGCTTCCCACGTAAAAGAGCCTATCCATAAACGACGTAATCTGCCCTGTCGGGCCTGCATAGTAAACAGGAGAACCTACGACTATTCCATCCAGTTCCGGCAACATTGAAACCGCCTCGTTAACCTTATCGTCTACAAAGCATCTGCCTGTTTTGGCACAGCTTTTACAGCCTATACAGTCGGGAACGTCTCCCTTACCAAGCCACATCATTACTGTCTCCACGCCGTTTTTATTAAGCGTCTTTTCCACCTCGTTAAGGGCCGTATATGTACAACCGTGCTCATTAGGGCTTCCGTTAACTAACAAAACCTTCATTTATAATCACTCCCGTTGATAATATATTATGATTATACAATATTTAAAACCCTATTTCAACTTGGATTATTATTTTTTAATTTTTTGTTGAATTTTTCGGAAATGTATAGTATAATATGTATTATCATACATATTTTGATGGCGTCGCCCGAAAATTCAGGCGGCGTCTGTCAATAGTTATACAGCAAGTATTATTTTAATTGGAGGTTTATCAGATGTTGGAATTTATTTACACCTACCATTTACACTACATATTCCGCATAATTGTTGCGGGAATATGCGGTATTGTGATTGGTTACGAGCGTAAAAACAGAGCAAAAGAGGCGGGGCTTAGGACACACTGTATCGTTGCTTGTGCTTCGGCTCTTATGATGATTTTGTCCAAGTACGGTTTTACTGACCTTGTGGATTTTGACGGTATTAATCGTGCGGACGGCTCGAGAATTGCTTCGCAGGTTGTCAGCGGAATCGGCTTTTTGGGCGCAGGTATGATTTTCGTTCAGAAAAATACCATCAAGGGTCTTACTACTGCTGCGGGAATCTGGGCTACTTCGGGTATCGGTATGACAGTTGGAGCAGGTATGTACGTTGTAGGTATTGGTACTACTTTCATATTACTTATTGCTCAGATTTTGCTCCACAAAAAAATCAGGTTTGTTGAAGTACCGAAAAACAAGAGGATTGTATTTAACGACGTTACAGACGTGGAATTCCAGGAAAAGTACACCAAGTTTTTACACGACAACGGCGTTATAATCAACGATGTAAGTGTTACAATAAACGAAGAAGATGCAGGATTTGACTTTGTGTTTGACGTGGAAGTGCACCACTCTATGAGCGAGTCGGCGCTTATTGCAGAGAATCCGTTTAAGGCATCTGTGGAAACAGTAAGATAAATTAAAAACCGCAAACATCTTTGAGAGGAATATTATATGAACGTAAATTTTAGTTACAAGACAGCAGAAAAATTTGTTTCAAAAGAAGAGCTACAAAACCTTGCACCTATGGTTGAGGTGGCTCACAAAACATTGCACGAAAAAACAGGCGCAGGCAGCGACTTCTTAGGCTGGGTTGATCTCCCGATTGACTACGACAAGGAAGAATTCGAAAGAATTAAAAAGGCTGCCGACAAAATCCGCAGCGATTCTGACGTATTAATTGTTATCGGTATAGGCGGTTCGTACCTTGGTGCGAGAGCTGCGATTGAATTTTTGACATCTCCTTTGGCTAACTACACCGCCAAAACACAGATTTTCTACGTTGGAAACAGCATTAGCGGCCCTTACCTTGCAGAGCTTGTAAATATGGTTAAGGACAAAGAATTGTCTGTAAACGTTATTTCAAAGTCCGGAACTACCACGGAGCCTGCTATTGCGTTTAGAGTGTTCCGCGAGCTTATGGAAGAAAAATACGGAAAAGAGGGCGCAAGGTCCAGAATCTACGCTACGACAGACAAGGCACGCGGCGCGCTTAAAACTCTCGCAGACAACGAAGGGTACGAAACTTTTGTCATTCCTGACGATGTCGGCGGACGCTTCTCGGTGCTTACTGCTGTGGGTCTGCTTCCTATCGCTGTAAGCGGTGCTTCGATTGACGAAATGATGAGGGGCGCGGCGGACGCACACAAAAAGTACAACAACCCTAACCTCTTTGAAAACGAATGTTATATGTACGCGGCTGTAAGAAACGCACTGCTCCGCAAGGGAAAGTGCATCGAGATTTTGGCAAACTACGAGCCTTCGCTCCATTACCTTACTGAGTGGTGGAAACAGCTATACGGCGAAAGCGAAGGAAAGGACGGCAAGGGTATTTTCCCCGCAGGCGTTGACCTTTCGACAGACCTTCATTCTATGGGACAGTTTATTCAGGACGGTTCGAGAAACCTTTTTGAAACAGTTATAAACGTTGAAAATCCTTTGGCTGACGTAGTTATCAAAAGCGACGAGGAAAACCTCGACGGCCTTAACTTCCTCGCAGGAAAGACTCTTGACTACGTTAACAACCGTGCTATGCTGGGTACAGTTTTGGCACACACCGACGGAGGCGTGCCAAACCTTATGATTTCAATCAAGAAGCTTGACGAATACTCTTTCGGTAACCTGGTTTACTTCTTCGAAAAGGCCTGCGGAATCAGCGGATATCTGCTTGGCGTTAACCCGTTTAACCAGCCGGGCGTTGAAGCATACAAGAAAAACATGTTCGCTCTTTTAGGCAAGCCGGGGTACGAAGACGAGAAGGCTGCTTTGGAAGCAAGGCTTAAATAACAAAAATTTGTGTTAAAATTAGGTTAATTTAACGATTGTATTTTTAATTTGTTTCTGTTATTATATATATAACATAATATTTGATGGGAGGTCTTTAATATGATTAGAATTCTTATGGGCGAGAAGGGTACAGGAAAGACTAAAACATTTATTGACATGGTTAACCAGTCTATCCTTGAAGAAAAAGGCAACGTTATTTGCATCACAAAGGGTAACAGACATCTTTTTGACCTGAAGTCTTCGATTCGTCTTACTGATACTAACGACTTTTTCGTTGAGGATTTCCACGCGCTGCACGGATTTATCAGCGGTATGATTTCAAAAGACTATGACATTACCCACATCTTTATCGACAGCATTACAAAAATTGCGGGCGATAACTTTAACGAGTTCGACGGATTTTTGTGCAAGCTCGATAATTTGTCTGAAAAATACAACGTTAACTTCACTATTACTGTTAGCTCTGCCATCGGCAACGCAACAGACGAGATTAAAAAGTACTTGTTCTCAATTTAAGTTGTTTTTGAGGAAGACCGCATGCGGTCTTCCTTTGTTTTTTGTTCCGCTTTTATTGACAACACGCGCCGATTGGAGTATAATATATAGAAAATTCGGCTTTTAAAAGGTACTTGATTTGAAATGCAAACCAACTAACCGGGGGAGGAAAACCTATGAACCAGAACGTAAGACCAGATACTATGCAACGTATCACAACAAAAGACTTGGCAGACAAGTTTATCGACGAACAAATAGCTGAAATCCGTCAGCAGGTGGGAGACAAAAAAGTTTTGCTCGCGCTCTCAGGCGGTGTGGACAGCTCTGTTGTTGCGGCGCTTCTTATAAAGGCTATCGGCAAGCAGCTTGTTTGCGTACACGTTAACCACGGCCTTATGAGAAAAGGCGAAAGCGAACAGGTTATCGAAGTTTTTAAAAACGGACTTGACGCAAACCTTATATATATCGACGCAACCGACCGCTTTTTGGACAAGCTGGCAGGAGTCAGCGACCCTGAAAAGAAAAGAAAGATTATCGGCGGCGAATTTATCGAAGTATTTAACGAAGAGGCTAAAAAACTCGAGGACATGGACTTTTTGGCACAGGGCACTATTTACCCCGACATTTTGGAAAGCGACGGAGTAAAGGCGCACCACAACGTAGGCGGATTGCCTGAGGACATGAAGCTTGAGCTTGTTGAGCCGGTTAAGCTTCTTTACAAAGACGAAGTCAGAGTTGTCGGAAAAGCTCTTGGACTTCCTGAGGAGATGGTTGACAGACAGCCGTTCCCCGGACCGGGACTTGGCGTAAGGTGCCTCGGCGCTATTACACGCGACAGGTTGGAAGCCCTTAGAGAGGCGGACGCTATTTTACGCGAGGAATTCGACATCTGCGGTCTTTCCAAGACTGTTTGGCAGTACTTTATCGCAGTGCCCGACACAAAGAGCGTTGGCGTAAGAGACGACAAGCGCTACGAGGGATGGCCCGCGATTATCCGCGCCGTTAACACAACAGACGCGATGACCGCTACGATTGAGGAGATTCCTTACAGCGTTCTTCACAAGATTACAGACAGAATTACCCACGAAGTTGAAGGCATCAACCGCGTGTTGTTAGACCTTACACCAAAGCCGATTGGCACTATTGAGTGGGAATAAGTTTTGAGCGCTGCCGGTGGCAGAAATAGCGAAAAACTTATTGTGCAGCGGTCGACAGAGGATGAGGTGCCTTGGCGCCGAAATCAAATGTCGGGAACCGCAAGGCGGGTACATTATAAAAAACACAAAGTGGCTTGAACTACAAGTTCAAGCCGCTTTTTTATGTTGATTTAAAAGTATATTTATGGTAAGATAGACTGGAAACAAAATGGATTATGGGAGAAGAAAATGAAAATACAGTTATCAGACCACTTTACTTACGGCAGGCTTTTAAAATTTACATTACCATCCATTGCTATGATGGTTTTTACTTCTGTTTACAGTGTGGTGGATGGTTTTTTTGTTTCGAACTTTGCGGGGAAGACGCCTTTTGCCGCGATTAACCTGATTATGCCTGTTTTGATGATTCTGGGCACGGTAGGGTTTATGTTCGGTACGGGCGGAACGGCGCTTGTTGCCAAAACCTACGGCGAGGGAGACAAGGAAAAAGCCAACAGCTACTTTTCTTTATTTGTATACATAGCCTTTGCCATAGGGGTTATTTTGGCAACAGTATCATTTATATTTGTGCCGCAAATCGCCTCGCTTTTGGGCGCAAAGGGGGAACTGCTCACCCACTGCATCACCTACGCAAGAATCATACTTGCTGCGTTGCCGTTTTTTATATTGCAGGTTATGTTTCAAAGCTTTTTCGTCGCGGCAGAAAAGCCAAAGCTGGGGTTGTTGATAACGGTTTTGTCCGGTGTTACAAACATGATACTGGACGCGGTTTTGGTGCTGCTTTTTCCAACCTACTTAAAGCTTACGGCGGCAGCTATTGCTACCGCAGTTGCGCAGATGGTGGGCGGGATATTTCCGCTGGTTTATTTTTTCAAAAACAACAGCAGCGTGCTTCGGCTCGGAAAAACAAAATACGACCAAAGGGCCGTGTTGCAGGCTTGTACAAACGGCTCGTCAGAATTTATGACCAATATTTCAATGAGCGTTGTCGGAATCTTATACAACCTGCAACTAATGAAATACGCAGGGGAAAACGGCATCGCCGCATACGGAGTTATGATGTATGTCAGTGCGATTTTTTCGTTTGCCTTTTTTGGTTACACGATGGGGGCTTTGCCGATTTTCAGCTTTCACCACGGCGCAAAAAACCACAGCGAATTAAAGGGGCTGCTTAAAAAAAGCCTGGTGCTGGTTGGTGCCTTTGGCGTTTGTATGGTGGTTTTGGCAGAGGTTTTTGCCGCCCCTCTTTCAAAATTTTTTGTGGGGTATGATGCTGCTCTTTATCGGCTGACGGTTTCGGGATTTAGAATTTTCGCCCTGTCCTTTGGGTTTATGGGATTTGGCGTTTTTGCCTCGGGGTTTTTCACGGCGTTAAACGACGGCCTTACCTCCGCGCTTATCGCCTTTATCCGAACTCTCGTTTTGCAAAGTGCGTCCGTTATGGTGCTGCCGGCTATATTTGATATTAACGGGATATGGTTTTCGGTAGTTGTGGCGGAGCTTATGTCTTTAGTGCTTGGTATGTTTTTCCTTATTATAAAACGAGACAGATATTATTAAAATTTTATGAATATGGTAAAAAGAAAACGACTTGTTAAAAACAAGTCGTTTTTTGCAAGAGTCGAATGGGTTTAGGTGCAACCTAATTATTGTTTTTCTTTGCAGTATTTATTGATGAAATAAGTATTTTCTTTAATTCTACGCACTTATAAAGAATCGTCTTATCTTCATAGTATCCACTCTCAATAAGCAATTCAATGCAATATTGGCTTTCAGAACATTCTTTTAATGCTATTTGAAGTTTGGCAATAAAATCGTTTTTGCCGTGTCCGTAAAATGCTTCCCTGATGTTCGCACCAACACTCGTTCCGCTACGGATAAGCTGATTTGTAAGTACACTTTCTCTTTTCTCGCTTTTTACTTTATTACAAGCTTTAATTATATCTAATGCAAATTGTTTTGATTTTGTAAGCAACGGACTATCCATAAGCATACTCCTAAAAAACTTTTTCCTTATTCACTATTACTTATTACTTTCCAAAAATCGACAAGTCTTTTTAGGGAATAGTGAACAGTGAAGAGGTAATAAGTAAAATCGACAAGACTCTGACGAATCTTGTCGATTTTTGGTTGCCGGACTAGGATTCGAACCCAGACAAACAGAGTCAGAGTCTGTCGTGCTACCTTTACACAATCCGGCAGTATTACCAACGCTAAACATTATACCACCTAAAAAAATCTTTGTCAATAGTATTTTTACCAAATATTCTGTAATTATAGCATTTTGAATCACTTTTCTTGACAGTTGTGCCTTTATATTATACAATTATATATATTATAATTGCAACTACACGGACCGAAAGTGAGGGCGGGTTATGGCGCAGGGCCACAGAAACAGACTTGTTGAAAAGGTCTTGAAATACGGTGTCGACATTTTACACGAACACGAATTTTTAGAGCTTTATTTATTCTTCACATACAAGCGAGCAGACACAAACGGAATAGCTCACAGGCTGATTGACAAGTTCGGGGACCTCGACAACGTGTGCGGCGCGTCTATCGACGAGCTTACTGCCGTTGAGGGTGTGGGGCTTGCTGCGGCAAAGTCGATTAAGCTTTTGCCACACATCGCCAGAGGATTTTTACTAAACACGTCGGTAAAGAACAAGGCCTCGTTTTCTTCCGTTGAGACGGTTTACAAAAGGTGTGTTGCACTTTTAGGCAGTGCGAAAAACGAAACCTCATACCTTTTATGCCTGGACAGCAAAAACCATTTGATTAAAGAAGTTATTGTTGCACAGGGGATGCCGGGCAGAGTTAATATTGAGCCGAGAAAGATTACCGACGCTATTGCGGGTACGGCTACTACGTCCGTTGTGCTTTGTCACAACCATCCGTCAGGCGAGGTGGTTCCGTCACCAAAAGACATTGAGACCACAAGCACGGTTAAAGACTTTTTATCCGCGATGGGAATAGCTCTTATAGACCACGTTATTGTTGCCGACAACAAGGCGATTTCCTGCGTTTCGTTAAAGGAGATTTTATAATGAAAGATAAAAAAGCAAAACACAAGACAAGCATAGGCGGGCAGGCGATTATGGAAGGGATTATGATGAGAGGCCCGAAGGAAATAGCCATCGCCGTCAGAAAGCCCGACAACGAAATTATAATTGAAAAGAGGCCGATTTCGTCCGTATTACAAAAGAGCAAGATATTAAAGCTGCCTATTATAAGAGGCTGTATTTCGTTTTTCGAAAGTATGGTTATAGGAATCAAGGCTTTGATGTTTTCTGCGCAATTTTTCGACATCGAGGGCGAGGAGACAGAGGAAAGCAAGTTTGAAAAATGGCTTGAAGAAAAACTGGGCGACAAGATAAAGGACGTTGTAATTTGTTTTTCTTTAATTGTTGCGCTTGCCTTTTCTATCGGGTTGTTCTTCCTGCTTCCGAACTTTATTGCGGAGCTTATTACAAAGGTTACAAGCATCGAGGTTGAGGGTACGGCAAGGCTCCTTATCGAAGGGGCGATTCGTATCGCGATTTTCCTCGTTTATCTGATTGGCGTGTCGCAGATGAAGGACATAAAGCGAGTTTTTATGTACCACGGTGCTGAGCACAAGACGATTACGACCTACGAAAACGGCCAGGAGCTGACGGTTGAGAACGCAAGGAAAAATTCCAGACTGCACCCAAGGTGCGGTACGAGCTTTCTGATTTTCGTTATGATAATCAGCGTTATCGTGTTCCTCATCATACCAAAGGGGCTTACATGGCTTGAAAGAGCGCTGTTTAAAATTCTTCTTTTGCCTGTTGTGGCGGGGATTTCGTACGAGATTATAAAGTTCGCGGGAAGGCACGACAACCTCTTTACAAAGATTATTTCGATGCCGGGAATGTGGCTTCAGCTTATAACAACGCGCGAGCCTGACGACGACCAGCTTGAAGTGGCGATTGAATCTTTAAAGGCGGTACTGACCGAATCGAAAGAGGACGACAAGTGGTAATATGACTATTTCTGAAATCTTAAAAGAATGTACAACTTTGCTAAAAAACGAAAAAATAGAGTCTGCGAGCCTTGATTGCAGACTCCTTTTGTGTTACTTTCTGGGCGTGGACACGGTATATTTAATCACGCACAAAAACGAAGAGGTGGAAAATTACGAGGAGTTTTACCGCCTTTTTAAAAGGCGCTTAAACCGCGAGCCGATGCAGTATATACTCGGGCGGGCTGAGTTTATGGGGCTGGATTTTACTGTTAACGAAAACGTACTCATCCCAAGAGCGGATACGGAAACTCTTGTGGAAAAGGTGATAGAGTTTGTAGGCAACAATGCCTACAACATTTTAGACATCGGCACAGGCAGCGGATGCATACCCATAAGCGTGCTCAAAAACTGCCCGGGCTGCAACGCAGTCGCGGTCGATATATCAGAGGCGGCTTTGAATGTGGCGCGGCAAAACGCAAAAAATCACGGTGTAGATGAAAAAATACAGTTTACAAGGGCGGATATTCTAAAAGAATTCCCCGGCGAAAAATTCGACTGCATTATATCAAACCCTCCGTACATCCGCGAGGACGTTATCCCCACGCTTATGGAGGATGTAAAAGGCTACGAGCCGCACATTGCGCTCTCGGGAGGGGCGGACGGGCTTATATTTTACAGACGGATTGCGCGCGAGGCGACAACGCATCTTGCGCCGGGAGGGTTGCTCGCGTTTGAAATCGGGTACGACCAGGCGGACGACCTCATAGAAATTTTAGCCCAAAACGGATACAAAAACATAGCGGTAACTAAGGACCTGGCAGGAAACGACAGGGTAGTCAGCGCAACATTATAGTAAAAATTATTCCGCATATTGCATATAATATTGACGAAAGGCAGGTTGATGTTATGTGTTCGATATGCGGAATTGTTGATTTTAAGAACAAGGAGCGCGCGAGCGCCGATATTGTCAGAAAAATGGGCGCTAAAATGAAGCACCGAGGCCCCGACGAGACGGATATGTTTTGCAAAGACGGGGTGGTGCTGCACCACAACAGGCTGTCTGTTATGGACGTACAAAACGGGCAGCAGCCGATGACGATTACACACGAGGGCAAAACCTACACCATCGTATACAACGGAGAAATCTACAACACAAGGGAGCTGAAAAACGAGCTTTTGGCCCAAAGAGTCAAGCCGATTACACGTTGTGATACGGAGGTAGTGCTTCTTAGCTACATAATCTTTGGCGAAGAATGTGTAGAGAAGCTAAACGGGATTTTTGCCTTTGCAATTTACGACCACTTTGAGCAAAAGGTTTTTATGGCGCGGGACCGCTTTGGCGTAAAGCCGTTTTTCTACGCTATAAGGGATAGTTCGTTTTTGTTTGCGTCGGAGATAAAAGCCATACTTACTCACCCCGACGTCGAAGCTGAAATTGACGAAGTCGGGCTATGGCAGCTACTATTCCTCTCGCCCGTAACGATAAACGGAAGCGGAATTATAAAAGACGTTTTTGAGCTCTTACCCGCAGAGTGCGCAACATTTGACAAAGACGGGCTAAGAAAGAGAGTATACTGGAAGCTTAAAGCACGAAAATTCAAAGGATGCCCAAAAGAGGCGTCAGAGCATACAAAAATGCTTTTAGAAGACGCGATAAGAAGGCAGCTTGTGTCGGACGTTCCGCTTTGTACCTTTTTATCAGGCGGGCTGGATTCCTCCGTTATTTCGTCGGTTGCGGCCAAGGCGTACCGCGAAAACGGCGAGGTACTCTCGACATATTCCTTTGAGTACGAGGACAACAAAAAGAACTTTAAACAGTCGTTGTTCCAACCGCAGGGGGACGACGAATACGCGGTCTACCTTGCCGACTGGCTGGGAACACGGCACACTGTGCTGACGCAGCCGACGCTGACCGTGGCACAAAACCTGCTGCCCGCCGTAATTTACCGCGACTTCCCGGGGCAGGCGGACGTGGACTCTTCGCTTTTATACTACTGCGAGCAGGTAAAAAAAGAGCACACCGTCGCTATATCGGGCGAGTGCTCGGACGAGATATTTGGTGGCTACCCATGGTTTTACAGGCCTGAGATGCTACACAAGGACTTCTTCCCCTGGATACACAGGCCGATGGTGAGAGCCAACCTTTTTGACGAAAAGATAGCAAAACCAAAAGCGGGGTACGAATATATGTCGGAAATATACCGCAGCACTGTTAATGACGTCGACGTTTTAGACGACGACAGCGACGATATGAAAACGTCGAGGATTGCTACTGTTCTTTCCACAAGATATTTTATGAATTCCCTGCTCGAACGAAAGGACAGAATGAGTATGGCGCACGGGCTGGAAGTCAGGGTGCCGTTTGCGGACCACAGAATTGCAGAATACGTCTACAACGTGCCGTGGAGTATAAAGTTCGAAAACATGGTGGAAAAGGCGCTGCTGCGAAACGCGATGTGCGAATATCTGCCACACAAAATTCTGCACCGTAAAAAAAGCCCATACCCCATAACGCACAATCCGAAATACGAGGAATACGTAACAGAGATGCTGGGTGAGAGGCTGTCGCGCGGAAGGCTCGCAGAGATATTAAACGTCCGCGCTTACAAAGAGCTTATCGAGGCCGACAGTGTTACGTGGTTTGGCCAGCTGATGAACAAGCCGCAGCTTATCGCGTGGCTGTTACAATTTGACTACTGGCTCGAAAAATACAATGTTGATATAGTATAAAAATAAAAAGCTCCGCAAAAGCGGAGCTTTTTCTCACTTAATTTTCCTTTATAATTAATGCAACAGCCGAGAATCTGTAAAAATGTCTTGTGCTAAAGCGTTATATATTAAAGTTTAAAATTAACTGAATTAGTTTTTGGTAACGTTGCTAGCCTGTGGGCCCTTTGCACCTTCAACAACATCGAAAGAAACCTCTGCGCCTTCTTCAAGCGACTTGTAACCGTCCATGTTGATTGCAGTGAAGTGAACAAAAACGTCTGTGCCGTCTTCGCTCTCAATAAAGCCGTATCCCTTTTCCGCGTTAAACCATTTTACCTTACCTTTTTGCATTGTATTGCCTCCTAAAATTTGTTCGCATAACCGTTTAGATTATGTGAACAGTATAGCACAACTACCATAATTTGTCAACATAAAGATTTCGACAAAAAGATTACTTTTTCGCTGTTTTTGTCAGGTTTTTCAAGGGTTGGCGGGGTGCTTATCATGAACGTTTCGAAGCCGTTTTGGCGTAAGAATTCCTCGATTTCCTCTACGCTGTAAGCCCTTTGGAAGTGCTCTTCGTCGAACCTTTCGTACATGTCATCGCTCTCTACAAAGAACGTTAAGTACTGGCTGCTAAGCCCGTCTTTGTATTCGTTTTCCCAGGTATAGAAGACACCCTGCTCTTCGTTTACGAAGGTGTTGTTGCCCAAAACAGAGGAGAGCTTATACGTCGTATTGATGTCAAAGATAAAAACTCCGCCGGGGTTAAGATAATTCTTAACCAGCGCAAAGACTTTTGAAAGCTCGTCCTTTTCGGTTATGTAATTTAAAACGTCGAGTGTGCAAATCACCGCGTCTACCGTTCCGTAAAGCTCGAAGCTCCTTATGTCCTGACACAGATACAAAACGTCAAGGCCCTCTTCGTCCGCCTTTTGTCTGGCAACGCCGAGCATATCGTACGAGAGGTCGACACCTATCATATCGTAACCGCGCTTTGCTAAAATATTAGTTATACTGCCTGTTCCGCAGCCGAGGTCCAAAACGAGCTTTGGGCTTACGGCGCTTTTTTTAAAAAGCTGCTCGATACAGTCCGCCCACGCCTCGTAGTCCTGGCCGATAAGCTTGTCGTAGACATAGGCAAAATCGTTATAACTACTCATCGTTTTTGTCCTCTTTTAGTCTGTCAAGAATGATTTTATACCCGTCCGAGCCATAGTTTAGACAACGCGCAACGCGGCTTATCGTCGCGGAGCTTGCGCCCGTCTTTTCGGCTATGTCGGCGTATATCTCCTTTTGGTCTAAAAGCTGCGCTACCTCCAGCCTTTGGGCTAAGGACAGCGTCTCCTTAATAGTGAACAAGTCCTCGAAGACCTTGCGGCATTCTTCCTCGTTCTTTATAGAGGCTATCGCTTTGAAAAGGTTTTCGCAGTTGTTTTTGTAATCCATATCTATCACCTTAATTTATAATTTTTCAAGCCTTGCGTACGCTGCCATAAGATTTTTTGTCCCAACCGTGTCGAACATTACTTCAAGATGAACGTCGTTGCCGACTGTGGTCGCTTTTAGCACCGTACCCTCGCCGAACTTTGGATGCCTTACCCTTTCGCCCGAGCTATATTGCGCCGTCGGGGCGGTCTTTGCAGAGGCGCTTAAATTAACCTTTGTATGTGTGGCAGGGGAAGAAAAGCTACCGAAAGCGGAAGATTCCACCTTTTTGAACACCCTGTTGCTCTCGACAAGCTCGCAAGGTATCTCCGCCAAAAACCTCGACGGCTGGTTATACGACGTCGAGCCGTAGATGCTCCTTGAAAAAGTGTGCGAAATATAAAGTCTTTGCTTTGCCCTTGTTATGCCTACATAGCACAGGCGTCGCTCTTCTTCGAGCTCTTCGTTTGAAACAACGGACATAAAGCTTGGGAAGATGCCCTCCTCCATACCCGCGATGAACACAACGGGGAATTCAAGCCCCTTTGCGCTGTGCAAGGTCATTAAAACGACTACGTCTTGGGTTTCGTCGTAGTTATCAACGTCCGCTACGAGGGAAATCTTTTCAAGATAACCTGCCAAGGTCGGCTGTTCGCCCTCGGGGCAGGAAGACTCGTACTCCATGGCGTCGGTAACAAGCTCTCGGATGTTTTCGATTCGGGTTTTTGACTCTACCGTGTTTTCATCAACAAGAGACTGCAAATATCCCGTCTTGTCCAGAATTTCCTCCACCATCTTAGAAACGCCAAAGCTTTTTTCCTTTATAGCATTTATCATATCCGCGAAATCTTTAAGCTTGCCCGTTGAAGATTCACAGACATTAAACATACTTATATTTTGCTGTGCGGACAACGTTTCGGCGTCCTCGACGGTCTTTTTACCGATTTTGCGCTTGGGCTCGTTGATAATACGCTTTAAGCTGACGTTGTCGTTTGGGTTATTTATAAGCTTCATATACGCGACTACGTCCTTGACTTCCTTGCGGTCAAAGAAGCGAAGTCCACCGAGCACACGGTAGGGGACTGCACTTTTAATAAGCATATTTTCTATAACACGCGACTGTGCGTTGGTTCTGTACAAAACCGCAAAGTCCTTATACGAATAACCCTCGCTTAAAACAAGCTCGGAAACTATGTCGGCAATCTGCTTGCCCTCGTCGTGCTCGTTTTGGGCGTCGATTATTTTAATCTTTTCGCCCGAGCCTTTGTCTGTCCAGAGCGACTTGCCCTTTCTGCCGAGGTTGTTTTTGATAACCTCGTTTGCGGCGTCGAGGATGTTTTGTGTTGAGCGGTAGTTTTCCTCTAATTTGATTACTCTTGCGTTTTTATACTGCTTTTCAAAAGAAAGGATGTTTTCTATATTTGCTCCACGGAACTTATATATACTCTGGTCGTCGTCGCCTACTACGCACAAGTTTTTATGCGCGTCTGCCAAAAGCGAAACAAGCCTGTACTGTGCGTGGTTAGTGTCCTGGTACTCGTTTACCATTATGTATTTAAGACGGCTTTGGTAAAACGCCAAAACCTCGGGATGTTCGTCAAAGAGGCGAACTGTCAGCATAATTATATCGTCAAAGTCCAAGGAGCCGTACTTTTTAAGCTTTTCCTGATAAAGCTTATATATTTGTGCGACCTTGGTCATTTTAAAGTCAGACTCGTACTCCTTTGCAAAGTCATCGGGAGTCATAAGCTCGTCCTTGGCTCTGCCAATCAAGCTAAGCACACCCTTGGGCGGGTGTGTCTTGTCGTCAATGTTGAGCTCTTTTAGGCACTCTTTAACGACTGTGAGCTGGTCCGCACGGTCGAATATGTTAAACGAGGACGGGAAACCCAGCCTTTCAATATCTCTTCTTAAAATGCGAACGCAAAGAGAGTGAAATGTGCTCGCCCAAACAAGGTCGCCCTCGCCGCCGAGCATTGACGAAAGCCTGCTCTTTAACTCCGCAGCAGCCTTGTTGGTAAAGGTGATGGCAAGAATCTGGCTTGGGTACGCCTTATTTGTACCAATCAGATAGGCAACCCTGTTTATAAGCGTGGTGGTCTTGCCGCTGCCCGCGCCCGCAAGTATTAAGACGGGGCCGTCTGTGGTGTAAACCGCCTCGCGTTGTTTATCGTTAAGGTTTGGAAATGTAGAATCAAACACTAATTATTCCCCCGCCAATTACTATATTTTGGTCATACAAAACTACCATCTGCCCCGGTGTAACCGCCATCTGCGGCTCGTCAAAGTCTACCTTAAACCCATTATCAAGCGGGCTTACCGTACACGCGACATCGGGGGCGTTGTACCTGATTTTTGCAGTACATCTAAATTCTTTGTCGATTTTTTCCATAGAAATAAGGTTTATATCCTTAGCAACAAGGCCTGTTTTATACCTGCTCGCGCCGTCGTCTAAGACAACCTCGTTGGTAAGTGAATTTATCTGTGTCACATACATCGGCTTATTAAAAGCGATGCCAAGGCCCTTTCTTTGACCCACTGTATAGTGGATTATGCCCTTATGCTTGCCAAGGACGTCGCCATTTGTATCAACAAAGTTACCCTCACAGCTTTTAGCGCCCTGTGTCAGCAAAAAGCGGGCATAGTCGCCGTCGGGAACAAAGCAGATATCCTGGCTGTCCGGCTTTTCGGAAACAGAAAGTCCAATTTCCGCCGCGATTTCGCGCGCCTGCGCCTTGGTAACATCATAAAGCGGAAACAAAGTACGGCCAAGTGTGCTCTGCGTCATATTGTAAAGAAAATATGTCTGGTCCTTTTTAGCGTCCTTGGGACGAACAAGCAAAAAGCGGCCGTCCTGCTGCACAACCTTTGCGTAGTGGCCCGTCGCAATAAAGGACGCGCCAAGCTCGTCCGCAACCTTTAAGAGCGCATTGAACTTTATATGCTTATTACAAAGCACGCACGGGTTAGGAGTGCGGCCCGACATATACTCGTCTACAAAGTAGCTTGTGACGTAGCTTTTAAACTCGTCGCGAAAGTCGACTACGTGGTGCTCTATACCGAGGCGGTCGGCAACCGCCTTTGCGTCGTCAATTACCGAAAGAGAGCAACAACCATCGTTGTGCTCTCCTTCCCATAGCTTCATTGTAACGCCTATAACTTCATAGCCCTGCCTTTGGAGCATAGCTGCCCCTACGGAGCTGTCTACTCCGCCGCTCATTCCTATAACTACACGATTATTCATGGCTGTGGCAGGTGCACTCTGTGCAGTTGTGGTCGCATCTTTTTAAAATACCCTTTGGGTCGATACCCTGGCGCTTATAGTAGTCCTCGATTGCAGCCTGTATAGCCTGCTCCGCCAAAACGGAACAATGCACCTTAACGGGCGGCAAGCCGTCGAGAGCCTCCATAACAGCCTTGTTGGTAAGCTTTAACGCTTCTTCAACGCTCTTGCCTTTAACGAGGGTGGTCGCCATACTGCTGGTCGCAACAGCGGCACCGCATCCGAACGTCTTAAACTTAACGTCCTTTATGATGTCGTCCTCGATTTTCATATATATTTTCATAATGTCGCCGCACTTTTCGTTACCGACTTCGCCTACTGCGTTTGCGTCTTCGATTTCGCCGACGTTCCTCGGGTTAGAAAAATGGTCCATTACCTTTTCGCTATATAACATTATCTTTCACCTCTTAAAACTTTTTCATACAGTGGGGACATATCCCTAAGCCTCTGCACTGTATTCTTTAACACCTTTATTATTTCGTCAAGCTCCTGCTCTGTGTTATGGTGTGAAAACGACACCCTAAGAGAGCCGTGCGCTATACCGTGCGGCAAGCCGATCGCCAAAAGCACGTGAGACGGGTCCAAAGAGCCGCTTGTACAAGCAGAGCCGCTCGACGCCGCGATTCCCGCCATATCGAGCATAAGAAGCATCGCCTCGCCCTCGATAAACTCGAAGGATATATTTGTATTGCCGGGCAGGCGGTCTGTTCTGTGGCCGTTTAGCCTGCAATATGGAATTTCTTTTAAAACTGTGTCTATATATCTGTCGCGAAGAGACTGCATCCTGGCGATATTTTCGTCCAGGTTTTGCGTCGCAAGTTTAAGCGCAGACGCAAGGCCCACGATGCCCGCAACGTTTTCGGTAGTTGCGCGCTTGCCGTACTCCTGCTGGCCGCCGTGGATGAGGTTTGTAACCTTAGTCCCCGTCTTGATATAAAGGGCTCCTACGCCCTTTGGGCCGCCAAACTTATGCGCAGAGAGCGACAGCATATCAACGCCCAACTCTGAAACGTCAACCTTGGTGTGCGCAACCGCCTGAACGGCGTCGGTGTGGAAGCACACGCCGTGCTTATGCGCAACCGCCGCAAGCTCGGAAATCGGCTGAATCGTTCCGATTTCGTTATTCGCAAACATTATTGAAACTAAAACAGTCTTGTCTGTAATCGCCTTTTCAAGCTCGGCGGGGCTGACCTTGCCGTACTCGTCAACAGGCAGGTATGTAACCTCAAAGCCCTGCTTTTCCAAAAACTCGCAAGTGTGAAGCACCGCGTGGTGCTCGATTTTTGAGGTTATAATGTGGTTGCCCTTATCTTTGAGCGCCAAAGCTACGCCCTTAATCGCCCAGTTGTCCGACTCGGAGCCTCCGCTTGTGAAAAAGATTTCCCTTTCCTTAGCGCCAAGGCAAGCCGCAACGTCGGCGCGAGCCTTATCGACTGCCGCCTTCGCCTCCTGGCCGAGTTGGTAAATCGACGACGCGTTACCGTAGTTTTCGGTAAGGTACGGAGTCATATCTTCAAACACTTTAGCCTCAAGCTTTGTTGTGGCCGCATTGTCTACATATATCATTGAAAACACCTCTTTTATCAACATACATAATAGCACACTTTTACTGTTTAGTCAATTAAAATATCGACGAAAACGACCTGTATTTCAGATAGTGGTCTATGCTTATGGCGCTTTTTCCTGTGCAGTCTACCGCAAGGACCCCGCTGTGGCCCGAAAAGTTAGACTGGCAAAGGTTTACACCAGAAACGGAGCCCTTATAAACAACCGCATCTATCGCTCCGCGGTACATCTCCGCCGAGACCACTCTGTGGCCGCGCCTTATAAGCTCGTCCTTTAAATACATCGCATCCGAAGTTAGCGCTACTATCATTTAAAAACACCCCTTTTAAGGGTATTTTTACCTTTTTGACTTTAAATATACCAAAAGCACCGCAATATCCGCGGGCGAAACGCCCGAAATTCTCGAAGCCTGGCCTACCGAAGCGGGCCTTATTTCGTTAAGCTTTTGCCTTGCCTCTATACGAAGGCCGTATATATCGTCGTAGTTTATATCTTCGGGAAGCTTTTTGTTATCAAGCTTTTTAACCTGCTCCGCCTGGTCCATCTGACGCTTTATGTAGCCCTCGTACTTTATGTCGGTCTCTACGATTCCTACTATATTTGAGTCGGTAATGGTCATTTCATCATCTATTGCGCGAAGGTCGTTGTAGCTAAGCTGTGGCCTTCTTAAAAGCTCTATAAGCTTTACGCCTGTTGAAATTTCCGTACAGCCGTGCGAGGTTAAAAAGGCGTTTACCTCGTCGGTTGGGGAGATTGTCTTCTTTGCAAGGCGAAGCTTTTCCGTCTCGACGATTTCTTTCATAGCTAAAAACTCTGCGTAGCGTTCGTCGTCTATAAGCCCGATTTCGTGGCCGATTGGTGTAAGGCGTATGTCCGCGTTGTCCTGTCTTAACAAAAGTCTGTACTCTGCGCGGGCGGTCATCATACGGTACGGCTCGTTAGTGCCCTTGGTTACAAGGTCGTCTATAAGCACGCCGATATACGCGTCGGAGCGCGAAAGCACGACAGGGTCTTTGCCCTTTATCTTCAAAGCAGCATTTATACCCGCCATAAGGCCCTGTGCCGCAGCCTCCTCGTAGCCCGAGCTTCCGTTAAACTGGCCTGCGCCGTAAAGGCCCTCCGCATTTTTAAATTCCAGAGTCGGTTTTAGCTGTGTCGGGTCTATGCAATCGTACTCTATCGCATACGCTGTGCGCATAAAGTGGACGTTCTCCATGCCCGGAATTGTGCGGTACATCGCGATTTGCACTTCCTCGGGCAAAGAAGAGGACATTCCCTGAACGTACATTTCTTCTGTATTAAGCCCACAAGGCTCTAAAAAGAACTGGTGGCGTTCTTTATCCGCAAACCTTACAACCTTGTCCTCGATAGACGGGCAATATCTGGGGCCGACGCCCTCAATCTTGCCGCCGAAAAGAGGGGAGCGGTGCAAATTCTCGCGGATTACCTCGTGAGTTTTTTCGTTAGTATAGCCTAAGTAGCACTGTATCTTATTTTCACCGTGTGTCTTGGTAGTGAACGAAAAGTTGACTATTTCGTCGTCGCCGTTTTGTACCTCGAACTTTGAAAGGTCGACCGTGTTTTTATTAACACGGGCAGGCGTACCTGTTTTAAAGCGCATAGTCTTTATGCCCATACTGTTTAGGCTGTCTGTCAGCTTTGTTGCGGCAAACATCCCGTCGGGGCCGCCGTCGTAAGACGCGTCGCCCACAAAAATCCTGCCACGAAGATATGTTCCCGAGGAAATAATAACCGCCTTTGTGCTAAACTCTGCGCCAAGGTGGGTTACTACCCCGCTGACCTTATTATTTTCGTCGTGCAAAATCTCGACAACCTCGCACTGCTTGACGTCTAAGTTCGGCTCGTTTTCCAAAACCTGCTTCATCTTTTCCTGATACGCTCGCCTGTCGGACTGAACGCGAAGGGAATAAACCGCAGGGCCTTTGCCCTTATTAAGCATCCTCGACTGTATGAAAGTGGCGTCCGCCACCTTACCCATTTCGCCGCCGAGCGCGTCTATTTCGCGAACCAAGTGGCCCTTTGCAGTGCCTCCTATGCACGGGTTGCACGGCATATTGCCGATGGCGTCTAAGTTTATTGTACATATCAGGGTCTTCATACCAAGCCTTGCACAAGAAAGCGCCGCCTCACAGCCTGCGTGTCCCGCGCCTATAACTATTACATCATATTCTCCTGCAAAATAATTTGACATAACGGCTTCCTCTCTTTTTACTTGCCCACACAGAAGTTGGCAAAAATACTGTCTATTATTTCGTCGCTTACTGTCATTCCGCCGATTTCGCCCAAGGCTGAGACGGCTACCACGATATCTCCTAAGATTATATCAAACGGAACCGACATCTCCATAGAGCCCAAAACCGTATCGACAAGCGACTTTGCCTTAATAAGACTGTCTTTATGTCTTTGGTTTGTGATGACAACCTTCTCTGTTAAGTCGCCTACACTGTACTTTTCATAAACATAGTCGTAAAGCTCGTCAAAACCCTCGCCCGTTGCGGCAGAGACCTTTATCGTTTTTAAAAACCTGTCCTGCACGTCAAAAGCGGCGGGAAGGTCGCTTTTATTAACAAGGCACACTGTCTTGTCAGGCGGCGCGAGGCTTATAACCTCTTCGTCGCGGGAGTCCATCTCAACCGAGCCGTCCAGCACTAAAAAGACAAGGTCGGCGTTTACAATCGCCTTTTTGGAACGCTCGACACCGATTTGCTCCACTGTGTTGTCGCTGGCTCTTATGCCCGCGGTGTCCAAAAGGTTGAGCTTGCAGCCCTTGATACTAACCTGTGTTTCTATTACGTCCCTTG
The DNA here is from genome assembly GCA_045660545.1 of Clostridia bacterium. Lineage (GTDB taxonomy): Bacteria > Bacillota > Clostridia > Monoglobales > Firm-18 > JAZREA01. Next base: position 86,435 of record JAZREA010000002.1, on the reverse strand, counting down.
TTGTGCCCTCGATATTGGTAACTATTGCTCTATCCTCGCCGCAGATAGTGTTTAAAATACTGGACTTACCGACATTGGGCTTGCCTATTATGGCGGTGTCCACGCCGTTTTTGATAATCTTTCCGCTGTCGGCGGACAAGATAAGAGCGGATATTTCGTCCCTTATATTACAGAGCTTGTCCTTTAAGTCGGTATAGTCAAGCTCCTCTACGCCCTCTTCGGAAAAGTCTATCATCGCAAGAACGTGAGAAGTGGAGTCTATAAGGGCGCTTCTTAAAGAATTGATTTTGTCCGACAGCTTCTTGTCAAGCTGGCCTGCCGCTACCAGAACGCCGTCGTCTGTGTCGGCGTTTATTATATCGGCAACCGCCTCTGCCTGACTAAGGTCTATCTTGCCGTTTAAAAACGCGCGCTTTGTAAACTCGCCCGCAGGTGCAACGGCTGCGCCGTTTTCGCACACTGCACCGAGCACCATCTTACAAACACGAAGCCCACCGTGGCAGTTTATCTCTACAACGTCCTCGCCCGTATAGCTTTTCGGCGCACGAAAGACGCTGACCAAAACCTCGTCAACAGGCGCCCCTCCCACCATAACCTTACAAAGCTGCATGGTGTGGCTTTTTGCATCAGTAATATCTTTACTTAAAACCTTGTTTGCAATCTCGATTGCCCTTTCGCCGCTAAGGCGCACTATGCCTATACCGCCTACTGTGTTTGCCGTAGATATCGCCGCAACAGTCATACTATCACCTCGTAACAAATTTGCGCAAAATTCACAAAAGGCTGTTACACAAATATGTAACAGCCCTTAAAACTACTTTTTCAATGTAACTACAATTCTTCTGTTAGGCTCTTCACCTATGCTTTTTGTATCAACATATTTATGCTTTTGCAAAGCGGAATGTATTATTCTTCTTTCGTACGGGTTCATAGGCTCTAAGAACATATCTTTTCTAGCCTTTACAACCTTATTCGCCATGCTGTTTGCAAGCCTCTTTAATGTCTCCTCGCGACGTGCACGGTAGTTTTCTGTGTCTACTGTGATTCTGCAATAGTCGTCGCCGTGACGGTTTTTGTTAACATAAAGATTTGTAAGGTACTGAATAGCGTCGATAGTGTCGCCGCGTCTGCCGATTACAACGCCAACCTGCTCTCCTGTAACAACGACTCTTGCTTCGCCGTCAACAGCAGATACCTCGCAGTCTGTACCCATCTTTTTAACTATATCAGAAACGAAAGCAACTGCGTCTGCAACCGCCTCTGCGGAGTATGTGCTCTTTCTCTCGGGGCGAACGCGAGCAGGCTCTTTCAAGTCGTCAATAGAGTCTAAAACTTCAATCTCCGGCTCCTTTGGCGCCTTGGGCTGCTTCTTTTGTGGCTTGGGAGACGGCTTTTTAGCCTCTGCGATGTCGTCTGTGCTGATTGAAATCTTAACGTTTTCAATCTTTTCCTCGTTAAAGGAAACGCGCACCTTAGCCTCCTTAACGCCAAGGCCGAAAATACCCTTTGAGCCTTCTTCGACTACATAGGTCTCTACATTTTCTCTTGTTGTGCCAAACTTTTCAAGAGCTTTTTCTATAGCTTCGTCTACGGTCTTGCCCGTAAACACTTCTCTTCTAGTCATTATAAAAACTACCTTTCCTTCCCGTAAAACGTCAAAACTTATTTCTTGCCTTTCGGCTCTATAACCAACGGGTCTTTCTTTTTAGTAATCATCTGTGTAACAACCACCTGCTGTAAGAACCTGAATATGTTGTTCATTATCCAGTAAAAACCGATTCCCGCAGCGAAAGTAAACGCAAAATACACCGTGATCAGCGGCATAATCTTGTTCATCGTCTGCATCTGGCCGGCAGCCGGGTTGTCCTGTGCCTTTTTCTTTTCATCCTCTGTCTTTTTAGCATTTGTGGTGTAGGTTGTGTACCAGGAAAGCAGGTATGTTGTAGCACCTGCAAGCACAGGGATTATCCACAAAAGGCTGGGGTTGCCAAGGCTTGGTGTAGCGCCAAGGTCAAGCCCGAAAAAGTTGAAGTTAATGCTTGTAAAAGCAAACGAAAGCTCAGATAATTTCTCTGCGCCAAGCTTTGCAGCATCGGCAGCAAGAGTCAGCTGGTTCAATATGTTAGTGGCTGTGTCCGTGTTGCCGTAAACCAGCGCCTGAAGCTCTGTAAGCTGCTCCGCGCTAAGCCCTACCATATAAGAAAGCGGCTTTATTATTACCTGATACAAAATAAGGATAATAGGAAGCTGAATCAAAAGCGGCAGACATCCGCTCATCGGGTTGATGTTGTTTTGCTGATAAAGCTTCATCATCTCGGTATTGAGCTTTTCTTTATCGTTTTTATACTTCGCCTGTAACTTATTAAGCTCGGGCTGGATTAACTGCATTTCGGCAGTGGACTTTTGCTGTTTAAGTGTAAGCGGGAGCAAAATAAGGTTAACCACAAGGGTAAAGCCTACAAGCGCCCAACCGTAGTTTTGTCCAAACAAATCGTATAAATAAGCGAGCAAACTACCAAAAATTCTGTAAATTGATGCCATTATATAAGCCTCCAATATGTCGGTAACGTCACGGAACCGGGTCGTAACCGCCCTTGTTCCACGGGTGACATCTTAAAACTCGTTTTATAAATAAAAATAAACCCCGTGCCGCACCATATTTCTCCACCGCCTCAATGCAATACTGAGAACAGGTAGGATAAAAACGACAGCAAGGTTTTTTAAGCGGCGATATGTAACGCCTATACAGTTTTACAACAAATATAATTGCTCTTTTCATAATTATTGTTCCAAAAGCTCTGCCTTTTCAAGCGTGGACAAAAGCGCATCGCAAATCTCGGTAAAATGTACATTTAAAACCGCAAAGCGCGCAACCATCACCATGTAGTAGCCTTTTTTCGTGCGTGGCTCGAAAAGACGAAAAGCCTCGTACATAAGGCGCCTTGCCCTGTTACGTGCAACCGCCTTGCCGATTTTTTTACTCACGGTAAAACCCAGTCTGTTGACCTTTGACCCCGAACGCATAACGTACAGGACAAAATACGGCGTAGAAAAAGCTTTACCGCGGTAGTATAATCGTCTGAACAGTGTGTTCTTGTTTAATGAAAGCGTATGTTTCATAACAAAGACTACGCACAGATTTTAGCGCGGCCTTTTGCTCTTCTGCGAGCGAGAACCTTTCTGCCGTTAGCAGTAGCCATACGAGCTCTGAAACCGTGCACCTTTTTTCTCTGGCGCTTTTTGGGCTGATAAGTCTGCAACATTATAGTTTCCTCCTTCGATTGTGTATAGTTAATTTGCTGTTAACAGCAAACTCTTGCCATTTTGACAGTATTCTTATTATATACGAAGCTGTCTGTAATGTCAATAGTTTTTTTAATTTTTTGAAATGATTGCCTTGCCGTCTTCTATTTCGCGGATTGCTTCGATTAAAGGCTTTGAAACCTCTGAATCTGCCTCTGCGGAAATTTCTCTTGCTCTTTTCGCCGCCGCGATTACCAGCGCGTATCTGCTGCTTGCTTTTTCTGTTAGTTCTTTGATCGGTGGGTAAATCATAATCCCAGTCCCTCCTTGATATTGTTTAGTGTGTGCGAAGCCTTCCTTCGCTCCGCCTCTATAATACTTAAAATCTGCTTCGCTGCGGACTCGACTGTGTCGTTTACGACTATATAGTCATAGTCCTCCATAAGCTTTAACTCTTCCTTTGCTCTTTTAAGCCTTTGCTCTATGACCTCGGCGCTTTCAGTGTTTCGGCCTACAAGCCTTGCCCTTAGCTCCTCCATCGACGGAGGAACAACAAAAATCATCACGGTATCAGGCGCGTTGGACTTAACCTTCATTCCGCCCTGTACCTCGATTTCCAAAATTACGTTTTCGCCCTTATCTATGTGCTCCATGCACGGAGCCTTTGGAGTTCCGTAGTATTTACCTACATATTGGGCGTGCTCTAAAAGCTCGCCGTTTTTTATCATATCTTTAAACTCCTGCTCGGTTTTAAAGTAGTAGTGGACTCCGTCCTGTTCGATTGGACGAGGCGACCTCGAAGTCGCCGATACGGACAAAAAGAAGCCCTCGTAATTGTCAACGATATACTGGCACACCGTACCCTTGCCCACACCGGACGGGCCGGAAACTACCGCCATAACACCCTTATTCTTCACCTTCTGTACTCTCCTTGTCCATTCTGTGCGCGATTGTTTCGCCCTGAATTGCGCTTAATATTATGTGGTCGCTGTCAGAGATTACAACAGCCCTTGTCCTTCTGCCGCAGGTTGCGTCAATTAACATACCGCGGTCCTTGGACTCCTGGATGATTCTGCGAATCGGTGCAGACTCGGGGCTTACGATTGCGACGATTCTCTCTGCCGAAACCAAGTTGCCAAAGCCTATATTTATCAGTTTCAAAAAATCACCCTCTACTCTAAATTCTGGAGCTGTTCTCTGACCTTTTCAAGCTCTGCCTTTATATTGATAACAATGTTGGAAACCTCAAGGTTGTTGCACTTCGAGCCGATTGTGTTGGTCTCGCGGTTCATCTCCTGGAGCAAAAAGTCGAGTCGTCTTCCTACTGCGTCGCCCTTTTGCATTATTCTGTCGTACTCTTCAAGGTGGCATTTTAGCCTTACGATTTCTTCATTTACAGAAAGCTTGTCCGCATAGATTGCAGTTTCGGTGAGCAGGCGGTTTTCATCCACCTTGGCGTCGCCCAAAAGCTCTCTTATGCGCTGCTCTATATTGTTTTTGTGCTCAATTACTGTGTCGGGAGCTATTTTCTCAATCTTTAAGACCTCTTGCTTTATGGTAGCAATCCTTGCGGTCATATCCTTTGCGAGCTTTTCTCCCTCGCGCTCTCTCGCCGCCAAAAAGCTTTCCAGCGCGGAGTGCGCAACAGAAATAACAGCCTCTCTGACAAGCTCTTCGTCCTCGGGCTCGCATTTTAGAGTAAATATGTCGTTATACCTTGCAACCGACGAGACGCTTATGTCGTTCTTAAGCTCGAACTTTTCTGCAATCTTACGGAGTGCGTTAACGTAGCTTTCTGCAAGCGCTTCGTTTAACACAACCTCCTTGGTGTCGTCATTTTCCTTGAATATTGTAAGAAAAACGTCGACCTTGCCGCGGCTTATGTACTGCTGAAAATGTTTTTTTATGTCCTCTTCCAAAAAGCTGTAAACCCTGGGAAGCTTGATGTTATAGTCAGCGTAGCGGTGGTTAACCGCCTTGACCTCTACCGAAACGTCGTAGCCGTTTACAGTGTTTTCGCTTCTTCCGAAGCCCGTCATACTTCTTATCAAAAAAACTCCTCCAAACAATCTGTTATTCGAGATATTTAATATTAAAACCAATCAGGCAAATTATGCCTATTTTGTATATTTTAGCACATTGTGGCCAAAAAATAAAGAGTTTTTTTAAAATTGTCCAAAACACTTGAAAAAATGTGCAATATTGGTTATAATATGATAATGGAAGAGTTTAAATTACAAGGCTTTTTGGCTTTATTATTGTGGAGGGTGGAAAATGAGTCTTGCCAAAGCATCAAGCACCGGTATATCGGGAATTGACGGATATATTGTAACAGTAGAAGTCGATATATCCAACGGCTTGCCTGCCTTTGACATAGTTGGGCTGCCCGACACGTCCGTAAAAGAAAGTAAAGAAAGGGTCAGGGCCGCTATTAAAAACAGCGGTTATATCTGTCCGACAAAGCGCATTACCGTAAACTTAGCGCCCGCAGACAGAAAAAAAGAAGGGCCTTCTTACGACCTGCCGATAACGGTGGCGATTATGCTCGCCTCCGAACAGATAGACAAAGGCTCCGAAGAGGGCTGCGCCTTTTTGGGCGAGCTTTCGCTCGACGGAGAGCTAAGAGCCGTAAACGGCGTTTTGCCTATGGTTATTCATGCAAAGGAAAGCGGGATTAAGACCGTGTTTTTGCCCTTGTCCAATGCCTGCGAGGCTTCCGTTGTTACGGGCATAGACGTTATAGGTGTGAAAACTCTTAAAGAGCTTGTTGACCACTTAAACGGAAACGCAAAAATAAAGCCGACTGTTGCGGACATAGACAGGATTTTTGCCGAAGGGGTATCTAACGCGCTCGACTTTGCCGACGTCAAGGGGCAAAAGAGCGTTAAAAGAGCTATCGAGGTAGCCGTAGCCGGCGGGCACAATATATTAATGATTGGCAGCCCGGGAAGCGGCAAGTCTATGCTGGCACAAAGAATCCCGTCAATACTGCCTCCCATGACGTTTGAGGAGGCTTTGGAAACTACCAAGATACATTCGGTTGCAGGAGTGCTTGAGCCTGACACGTCGCTTGTTACGACGAGGCCGTTTCGCAGTCCGCACCACACGATTTCGTCCGTAGGGCTTGTCGGCGGCGGAACGGTGCCGAGGCCGGGGGAAATCAGCCTTGCGCACAACGGCGTTTTGTTTTTAGACGAGCTGCCGGAATTTCAGCGTCCTGCGCTTGAAGTTATGCGCCAGCCGCTTGAAGACGGCAAGGTGAATATATCGAGAATTAACTCGAGCTGTACATACCCGTCAAACGTGCTTTTGGTCGCTTCGATGAATCCGTGCAAGTGCGGTTACTACGGGGACCCAAGCAGAGAGTGCAGCTGTACACCTATGCAAAAGAAGAAGTATATGAGCAAGATAAGCGGTCCTCTTCTCGACAGGATTGACCTGCACGTAGAGGTGCCGTCAGTTACCTTCGGCGCTCTTTCTTCCGACGCGAAAGAAGAGTCGAGCCAGAGCGTTAAGACAAGAATTGAAAAGGCACGCAAAATTCAGCTTGAAAGATACAAAGACGAAGGAATATTTACAAACTCACAGCTTAGTGCGGCACAAATAAGAAAATACTGCAAGCTTACACCAAAGCTGCGTGAGGTTTTGCGCTCGGCGTTTGACAACTTAGGCCTTTCGGCGAGGGCGCACGACAGAATATTAAAAGTGGCGCGCACAATAGCCGACCTAAACGGCGAGGCGGACATTACGCTCGAAGCGCTTGCGGAAGCTATACAGTACAGAAGCCTTGACAGAAAATTTTGGGGAGAGTGAAATCTTTGCACAAATTAAACATAGTTATGGTGGAGCCTGAAATCCCCCAAAACACCGGAAACGTCGCAAGAACCTGCGCCGCTACGGGAGCCAGACTTCATCTTGTGAAGCCTCTGGGCTTTGAAATCGACGACAAAAAGCTAAAAAGGGCGGGGCTTGACTACTGGCACCTTTTAGACATCACATACTACGAAAGTCTGGACGACTTTATGCAAAAACACGACGGCGACAACCTTTACTACTTCACTACAAAAGCGCCAAGGTGCTACACGGAAATAGACTTTCCCGACGAGGTGTATCTGCTCTTCGGAAAAGAGACGAAGGGGCTGCCTGAGCCGTTTTTAAAAGAGCATTACGACGACAGGTGTGTAAGAATACCTATGATAGACGAGGCAAGGTCGCTTAACCTTTCCAACTCGGTGGCGATTGCTGCATACGAATTTTTAAGACAAAAAGGATTTGACCAATTATTACAGGAGGGCATGCTACATGGCTCGTATTAAAATTATAACTGACTCTGCAAGTGATATTCCTCAGAAGTATATTGACAAATACGATATCTCTTATCTTCCGATTTGCATCGTAATGGACGGTAAAATTTACCGCGACCGCTACGATTTGGACGGAAGAGAATATTCCAAAAGCTTACGCACTATGGAGCAGATACCTACTACGAGTATGGTGTCTATGGCAACTATCGAAGAGGAGTTTCGCAAAAACTTAGACAATTACGACCACCAGGTCTTTGTTACTATGTCTGCCAAGGGAAGCGGCGGCCACAACGCCGCGCTGCTGGTTAAAAGCCAGCTTGAAGAAGAGCTTGGTAAAGAGCCTAACATTACCATAATAGACAGCAATCTGTACTCGATTATGTACGGCAAGGCTGTTGTTGAGATGGCTAAAAAGGCCGCTGAGGGCGCAGAGCTTGAAGAAGTTATAAAAACTTATGAGGAAAACACTGCTAACGCCTGTGCTTTCTTCTTAGTCGACGACTTAAAGTTCCTCGAAAAAGGCGGACGCATAAAGCCGGGGGTGGCTTTTGTAGGCGGGCTTTTGGGAATAAAGCCTATCCTTACTATTGCAGACGGGCTTGTTGAGTGCATCGGAAAAGAGCGCGGCAAGGTAAAGTCGCTTGAAAAAATAGTTAGTCTTTCCGTGGGAAAGTACGACGGCAAGTCTAAAATATGGATTGCAAGCGGAGACGCGGACGAAGCCTGCGCCGAAGCAATAAGCATGCTTAAAGAAAGGCTTGATAACCCGGAAATTGAAACGTACGACTTAGGCTGTGTTATATCAACACACGCGGGAAGCGGAGTTGTTGGGGTTATCTTTGACAAGGGGGAATAAGCTTTGAAGATTCTTATGGTGCTTATGGGGCTTGAAATCGGCGGAGCGGAAACGCACGTTGCCGAGCTTGCGATAGAACTTACAAAGCGCGGACACACGGTATGTGTGGCTTCAAACGGCGGTGCCTTTGAGGCCGAAATAGGCCGCTACGGTATTGAACACTTCAAACTGCCCTTGCACAACAAGCAGCCTCACAATGTGTTAAAGTCTTACTTCGGGCTTTACAAGGTTATTAAAAGCGGCGGCTTTGACATCGTGCACGCACACGCGAGAATCCCCTCCTTTATATGTAAGTTGTTACAAAGAAGATTAAAGTTTCGCTTTATCACATCCGCTCACTGGGTGTTTAAAACAAACTTTTTGTTAAAGAGGATTTCCTTCTGGGGCGAGCGCAGTGTCGCCGTCAGCAACGACATCAAAAAATATCTTAAAGACTCTTACGGATACGACGAAAGCAAGGTTGACGTTACTATAAACGGAATCGACACCAAAAAGTTTGGCCCTGACGTTGACTTTTCTGACATAAAAGAAGAGTTTGGGCTTTTGGATGGAAAATTCAGAATTGTGTATGTCAGCAGAATCGACACGGACCGCAGCGCCGTGGCTTTTAACCTGATTAACATCACGCCAAAGCTGTATGAAAAGAACAAAGACTTACAGATTATAATCGTGGGCGGCGGAAACGACTACGACAGGCTAAAAAAGGCGGCCGACGACACAAACACCGCTCTTGGTGATAAAATAATAATCACCACAGGCGCGCGGACGGACATCAACAAGTTTGTTGCGTGCGGGGATATGTTTATCGGTGTTTCGCGCTCGGCGCTTGAAGCCATGTCTGCGCAAAAGCCTGTTATAATCGCAGGAAACGAGGGCTACATCGGAATATTCGACGAAAGTAAGACGGACATATCCATAAAGACCAACTTCTGTTGCCGAGGATGCGAGATGCCGTCTGACGAATTACTTTATGCCGACATCTGCAAGATTACGGACGGCGGCAGGATGGACGAAATGGCAAGGTACAACCGACAGTTTATACTGGATAACTACTCGGTAGGAAGAATGACGAACGACTACGAGGCTGCGTACAAAAAGCTCCTCGAAAAAAATCCGTTTAGGAAAAACGACGTACTTATATCAGGATATTACGGCTTTAAAAACACGGGCGACGACTCGCTTTTAAAGTCGATTATTACAAGCCTCAGGCAGCAAAAGCCCGACGTTTCGATAACAGTTTTATCAGCAAACCCGTCGGAGACGGCATCTCTCTTAGGGGTACAAAGCATTAACCGCTTTAACTTCCCGCAGATTATAAACACGCTAAGGCACACTCGCCTTTTAATCAGCGGCGGCGGAAGTCTTTTGCAGGACGTTACAAGCACAAAGTCTTACAAATATTATTCGGCGATTATAAAGCTGGCCTTGTTCTTCGGGGCGAAGGTTATGGTGTATGCGAACGGAATCGGTCCTTTGCAAAACATACGCAACCGCAAGGACTGTGTAAAGATGCTTGAAAAAGTGGACGTTATTTCCCTTCGCGACTCAGACTCTTATCAGGAGCTTATTGATATGGGGCTAAAAAGAGAAGCGATTGTTACCGCGGACCCTGCCTTTGCGCTACAATGCGCCGACGCTCCTTCTCCTTACGGCGAGAAGTATTTTATCGTCTCTATCAGGCGGTGGAAGAAGCTCCCGAAAAACTTTGGGGAAATTATTTCCGACGTTTGCTTAAAAATCAAGCAGGCTTACGGTTATACCCCCGTGTTTGTACCTATGCAAAACAGGCTTGACCTTGAGATTTGCTCTTCGGTTGCAAAAAAATGCGACGGTCTTGTGTTTGAAAACACAGGCTCGATAGAGTCGCTTTTAAACTGCATTAAGCACAGCCGCTTTGTACTTGGGATGAGGCTGCACGCGCTGATATATGCGCTTAGCATGAGCGTGCCTGTTATCGCGCTTTCGTACGACCCGAAAATCGACGCTATAATCAAGCAGTGGTCGTGTTTAAAGGCGTTTGACGCGCAAAGCGTAACGGCAGACGAGCTTGTCGCACAGATTGAATATATCGACAAAAACAAAGACAGTCTTTGTGCGGAGATTAAATCTACCACTGACATTATAAAAGAAAAAACTCTCCAGGATTCAATGACCGCGGTCAGAATCATGGAATTTTAAAACAAAAACGAACGGAGGATTAATTGATTATGAAATCAAAATTTGGTTTGAGCGATTTCTTTAAGCTTAACAACGACATTGGTATCGACCTTGGAACAGCGTCTGTTCTTGTAAATGTTAAAGGAAAGGGTATTGTCTTAAAAGAGCCTTCTGTTGTGGCTATGGACACAAACACCAACCGACTTTTGGCAGTTGGTGAAGAAGCAAGACGTATGCTTGGGCGTACTCCTGGTAATATTATAGCAATAAGACCTTTAAGAGATGGTGTTATTTCTGACTATAATATGACAGAAAAGATGCTTAGGCACTTTTTAGACAAGGTTTGCAAAAAGCGTATCTTTAAACCGCGTGTTATGATTTGTGTACCAAGCGGTGTAACAGAGGTTGAAGAGCGTGCCGTTATCGACGCATCAACCCAGGCGGGCGCAAGCAAGACATACCTTATCGAAGAGCCTATCGCAGCGGCTATCGGCGCAGGTATTGACATTTCCAAGCCAAGCGGTACAATGATTGTCGACATCGGCGGCGGTACTACCGACATCGCTGTAATTTCTTTGGGTGGTATTGTTGTTTCCGAATCTATTAAGATTGCGGGAGACAAGTTTGACGAAGCTATCGTTAAATATATCCGTAAAAAGCACAACGTGCTTATTGGTGAGCGTACTGCTGAGCAGCTTAAAATCAGCATCGGCTGTGTTTTTGAAAGAACTGAGGAAGACAAAAAGATTCGTCCTGAGTCTATTGAAATCAGGGGCAGAAGCCTTGTTTCGGGATTGCCGAAGACTCTTACCGTTACTGCTGACGAAATGTTCGAAGCGTTCGAAGAGCCGGCGTACGCTATCGTTGACGCCGTAAAGACTGTGCTTGAACAGACTCCTCCGGAGCTTGTTGGCGATATCAGTGAAAAAGGTATCGTTATGACAGGCGGCGGTGCGCTTGTCTGGGGTCTTGACAGACTTATCGCACGCGAGACAGGTATCCACTGCGAAGTCGCACAGGACCCGATTTCATGCGTTGCAATCGGAACGGGCAAGTCTTTGGATATGCTCGATATACTTATGGACGGCTCTTCAAGGGGCAGGTATAATTTCTAAATTTAATTGTTAAAACAAATAAATTTGCCAAGCATTATTACGTACGGAAAATATACTTTATGGAGGTTAAACTGTGGCAAAAAAACAAAATTTAAAAATAATCCCGCTGGGTGGTCTGGAAGAGATCGGAAAGAACATTACCGTCTTTGAATATGGTAATGACATAATTGTTCTGGACTGCGGTATGGCGTTTCCCGACGAGGAAATGCCCGGTGTGGATATTGTTATCCCTGATTTTACTTATCTTGAAAAAAATCAGGCGAAAATCAGAGCAGTTGTTTTGACTCACGGTCACGAGGACCACATCGGCGCTTTGCCGTACTTTCTGAGCAAGTTCAACGTGCCTGTTTTCGGTACAAGGCTTACTATCGGGCTTGTGCAAAACAAGCTTAAAGAGCACGGGCTTGACAAGGTAGCAAAGCTAAGAGCTGTTCTGCCGGGAAACGTGCTTAAAATCGGGGAATTTCGTGTGGAGTTTATCCGCAGCACACATTCTATTCCTGACGCTGCTATGATAGCTTTTCACACTCCGGTCGGCGTAATCTTACACACCGGCGACTTTAAAATCGACACGACTCCTATCGAGGGAAAGATGATTGACCTTGCAAGGATTGGTGAGCTGGGCAAAAAGGGTGTGCTCGCCCTTATGCAGGACAGCACAAACGTCGAAAGACAGGGCTTTACGATGAGCGAAAGCACTGTTGGCGTGGCGTTTGACGACATATTCAGAAACAACTCTAAAAACAGAATTATTGTTGCAACCTTTGCTTCAAACATTCACAGAATGCAGCAGATTGTAAACGCTGCGGCACAGTACGGAAGAAAGATTGCCCTCTCAGGCAGAAGCGTCGAAAACGTAGTTTCTGTGGCTATGGAGCTTGGGCATATGAAGATACCAAAGGGAATGCTGATCAGCATCGACGAGATTACAAACTACCCTCCTCACAAGCTTGTTATTATCACTACGGGCAGCCAGGGAGAAGCGATGAGCGCGCTTACGAGAATGGCTTTTTCCGAGCACAGAAAGGTTACGCTCGGCCCTTCGGACACTGTGGTTATATCCGCAAACCCGATTCCGGGCAACGAAAAGGCTGTTTCAAACGTTATAAACGAGCTTTACAAGCTTGATACCAACGTGATTTACGAATCATTGGCAGACGTGCACGTTTCCGGCCACGCGTGCCAGGAAGAGCTTAAAATAATTATGTCTTTGGCTAACCCGAAGTTCTTTATCCCCGTTCACGGAGAATACAGGCACCTTTTCAGACATTCACTGCTTGCACAAGATATGGGGATTCCCAAGAAAAACATCTTTATTTCAGAAATCGGAAACGTTATAGAGCTTAACGACTCCAAGTGTAAGATTACCGGCAGCGTGCCCGCAGGAAGAGTGCTGGTAGACGGTCTGGGAGTGGGGGACGTAGGAAACATCGTGCTCCGCGACAGAAAGCTGCTTGCAGAGGGCGGGCTGATTGTCGTGGTTGTAACGCTCGACTCGCACACTCACGAAATAGTGGCAGGGCCGGACATTGTTTCAAGAGGCTTTGTTTATATGCGTGAAAGCGAAGACCTTATCGAAGAAATTAAGCTTTGTGCAACAAAGGCTGTTAAAAAATGCTTTGACAGGAAAAACTGTGACTGGAACACAGCCAAGGCAAAAATCAAGAGCGACCTCGGAGATTATCTGTATAGCAAAACAAGGCGCAAACCTATGATTTTGCCTGTAATAAACGAAGTATAATTATTTTTTAAAAAAGGGGATGTTGTTTTTGTACGAAGAGTTTTCAAAAAGCCCCGGACAGATTGATGTACAACAGGGGCTTAATGCTTATATTTCAAAAGTGTTTGGCAGGATGTTTATCGCCCTTTTGGTTACTGCGGCGGCAGCATTCTTCACCGCAACAAGCCAGACTATGATAAGGCTGATATTTAGCTCGCCTATGATGATACTTTTAGTTGTTGCAGAGCTTGTTATCGTCTTTTCGCTCTCAGCGAGGGTGTCAAGGCTTAGCTATTCTTCCGCAACCGCCCTGTTTTACGCATACGCTGTTATCAACGGGATGACGCTTGCGAGCGTGTTTATACTCTACGACATCGGCACTGTTTACACCGCTTTTGTTACGACGTCGGTTGCGTTCGGCGTTATGGCGATTTACGGTATGGTTACTAAAAACGACCTGACCAAAATTGGCAGCATTTTTACAATGGCGTTAATTGGAATTATTGTGGCTTCGGTTATAAATATGTTTGTCAGAAGCTCGCAGTTTGACCTTTTGATTTCCTTTATCGCGGTAGCGTTGTTCTCGGGGCTTGTAGCGTTTGATACGCAAAAGTTAAAGTCGTTTTACTACTCGTCAACGGGCGATTACCAGATGCAAAGGAAAATCGGAATTTTAGGTGCGCTTTCGCTCTACCTTGATTTTATAAACATCTTCTTATATATCCTTAGAATTTTCGGCAACCGAAGAGATTAATAGGGTGTAGAATAAAAATAAAGCAAAGAGGCTGTATCGAAATGAAATCATTTTGATACAGCCTTTTTTTGGGCGGACGAAAAATAGCGCAGATTGGACAAACTGAGCGAAAGCAAGGTTTCGCCTTGCTTTCGGATACCCGAAGGCGTACAAAGGTACGTCGAGAGGCGAAGTTTGTTCGAAACACAATGCAATAAAAAAGAAGAAATTCGAGGACAATCGAATTTCTTCCTGAAAAATATATTATTTCATCTGTTTATACCGAACAAAGAACTTTTATTAAGCATTTTGGCGCATTGTGTGGTATGCGCATTTTGCTATCGCCCCTATAAACTTTCGGCTTCGTTTATCCACAGCCTTGAACAAGCATCGGTCGGCATACGCCAGTCGCCTCTCGGAGACAGGTTAACGGGACCAATCTTTGGGCCGTCGGGCATACACGAGCGCTTAAACTGCTGGGCAAAAAACCTTCTTACAAAAGTTTTGAGCCAATGCTTAATAACTTCCTCGGAATATTCGTCTTCAAACACAAGACAAGCAAGACGGAAAATCTTTTTAGGAGACGAGCCGTACTTTATCATATGATAAAGGAAAAAGTCGTGAAGCGCGTAAGGGCCAACAAGGTCCTCTGTCTTTTGCGCTATGTTGCCGTCTTTGTCCACAGGCAAAAGCTCGGGAGACACGGGAGTGTCCAAAATATCCATAAGAACCTCGCAAAGCTCTCCCCCGGCGCGCTCTGCCTCGTAACGAACGGTGTGTCGCACAAGTGTTTTAGGCACAGAAGCATTAACGCCGTACATCGACATATGGTCTCCGTTATAGGTCGCCCAGCCAAGCGCAAGCTCGGAAAGGTCGCCTGTGCCGACAACCAGCCCCCCGCTTTTGTTCGCAACATCCATCAAAACCTGTGTGCGCTCTCTCGCCTGGGAATTTTCAAACGTTACGTCAAAGGTGTCTTTGTCCTGACCTATGTCTTCAAAATGTTGGCTTACCGCCTTTTTGATATTTATCTCTTTAAACGATACGCCCAATATTTTACAAAGCTTTTCGGAATTGGAATGTGTGCGCTTTGTCGTTCCGAAGCACGGCATAGTTATCGCAAGGATGTCTGTCCTCGGGCGCTTTAAGATATCCATCGCGCGAGAAGCAACCAAAAGCGCAAGGGTGCTGTCAAGCCCTCCTGAAATACCGATTACACAACAACCGGCGTTCGTATGTTCAATACGTCTTGCAAGGCCGTAGGACTGTATGTTCAAAACTGTCTCTATGCGCTTATTGCGCTTGTTTTCATCCGAAGGGACGAACGGGTTTTTCGCAAACTTTCTCGTAAGAGAAGTCTCTTTTATCTCCTGGGAAAAAGTGATATGCCTAACCTCGTCGTATTTATCCAAAACGAAGGTAGTATTTTTACGCCTGATTGAAGCGAGGCGGTTAACATCTATTTCCGAAACAATCATACCTGCATCTTTAAGCGAAGGCTTTTGCGCAAGGATTGTCCCCATCTCCGCTATGATGTGGTGGCCCGAAAAGACCACGTCCTGAGTAGACTCTGTGTAACCCGCGCTTGCAAAAACATAGCCGCAAAGAAGCCTTGCAGAAGTAGACTGTACAAAAAGTGTGCGGCTTTCCGTTCTGCCGACTGTCTCGTCGGAAGCAGACGCGTTAAACATCATCATCGCGCCACCAAGGCAGAGCCTTTGAGCAGGAGATACAGGCGCCCACAAATCTTCACAAATCTCTACGCCAAAGGTGTAGTTTTCCATCTCTTTGTTTTCAAAAACAAGGTCGTTACCAAACGGAACGCTTGCTCCGCCAAGCTCTATATAAAGCCCGTCCTGGCCGTCGTCCAGGGCGGAGAAGCAGCGCTTTTCGTAATAGCCGCCGTAATTTGGAAGGTTCTTCTTCGGCACAACGCCTAAGATACATCCGTTGCATACCACTGCGGCGCAGTTATAAAGCTTACCTCTTACAGCCAATGGCAAGCTCACGATAACTACGCAGTATTTGCCCTCGGTAAACCTGACGATATCCAAAAGTGCCTTTTTGGCAGAAGTAAGGAGCTTTTCCGAAAAGAAGAGGTCTGCGCAAGTATAGCCCGTAACACAAAGCTCGGGCAAAACCAAAACATTAACCGACTTTTCGTCCGCTTCTGTTATCGCCTCTTTAATTTGTTGTGTGTTATAAAACACATCTGCAACCTTTACCCTAAGGTCGCACGCCGCTACCTTTAAAAAACCGTCTTTCATAAAGTTGTCCTCTCTATCATTACAGAATTAATGTAGCCAAAACCATAATCAGCGGGATGGTAACTATCGAAAGGATAGTGCTTATCGAAACCATCTGAGACGCGTACTTGCTGTCAAGAGAGTATCTTGCTGCAAAAAGAGCCGCTATTGCCGCAACGGGACACGCACACGACAGCACCATTGTCATAGCAGGCACTTCCGATAAGTTAAGGAGCTTTGCAACAACGATTCCCACAATCGGCGCCACTATCAGCCTGAGCACGTTAACCATCCATGTTCGGCCGTCCTTTAAAGCCGCCTTTATATCAAACCCCACAAGGTATGTACCCAAAATCATCATAGGAAGCGGAGTGTTAAGCGACGAGATAAACTCTGTCGTTTTAAGTATCGGTTCGGGAAGCCGTATCCTTAAAAGGAAAAGGGCGATTCCGATAATTGCGCCTATTGGACCGGGACTTAAAAAGGCTTTTTTAAACGAAAGCTGCTTTACGTCCTTTGTGTATACGTAAACACCGTGTGTCCAGTACAAAACCGCAAACACCGTTATGTATGCCACTGCGTAAAAAACGCCTTCGCTGCCGTAAAGCGAGTTGACCAAAGGCAGGGCGATAAATCCGCAGTTGGAATAAACTGTACTATATATGCCTATTCGGTCGGTTTTGTCCCCACGGTCTTTGAAGAAGAACGGAGCAAATATTATGCTGATAACATGCACTATAAGCGCAAACAACAGCACAAGACCCAAGTTTTTAAGCAACTGTATGTCGAAGTCTCTTTGGTATGCGTTTATAAACACAGTCGGAACAACAATATAAAGAATCATCTCTGTCATTTGTTTTGTTCCGTCGGGGGTCAGCATCTTCTTTTTCGCAAGTACAAAGCCTACCGCAACAAGCAAAAATACTGAAATTACGTTTAGAGTTACGTTTTCGCCCACCATCAGGGCGAGGGAAAGTTTGTCTGTCATGGTATATCCTCTCTTTACGCATCGGTTATATTTTAACCGAAAAAGGTGAAAAAATCCTGTCTTATGTTTAGCGCAAAATATCGCTTAAAACTTCTCCTAAAATCTTAATTCCCTTTTCGATTTTTTCATCAGTAACTGTGGAATAGTTAAGACGAAAAGCGGAGCAAGGCTTATCAAGGTCGGTCATAAACGTAGAGCCCGGAACGCAGGCTACCTTTTTCTCCGTAAACTTACGCGCGATTTCGTCCATATTGTAGTCGCCCTCAAGCTCGCACCAGATGAAAAGACCGCCGTTTGGCGTAGTGTGTTTAACGCCCTTGGGGAAGTACTTGTCTATTGCATCAAGCATTGTACGGCACTTGTTCCTATAAAGCTTTCTTATCTCTGCAATATGCTTGTCAAGGCCGTATTCCTTTATATATTCGTAAGCAATCATCTGGGTAAGAACAGGGGTATGCACGTCGGAAACCTGCTTTGCGATAACCATCTTTTCGACTATGCTCTTGTGAGCGCTTACAAAGCCGATTCTTATTCCCGGAGCCAAAATCTTGGAGAAAGAACCGCTGTAAATAACTATTCCTTCCGTATCCATAGACTTGATAGTCGGCATCTTTTCGCCGTCAAACACAAGCTCTCCGTAAGGGTTGTCCTCTATTATTACGATACCGTTTTTACGGGCAATTTCGTAAAGAGCCTTTCTCTTTTCTACGGACATCGTGATACCTGACGGGTTCTGGAACGTAGGGATTGTGTATATAAGCTTTACATTTTTGTTTTCCGAAATCGCCTTTTCCAAAGCGGAAATGTTCATTCCGTCGTCCTCAACGGGTACGCCAACAAGGTTAGCGCCGTACGAACGAAAGGCATTAAGAGCGCCTATAAAGCTGGGCTCCTCTACGATAACGGTGTCTCCCGAATTTACAAGGCACTTTGTTGCAAGCTCTATGCCCTGCTGACCGCCCGAAACAATTATCGTTTCGTTAAAGTCGGCTGTGATGTTCTCTCTTTCGGCAAGCATATCCTTAACAAGCTCGCGAAGGGGTGTGTAACCCTCTGTGATGCCGTACTGCAAGGCAGTTACGGGGTTGTTCTCCAATATGTTGTTTGCAATTATTGCCATCTCTTTGGCAGGGAAGAGCTCCGGAGCAGGATTGCCTCCCGCAAGGGATATAACCTCGGGGTCGGCAAGCGCCTTGAAAATCTCCCTGATAGCAGAGCCCTTGATTTTACTCATTCGGTCAGATATTTTAAATTCCACTTTAATTCGTCCTTTCTGCCTACTTATTATAGTTTTGTCCGCTGTAAGCATAACGGTGTTTAAAACAAAAGCTTTCCTTTTTTAGAGGAAAGCTTTGAAAACTCAAATATTTAAAATTAATCCTGTTCCAATATCTTTTTAACCTTATCAAACTGTACGAGGTTGATAACCGACAGCGCGATAACTGCAACAAAAAGAACCATGTACACTATAACCTTCGGGTCAAGTGCGAGCAGCTGATTGAACAAGAAGCCTACAACACCCAAAACAGCCCAAACAAGAGCAAGGATTGTCGGCGTTGCGCTCTTGTGAGAACGGAGCAACATAAGCGTACCGATTACAGCGAGCAAAAGCATCGCAACCGGAAGCATAACTGTGTAGTTTATCTGATAGTTATCAATGTGTGATGTAAGGTAAGGTATAAGTGTGCTCTTGTAGTTGCTCGGCAAAAGAACAAAGCCCATTATTGAAGCAGTCTTTGCCTTGTCAAAAACAAACGGCACGAACATAAGCGCTGTGGTAAGAAGAATTATAAGCGCGCTTGCTGCGTTTAGGAACGCGTGGATGTTAACCTTTTCAAACCAGCCGTCAGCGGCAAGCTTTTTAAGCATTTCAATAATTCCGCCAACTGCAAACGCCAAAATCAAAACAGCAACAACTATTTTGAATATGTAGTTTTTGTCGTATGTTCTGTAAATATAACCAAGGTTAGCCGACATAGTCAACACATAAAGTGAATAAAGCGAATATGCCAAAGCAGTAACCTTTGACGCAAAGGACTTGTTATATCCCTTAAAGCAAAGAACCATAGCAAGTACGCCGAACAAAAGAAGAGCGTATGCAGAGTTGTACATTGCGTCCAGGCTGTACTTGTCTCCGATTTCCTCCTGGAACACTCTTAGGCTGGCCTGAACGTCGCTGTTATAAGAAACGCTTACCGTTCTCATTATAGAAAAGTCTTTAATATTAACGTCGTGAGCACCCGTTAAAGAAATCGACTGCCCTAACAACAAGCCTATAAAAAGAGCTATAAGCAGACCCAAAATCAAGTTTTGCCATTTTTTAATAAAAGCTATCATTGTCTTTCCCCCATTTCATATATACCACAGTATAGCACATATGAAAAAAATTGTCAATCTTATAAAGAGGATTTTTTACAAACATTTATCTTTAATCTTCCCGCGTTTCACAAAACACGATATTTAAAAATATAATGTATTAAAGCAGCGGCAAGTATGCTGCCAGCTGCCGGGCGCGGAAAAAGTCCGCATCCGGCTTAAAAGAGGTTGGTGTTATATGGATTACTGTAAAAGTGTTTTAATATGCGGCGGCGACAAAAGGCAGCTTTATATCCGTAAAATGCTTATAGAACAAGGCTTTAGGGTAAGCTCATGCGCGCTGGGGCTTGCAGAGGACGTTTCTGTTGACCGCATCGGCGAATTTGACGTTGTGGTATTCCCCGTTCCCGTTAGCCTTGACGGATTTTGTCTTAACGCGCCTATGCTTAATTCAGAGGTAAAGCTCGACGAGATATTCCACCTTTTGTCCTCGTCCCAGACGGTGCTTGGCGGAATGTGCGGCGGGCTTGGGTACAACATGGCAGACTATTACGACACAGAAGAGGTAAAAGTAAAAAACGCCGTCCCCACCGCAGAAGGAGCTCTGCAAATTGCGATGGAAAACAGCGACGCTACCATTTACAACAGCAGGTGTCTTGTAATTGGCTACGGCAGAATAGGCAAGGTGCTTGCAAGACTTTTAAAGGATATGGGGGCAAAGGTTACGGTCTCTTCAAGAAGGGAAAGCGAGCGCGCCCTTTTGGAAGTGATGGGAATGACTGCAAAAAACACAAGAAACATTGTCGACTCCATAGGCGAGTACGACATAATATTCAACACAGTTCCAAAGACGGTGATAGGCTGTGAGGCGCTTAGTAAGATAGGAAAAAACGTCCTGCTTATAGAGCTGGCAAGCAAGCCATACGGAATTGATATGGCCACGGCAAAGGCTATGGGAAGAAAGGTCATAATAGCCTCCGGTCTGCCCGGCAAGCTAAGCCCGGTATCGGCGGCGGAAATATTGAAAGACTCGATTGTAAAAACGCTTATGGAAATGGAGGTGTAAAACGTGGGGTTTGAAAATGTAAAAATAGGATACGGCTTTACAGGCTCGTTTTGTACGCTGGATAAATCCTTTGCGGCTATGCAGAGGCTTGTGAGCCTTGGTGCAGACGTTACACCTGTTATGTCCGACTCGGTTTATACCACTTCCACCCGATTTGGCGAGGCTACGCACTTTATAAAAAGGGCGGAGGAAATATGCGGCCGAGCAGTGATGCACAAGATTACACAAACGGAGCTTATAGGGCCTAAAAACCTTTTGGACATCATGATTATAGCTCCTTGCACAAGCAACACTATCGGCAAGCTGGCAAACGGAATTAACGACACTTCCGTTACAATGGCTGCCAAGGCGACCATAAGAAACGGGTGCCCCGTTTTAATCGCTGTGTCTACAAACGACGGACTTTGGGCAAGCGCCAAAAACATCGGTATACTTATGAATTATAAAAACTATTTCCTCGTTCCGTTTGAACAAGACGACCCGATTAAAAAACCGGGCTCTTTGGTTGCGAAGTTCGATTTGATTGAAGAGGCCGCCGAGGCCGCGCTGGGTGGGCGACAGCTGCAACCCGTTTTAAGATAGCTCTCTCCCTCTCGTGTTTTCAGGGAGGGAGTTTTTATTATCTCTTACACAGCCAAGCGCAAAGAGAAGCACCACATAAAGCCCCGAAAAGCAAAGGAAAGAAACGGCAGTGTTTTCTATCTTAACAGCATTTATGAAAACTCCTGTTAACACCGCCGCCAAAGACGGCTTTAATATCCAGTCTGTAAACTTCATTTCAAATTCGGTAGACCTTATAAGCATACTTACGCTTAAAAATCCGTTTAAAAGCTCGCTTATAAAAATTACAAAAATATAGCCTATTGTAGCGTATGGCGGCAGTAAAAAATAAATCAGAACTATGCAGCTTATGGTATCTATTATGTTTATTTTCACAACCCCGACCTGCATATTCATACCTTTTAATATACTGTCTGCGACGATGTCAAGATATATTATGGCAGTAAGCGGAGCTACAAGCCTTATAAAATATCCTGCCTCTGCGCTGTTGTAAATTCGCCTGCCCAAAAAGTCGGAGTAAAAAATCATCACCGCGGACACGCCTATTGAAAACAAAAGGGTTGTTTTAAACACCCGAGATATTGAGCTTTTGATTTTGTGTGAGCTTCCGCTTACATAAAGCTGTGAAAACTCGGGCAAAATCAGCGACGAAAACGCCACAACTATCGCAGACGGAAACATTATCACAGGCATAACCATACCCTGTATTATTCCGTATTGGGAAAGGGAAGCCGCCGCAGAAAGGCCCGACTTTTTAAGCTGAATCGGGATTAAGATATGCTTTATTGTCGAAAGGCCCGACTTTAAACACGAGCTTAGCGCCACGGGTACGGCGATTTTTATTATCCTTCTTTTAATCCCCTTGGAGCTGCCGCTTTGTTTATAGCGTCTGGAATCTGCCATATATATTATAAGGTAATAAAGGCAGGACAAAGTCTCGGCTATCGTGCCTCCCAGCACTACCGAAAGGCAGGAGTATTCGAGAGTGGACGGAAAGAACCAGTTAAGAAGCATCCCCGTTACAAGTATTCTTGTAAACAGCTCCGCAAACTGCACGGCGGAGCTCTTTGCAACCCTGCCGACAGACGTAAAATATCCGTTTAAAATACAAGATACAGACAAAAACGGCAGGCAAACGGCAAACGCCCTTAAAGAAGAAACCGTCTTTTCGTTTTGTAAAATCACGCTACCTATAAAGTCGGAAAAAGTATATATAAGCACGGCCGCCACGCTTCCGCACAAAAGCCCGAAGACAGAACAGACCTTAACCGAATAGCGTACGCCGAAGAAATTACGCCTCCCCGCTTCTTCCGCAACAAGCCTTGTACAGGCAAGCCCCATACCGAAAATCGAAATTGTCACGGCAAGTGAATACACCGACATAACAAGCGTATAAAGTCCCATCCCCTCTGCGCCGATTTTCCTCGACACCCAGGCGTTAAACCATACCGAAACAAACCGTATTAAAAGCGACGACACCGTAAGTATTACTCCGTTTAACAAAAACACGTGAAGCTTTCGCATAAAATCACCTGTTTAAATATATGTTTTATTAACAGAATAATGATATGGGGTGGGATTTTTTAATGAAAGTGCCTTGGGCAGAATGTGGAGTGTGCAAAAAAAAGATGTGCAAAGTCACAAGCGGTGACGCTGTATGTTTAAAGTGCGACTGCTGCGGTCTTGTAGTAGATATGGGGTTTGTCGGGCAGTTCTTTGCACCCAAGTATTATAACAGGGTGGAAAAGGTTGTAATCACAAATGATTTTAGCGCAAAAATTATCTTTTTAAAGAAATAGAGGTTGCTTTTTCGTACATTTTATCCTAAAAGCACAGTGGTTTTTGACAAAACGCACTATAAAATGCTAAAAATACAGATAAATAAAGGGTTTTTAAAAAACATGCAGAATAATATATTAGTAACAGAGTTTCGGGGGTTTTACTTTGGATATAAGAGAAATGCTTGAAAAGCGTGAGGCAGAGTCCTTAGGGCGCTACGCCTCGCTTTCGTCCGAGACAAAGGGCCGGATGAAACAATCGACACTATGCGACATCAGAACAGAATACCAACGCGACCGCGACAAAATAATTCACTCTAAGGCTTTCCGCAGACTGAAGCACAAGACGCAGGTCTTTTTTGTGCCTGAAAACGACCACTACCGCACAAGGCTGACGCACACTCTTGAAGTGTCGCAAATTGCAAGAACGATATCAAGGGCGCTTTGTCTTAACGAGGACCTGACAGAGGCGATTGCGCTGGGCCACGACCTTGGGCACACTCCGTTTGGCCATTCCGGCGAAAGGGCGCTTGACGCGCTTTGCCCAATGGGCTTTTTGCACAACGAGCAGAGCCTTCGTGTGGCAGATGTTTTAGAAAACGACGGGCGCGGGATGAACCTTACCTTTGAGGTGCGCGACGGAATAAAAAACCACACGGGCGACACCGCTCCTAAAACTCTTGAAGGTCAGGTTGTCAGGCTCGCGGACAAGATTGCGTACATAAACCATGACATAGACGACTCTATCGGCGCGGGCGTTATATCGGGAGATGACATTCCGTACGAATTTGTAAAGCACTACGGCAACCGCAGAGCAGACAGAATAGACGCGATGATTCGCTCGGTTGTTAAAAACAGCTTTGACAAAGACCTCGTTAAGATGGCCGACGAAGACTTTGAGATGCTTATGAAGCTACGTCAGTTTATGTTTGACAACGTGTACTTTGCTCCTGCTGTTCTTGCAGAGGAAAAGAAAATCAAGCATATGATTCCCGAGCTTTACGAATTTTTAATCAAAAACCCTGACAAACTCCCAAAGGAGTACTGCGAC
Organism: Clostridia bacterium; assembly: GCA_045660545.1. Taxonomy (GTDB): domain Bacteria; phylum Bacillota; class Clostridia; order Monoglobales; family Firm-18; genus JAZREA01. The sequence goes on along the minus strand of JAZREA010000002.1, from coordinate 62,301 downwards.
GAAAACCTACACCAAAACGTGTGCGACTATATCGCCTCGATGACAGACTCGTACTGCATCGAAAAGCACAGAGATTTTGTTATGGGTAGGTAAAAACGTATATTTTCTTGCTGTTTTGACAACAATAACATAAAAAACCGACTTTAAAAATGGCTTTTTTGTGTTCGTGTCAAAATTTATTAAAGATACGAACGACACGCCATAGCGGCGTTCGAGAAAGGAAGCTTTTATGGCTTTACATTTTTCTGAAGACTATATTCAGGAGATTATCGAAAAAAACGATATTGTAGACCTTATTTCACAAAGCGTTCAGCTAAAACGAAGCGGCAGCACGTTTAAGGGGCTTTGTCCTTTTCACAAGGAAAAGACCCCGTCCTTTTCCGTTTCGGCGGACAAGCAGCTTTTCTACTGCTTCGGCTGCGGCAAGGGCGGAACTGTTATAAACTACGTTATGCAAAGCGAGAACTTAGACTTTGTCGAATCGGTAAAGCTTTTGGCAGAGCGGTGCGGGATGGAGCTTCCCGAAGAAGACACGCACCAAAACGAAGGCACTTTGCAAAAAAAGCAGATTGCGTACAAAATCAACTCGGTGGCAGGCAGGTTTTACTACGACCATCTGTTTAAACCGGGTGGCGCGGCGGCGCTTAATTACATCGACGGGCGAAAGCTGACAAAGCCGACCGTAAACCGCTTTGGTCTGGGGTACGCTCCGGACGGAAACGTGTTGTTAAAATATCTGCGCGAGCAGGGCTTTTCTGACGACGACATTATATCAAGCGGGGTTGTCGGTCGCTCGGAAAACGGCGACATTTACGACAGATTTCGCAACCGACTTATGTTCCCGATTATAGATGTGCGCAAAAACATTATAGGCTTTGGCGGGCGTGTTCTTGACGACTCGAAGCCAAAATACCTAAACTCGCCTGAAACAGTCGCTTTTAACAAAAGCTATAACCTTTTCGGGCTTAACCTCGCAAAGAACACCAAAGAGGACTATCTGCTGCTGGTGGAGGGCTATATGGACGTTATACAGCTGCACCAGCACGGTATTAATACTGCGGTGGCTACCCTTGGTACCGCGCTGACGCCTGAGCAGGCAAGGATAATAAAAAGAATTAAAAAAGAAGTAGTTATATCCTACGACAGCGACGAGGCCGGTCAAAAGGCGACACAAAGAGCTATTGAAATACTGGCGGCCGAGGGGCTTAGGGTGCGTGTTCTTACTATGGGAGACAGCAAAGACCCTGACGAATATATAAAAGCCAACGGAGCAGGTGCTTACAGGCGGCTGATTGACGACGCAAAGGAGCAGATTGAATATAAAATCAAGAGGCTTAAAGAAAGATATAACCTCGACGAAACCTCGCAAAAGGCCCAGTATATAACCGAGGCTGCAAAGGAGTTTGCCTCCATAAAAAGCCCTGTTGAATGCGAGCTTTATGTCAAAAAGATGGCGGCGGAGACCGGGGTTTCGGCGGACAGTATTTTCGCGGAAATATCAAGGATTCGTGCGCTGGGCAAAAAGGAGACGGAGCTTAAAGACTTTTACAACCGTAACCGCGCGGTACCGCAAAGGCCGTCAGACCTTAGAAAGCGCCGCTATGACGAGGCACAAAAGCTGGTGCTTAATATTATTTGCTACAACAAGGCGCAGTCGGACTACGTTTTATCAGAGCTTAACGAGGGCGACTTCAACGAAGAATACCGTCCGATTTTTAACTCCATTAAAAACGCCAGATTAACAGGAGCCGAGCCGGACGCCAGAGTTATTGTCTCGTCTTTGGAAGACGGAAGCACTGCGGCGGAAATTTTACACGACGACAAAAACATTGACGACGAACAAAAGGCAGCCAGACAGGCGGTCAGCCTGATAGTCGGCTACCGCTCTGCAAAGGGGCTTGAAAGTATGCTAAAAAGCACAGACATCTCGTCGGCAGACAAACTAAACAGAATACAAGAAGTTTTAAGTAACAAAGGAAAGGGTGGAAACAATGACACCGGAGAAGAATAATCCAAATTCAACTGATGCAAAAAAGAATACCATACGTGCCCTACTTGACAAGGGCAAGAAAAAGGGGTTACTCACCTACAAAGAGATTTCCGAAACGTTAGAGGAGCTCGACATTGACGCCAACCAGATTGACTCGTTGTATGAAACGATTGAGTCTATGGGGATTGAAATTGTCGGCGACATGGAAGAAGAGCTTGCGGAAATTAAGGAAGAGGATACAGAAATCGACCTTACCATTCCGGAAGGTATCGCTATGGACGACCCCGTCAGAATGTACCTTAAAGAAATAGGTAAAGTTCCGCTTTTGTCCCCGGAAGAAGAGCTGGAGCTGGCAGAAAAGATGTCCGAGGGCGACGAGGCGGCGAAGAAAAAACTGTCTGAGGCTAACCTCAGGCTTGTTGTCAGCATAGCTAAAAGGTACGTCGGCAGAGGTATGCTTTTCTTAGACCTTATTCAAGAAGGTAACCTCGGTCTTATCAAGGCGGTAGAAAAGTTCGACTACCACAAGGGCTACAAGTTCAGTACCTACGCAACATGGTGGATAAGGCAGGCGATTACAAGGGCGATTGCCGACCAGGCAAGAACTATCCGTATTCCTGTTCATATGGTTGAGACTATAAACAAGCTTATCAGAGTTTCAAGACAGCTTTTACAGGTTCTCGGCAGAGACCCGTACCCCGAGGAGATTGCAAAGGAAATGAACCTTTCTGTTGACAAGGTACGAGAAATTCAAAAAATTGCGCAAGAGCCTGTTTCGTTAGAAACACCTATCGGCGAGGAGGAAGACAGCCATCTTGGCGACTTTATCCCCGACGACGACGCTCCCGCTCCTGCGGAAGCTGCTTCGTTCGCGCTTTTAAAGGAACAGCTTTCCTCCGTTTTGGGAACTCTCGCCCCAAGAGAAGAGAAGGTTTTGAGGCTTCGCTTTGGTCTTGACGACGGAAGGGCAAGGACCTTGGAAGAAGTAGGCTCCGAGTTTGGCGTTACAAGAGAGCGTATCAGGCAGATTGAAGCGAAAGCTTTAAGAAAGCTCCGCCACCCAAGCAGAAGTAAAAAATTAAAGGATTATCTTGACTGATGAATAAAATTACTCTTACACCCAGGCTTAGATGCGTTGCGGATTTGATTGGGGAGTGCGGTTATCTTGCCGACATAGGCACTGACCACGCCTACATCCCGATTTACGCGGTGCAAAACGGTCAGGCTATGAGGGCCGTTGCAAGTGACGTGGTGAAGGGCCCAGTTAAAATTGCCGAAAAAAACGTCGCAGAATACGCTCTTGACGAGCAAATCGACGTTGTGCTTGCAGACGGGCTTGAAAGGGCGCTCGGTGCTGACGTTATAGTTATCGCAGGGATGGGCGGCAAGCTTATTTGCGACATCTTATCCGCGAACTTAAACATCGCAAGAAGTGCCAAAAGGCTTGTGCTTCAACCAATGACATGCGTTGAGGACGTGCGTCGCTTTTTACACCAAAATTCGTTTTGTGTGGTAGACGAAAAACTCGCAAAGGAAGAAAACAAGATATACAACGTACTTGTCGCACGCTGTGGCGAGGAGTCTGTTACGGACGAGTTTTTATACTTTGTAGGCAAAAAGCTTTTTGAAAACAAAGACCCTTTACTACCCGAATATCTACATAAAAAAATCGCCGTCTTAACACGGCGCGCAAACGGAATGAAAAACTCTGACAACCCAAAGGTTGTAGCAGAGCGCAAAAAGGTAGAGGCGCTTTGCAAAAGGTTTTTAGAGGAGGCGGATAAATATGGCGAAAGTTTCTGACGTGGTTTTGGCTATGGAGGGCCTTGCGCCTTTGAGCCTTGCCGAAGAATGGGACAACGTAGGCCTTATGGTCGGCGACCCCGACAGAGAGGTTTCTAAAATTATCGTTATGCTCGACCTTGACGAAAACGGGCTTAAAGAGGCGCTTGACGTCGAGGCAGATATGATTATAACGCATCATCCCTTTATAATGTCCCCGCTAAAAAGCGTTACGGACAAGACACTTTTGGGCGTGATTGAGAACAAGATTGCCGTTTGTTCCATGCACACAAACTTAGACCGTGCGGCAGAGGGCGTAAACTTTGTTCTTGCACAGACCGTCGGGCTTGAAAACATCGAGGACGTGCTCTTTGAAGGCTTTGAGGCAAAGGGCGGGCACGTTGAGGAATGTTCTTTTGGTGATTATTTACAACACATCAAGCTTTCTTTAAACATCGGTCATCTGCGCTATGTAGGCGACAAGGACAAAGAGATTAGCAAGGTGTGTGTTATTGGCGGAAGCGGAGGAGACTTTATCCCCGCGGTCGCAGAGCAGGGCTTTGACGTATTACTTACCGCTGACGTTAAGTACCATCAGGCTCAGCTTGCGCAAAAACTGGGGCTCTTAGTTATCGACGCGGGCCACTTTGAAACAGAAAACCCTGTGATATACAGGGTGGCGCGGTATCTTATGGACAAGTTTGAAGACGTAGACGTTATTACTTCTTTGCGTAGTAAAAGTTATATAAAATATGAGTAGGCCAGACAGTCGCGGCAGGCAAAAGGCCTGACGAGGAAAGTCCGAGCTCCACAGGGCAAGAGTGCCGGTTAACTGCCGGTGAAGGCGACTTTAAGGATAGTGCAACAGAAATAAACTACCGTCTTTTGACGGTACAGGTGGAAAGGTGAGGTAAAAGCTCACCGGTGGCCGGGAGACCGGTCAGCCGTGTAAACCCCACTCGGAGCAACACCGACCGGGAATGACTGCCCGTCACATATTCCCTACGGGTGGCTTGAGCAATATAGTAATATATTGCCTAGAAAGATGGCTGTCTAATACAGAACTCGGCTTACAGGCCTGCTCATATTTTTTATTTTATTTTTATCTTTTAAATATCGTTTTCGTTATTGACATTATGTTCTTAAAATGGTAGAATATTATATATAGTTTTTATGGATTTGGAGGGTTTTTTATGAATTTGAGTGAAGGATTTTTACATATCGGGGATTTTCTTGGACAGAATATGCCGATAGTTTGGATTGTTGTTGCGCTATCAGTTATCTGTGCGGTTGCGAACTTTATAATCACAAAGTCAAGAAAGCAGCTTACTGAAGACGCGGTTTTCGCTTTCTTGTTTGGCTTAATTTTTAACGTTTTGGGTCTTTTGTTCGTTATTTTCAGGAAGCCTGTATGGAACAACCTCGGTTGGATTCCTGTTATCGTTGCATGGTTCTTTATTGACGGCAACATGGCTGTTGTAATTGTTTTGTCTGTATATGCTGTTATATGGGCTTTTGCACAGCACGCGCTTTTGGACAGGATTCAGGTTGTTGAAGACTAATTTATAAAAACAAAGCAGCGGACGAAAAGTCCGCTGCTTTTTTATGTCTTAAAACTCACTTTTTTAGCGTGTGTATTCTCCGTTTGCAAGCTTTTTAACACAGTGTTCGCACACGTTTTTACCAATATATTTTACAAGGTTGTCTTCGCATCCGCAAAAAAGGCAGGAGTTTTCATATTTTTTAAGAACAATTTTGTTCCCCTCGATGTGAAACTCCAAAGAGTCCTTAATCTCTATACCAAGAGTTCTTCTAAGCTCTATCGGCAGCACTATTCTGCCAAGCTCATCGACTTTTCTGACAATTCCCGTTGCCTTCACAAACATCCCTCCATTCTTTTAGTAAATTATATCGCACTTTGTGGCAAATTTCAACATAATTTATCTTAATTTGAACTATTTTTCACAAAAAAACAACTTTTTTTAAAACGAAGCAGTCTTTGTGTAATTTTACTCTTGAAAAACTTTTATATTGTGGTACAATATAGTTAAAGAATAAACAATGTTATATAAGGAGAGATATGTAATGCCATTAGTAACTACTAAGGAAATGTTTAAAAAAGCATACGAGGGAGGATACGCCATCGGTGCTTTTAACGTAAACAACATGGAAATCATGCAGGGAATCACAGAGGCAGCAAAGGAAGTTAACGCTCCTTTGATTTTGCAGGTTTCCGCAGGCGCAAGAAAGTACGCTAACCACACTTATCTCGTTAAGCTTGTAGAGGCTGCTGTTATCGAAACAGGCTTGCCAATTGCTTTGCACCTTGACCACGGTGATTCTTTTGAACTTTGTAAGTCTTGTATTGACGGCGGATTTACTTCTGTTATGATTGACGGTTCGCACCTTCCTTACGAAGAGAACGTTGCTCTTACAAAGAAGGTTGTTGAATACGCACACGCTCACGGCGTAGTTGTAGAGGGTGAGCTTGGCAGACTCGCAGGTATTGAGGACGCCGTTAACGTTTCCGAAGAGGACGCTTCATACACAAGACCTGAAGAGGTTGTTGACTTTGTTACACGTACAGGCGTTGACTCACTTGCTATCGCTATCGGCACAAGCCACGGTGCATACAAGTTCAAGCCGGGCCAGAAGCCACAGCTCAGATTCGACATTCTTGACGAAGTTTCAAAGCAGCTCCCGGGCTTCCCGATTGTTTTACACGGTGCTTCCTCGGTAATTCCTGAGTATGTAGAAATGATTAACGAAAACGGCGGCAACATGCCTGACGCTATCGGTATCCCTGAGGATATGTTAAGACAGGCTGCTTCTTCTGCTGTTTGCAAAATCAACATCGACTCTGACCTTCGTCTTGCTATGACAGGTTCTATCAGAAAGTACTTTAACGAGAACCCATCTCACTTTGACCCAAGACAGTATCTAAAACCTGCTCGTGCAGCTATTAAAGACCTCGTTACAAAGAAGATTGTTAACGTGCTTGGTTGCGACGGCAAGGCTGACGACGTTAAATAAGCACTTCTTATTTTAAAAATAATGGTGGCGCGAAACGCTTGCCGCCATTATTTTTTGTGCTTAGTTTGGAGGTGTTTTTATGGAAGAAAATAAAATGGGGGTTATGCCGGTCGGCAAGCTTTTGATTTCTACATCATTACCTATGATTTTTTCGATGTTTGTGCAGTCTTTGTACAACATTGTTGACAGTATTTTTGTTGGTCGGTTTGACATTAACGCGCTTACGGCGGTTTCGCTCGCCTTTTCTTTTCAGAATCTTATGATGGCTTTTGCCACCGGCACAGGTGTCGGTATGAACGCGATGCTGTCTAAAAGCCTTGGCGAAGGCGACCTTAAAAAAGTCGGCAAGGCGGCGGGCAACGGATTTGTTCTTCAAATGCTCAGCGCTCTTATGTTCGCAGTTGTCGGGCTTTTGTTCTCGGGGATTTTCTTCCGCGTGCAAAATCCCAACCCCGAAATTGTAACATACGGCAAGCAATACCTTATGATATGCAGCGGATTTGCCTTTGGGATATTCGGCCAGGTTACGTTCGAGAGAATGTTGCAGGCGACGGGCAATGCGATATATTCTATGATAAGCCAGCTCTCAGGCGCGGTTATTAACATTATTTTAGACCCGCTTTTGATTTTTGGTCTTTGTGGATTCCCGAAGCTTGGGGTTATTGGTGCGGCCGTTGCAACGGTTATAGGTCAGTTTTTTGCTATGGGTCTTGCCTATTACTTCAACCGCCGTTACAACCACTACATAGCCTTAAACCGTGAAAACTGCAAGCTTGACAAATATACTGTAAAGCGCATCTACTCGATAGGTATTCCGTCTATACTGATGGTTGCGATTATGTCGGTTGCTAACTTTTCTATTAATAAGATTTTAATTAAGTTTGACGGCATAAAGACGGCGTACGGCGCAGCCGCAGGAACGCTGGCTACTACGGCGCTTGGTATTTACTTTAAGCTTCAAAGCTTTGTGTTTATGCCGATTTTCGGCCTTAACAACGGTATGGTGCCGATAATTGCGTACAACTACGGCGCAAAGCACCCCGACAGGATTAGAAAGACAAAGAATCTGAGCATTTTATATGCCATTGCTATTATGGCGGTTGGTCTTTTAATTTTCCAAACTATACCGGACAAGCTTATCGCGCTGTTTAACGACAGCGAGGAGCTTATCAAAATAGGTGTCCCCACCTTACGCATAACAAGCCTTGGGTTTATAGTAGCAGGGTACTCTGTGGTATCTTCGTCTGTCTACCAGGCTTTGGGCAAGGGAACATACAGCCTTTGGATATCCGCAGCAAGACAGCTTATCATTATACTGCCTCTGGCGTGGTTGTTCTCTCTTTTGGGCAACGTTGACCTGGTTTGGTTTGCGTTCCCTGCGGCAGATTTGGCTTCGGTATTTATCTGCATCTTCTGCACAAAGAGGCTGTTTAAACAACTTAATATATAGCGGCGCGTAGAAAAATGCGCACCCCACACAATGCGAGAAAATGTATGACATTCCTCGTTGTTCAGCAAAAACAGATGAAAGAATGTGGTTTTTTAAGGAGAAATTCGATTTTTATCGAATTTTTTCTTTTTTATTGCATTGTGTTTTGAACAAACTTCGCCTCTCGACGTACCTATGTACGCCTTCGGGTATCCGAAAGCAGGACGTAACCCTGCTTTCGCTCAGTTTGTCCAATCTGCGCTATTTTTCGTCCGCCCAACAAAAAAGGGGCTGTAGAAAAACAAATTTTGTTTTTCTTCGGCCTCTTTATTTTGATATAATGCGACAAATGACAACATTTAATATGTTGTTTTGTCGGGGTTTTTCTTGGGTTTTGTCATAATTTTTGGATGAATAATATTTCCAATTATTTCCAGTTTTTGTTATAATAATATCAGTAACAAACAGACAAAGCACAAGGACGGGTGATAAAAATGGAAGTGGCGGCTTTATTTAAACCGCGAGAACAAAAAAGCAGGCTGACACAAATACCGATTGACAGTGTCGCACAAAATCCCTACCAACCGAGAAAAATATTTTCTCCGGACTCGATTGCGGAGCTTTGCGACTCTATTACAAAGTACGGGCTTATTCAGCCTATAACCGTACGAAAGGGTACGTATTCGAAATATGAACTTATAGCAGGTGAGCGCAGACTTCGCGCATGCAGGATGGCGAACATGCAGACAATACCCGCAATAGTTATTGACGTCAGCAACTGCGACAGCGCAGCACTTGCCCTGATTGAGAATCTGCAAAGAGAGAACTTAAACTTCTTTGACGAGGCGGAAGGGTACAGCAACTTAATCTCCGACTTTAACATTACGCAAGAAGAGCTTGCGGAGAGGATTGGCAAAACTCAGGCGACTATTGCCAACAAAATCAGAATTTTAAAGCTAAGCCCGCTTGTAAAAAAAGTGATTAAAGAAAACAACCTGACCGAACGACACGCAAGAGCACTGCTTAGGCTACCAAACGAAGAAGCACAGCTAAAAGCGCTAAAATCCATAACAGACCGAGGCCTAAACGTTACCAAAACCGACGAATACATAGACTCTCTTTTAACCCCAAAAAAAGAGCCGATAATTAAAAAGCCGATGCGGGTGTTTAAGGACATCAGAATCTTTGCAAACACAATAAAGCAGGCGATCGACATAATGAACCAGTCGGGAGTTAACGCCGTTTCAGAAAAGAGCGAGAACGAAGAGTTTATAGAATACCGAGTAAGAATACCTAAATGTATGTAAAAAACCCCGTCCGAAAGGACGGGGTTTTAATAAAGCTATAATTATCTTTGTACTCGACCTGAACCGTCGCCACCAACCAAGGCATCAACCTCAGCACGTGTAACGAGGTTAGCGTCACCGTTGATTGTGTGTTTAAGAGCAGAAGCTGCAACCGCAAATTCCAAAGTGTCCTTAAAGTCCTTGCCGTCACAGAAGCCGCAGATGATACCGCCTGCGAAGCTGTCGCCACCGCCAACACGGTCAATGATTGGGTGGATTCTATATTCTCTTGAATGATAGAATTCCTTAGTGTCTCTCTTGTAGATACAAGCTGACCAGCCGTTATCAGAAGCAGAGTGAGAAACACGGAGTGAAGATATAACATATTCGAAGTTGAACTTTTCAACCATCTGTTCGAAAATGTCCTTATATCCTGCAAGCTCCAAGTCGCCGCTTGTAACGTCTGTGTTACCAGGCTTGAATCCCAAAACCTTTTCAGCGTCTTCTTCGTTACCGATACAAACGTCAACGTACTGCATAAGGTTAGACATAACCTTCTGAGCCTTTTCGCTTGTCCAGAGCTTCTTACGGAAGTTAAGGTCGCAAGAAATCTTTACGCCCTTAGCCTTAGCAGCCTTACAAGCAAGCTCTGTAATTTCTGCACCGTTGTCAGAAATAGCAGGTGTGATACCTGTGAAGTGGAACCAGTCTGCACCTTCGAAGATTGCGTCAAAGTCAAAGTCAGCAGCAGTAGCTGTAGCTATTGAAGAATTAGCTCTGTCGTAAACTACGTTTGAAGGTCTCATTGCTGAACCTGATTCTAAGAAGTAGATACCGAGTCTTTCGCCGCCACGAGCAATAAACTTTGTACCAACGTTAAGCTTACGAAGTGAAGCAACAGCGCAGTCTCCAATTGGGTTAGAAGGAACCTTTGTTACATAGTCTGTGTCGTGGCCGTAGTTTGCAAGAGAAACTGCAACGTTAGCCTCGCCGCCGCCGTAACAAACGTCGAAAGAGTCTGCCTGGATGAATCTGTTATAGTTTGGTGTTGTTAATCTGAGCATAATTTCGCCCATTGTTACTATCTTTGCCATTGTGAATAAGCCTCCTTAAAATTAGCTGTAAAAAATTAATTATTTAGGCTGTCTTCCGATGTAAGCCAAAATACCGCCGTCTACATAAAGAACGTGACCGTTAACAGCGTTTGAAGCATCAGAAGCGAGGAATACTGCAGGACCAGCCAATTCCTCAGGATCGAGCCATCTGCCGGCAGGAGTCTTAGCACAGATGAATGAATCGAATGGGTGCTTTGAACCGTCAGCCTGTGGTTCTCTTAAAGGAGCTGTCTGTGGTGTAGCTATGTAACCAGGTCCGATACCGTTACACTGGATGTTATATTCGCCATACTCTGAGCAGATGTTACGTGTGAGCATTTTGAGTCCGCCCTTAGCTGCTGCGTATGCAGAAACTGTTTCGCGGCCAAGCTCTGACATCATTGAACAGATGTTGATGATTTTACCGTGGCCCTTCTTGATCATTGAAGGAATAACTGCCTTAGAAACGATGAATGGAGCGTTAAGGTCAACGTCGATAACCTGTCTGAATTCAGCAGCGCTCATTTCAGTCATAGGAATTCTCTTGATGATACCAGCGTTGTTAACCAAGATGTCGATAACGCCGACTTCCTTTTCGATTTTAGCAACCATGTCGTTAACTGCGTCTTCGTCTGTAACGTCGCAAACATAGCCTTTTGCATCGATGCCTTTTTCTTTGTAAGCTGCAAGACCCTTGTCAACTAATTCTTGCTTAATGTCGTTGAATACAACCTTTGCACCAGCCTCTGCGAAACCGCAAGCGATTGCAAAACCGATACCGTAAGACGCACCTGTTACGAGTGCAATCTTGCCTTCCAAGCTAAATGGATTTGTCATTTTAATACCCCCTAAAAAAATTAATTTCCATAATATTTGAAAATTTTACTAACTACATAAATTATACTACGATATAAAAACACTGTCAAGGCTATGTTGGGGCTTTATTTATGTTTTTTTCTTTATTTTTGTAGCTTTTGACGGCAATCAAAAAAAGGCAGGCCTTTTTAAAAAGACCTGCCAAAATTTATGATATCAGGATTATTTTTTACAATTACACTTCTTTTATTACCACAACCTCAGTAACAACGCCCTTGTAAATTCTTACGAATACCTTTTCGGGATCTGCTTCGTCAAACTTTGTTATATAGCTTGAATCTACAACCTTTACCTGCGACTTGCTCTGCAAGCTTGCGTCGTAGAGGTAAACCTTTGCGTCCGCTATATTGATGTTTGTTTCTGCCATATTATTCGCCTTGATGTTAATTGAGTTTGCAAACTTCTTGGTTACGGTACCGATGATTGTTGTCATCTCTGTTCCTTCTACGTCTGTCTTTACTTCGACTTCGTTATTTGCTCTGTCCGCGCTGTCGAAAAGAAGTGATATCTTATCGATTTCGCCCTTGGAGTTTGTCTGGAACTGGATGATGTCACCTGTTGTAAGCTTTGTGCCTTCCTTTACAAGTGTATCAGTATCCTTCGCGTTTACAACGACTTCCTTGCCGTCCATATAAGCGTAGAGCTTGTGGATTGTGTCGCCGTCGTCGTTAGTTGCGTCAACTACCTTTGTTACGATTGCGATAGAAGACTCTGCGTTTACAACTGCTGTGCTGTTTTTAACTATAATTACGCCTGCTGTTAAGTCCTCGGACAAGTCGTAGATTTCTACGTCGTACTTGGACTTGTCAACAAACATATTAACGTCGCGTACTGCGTATTCCTCGATATCCTCAGCGCCTGTCGGGATTTCGAACACCAAAGTTGAAGGTGTTACGTTAAAGCCTGCAAGCTTCTTGGAAGATGAGATAAACTCTGCCTCGGAAGAGGTAAAGTCGAGCGAGAACGTGTTCTTAAGCGCTGTGCCTGAAGACTCGTTTACAGACGCAGTGTTGATATAGCTTACTTCGCCGTTTGAATTTGTGTCGTAAGTTACAAGCTGTGCGATTTCGTTATTGTTCGCTTCTTTTAGTGCGTCTATTACTGCGCTACCTTTTAGGTTTGTTGTGCTGTTTACCTTAACCTTGGATGCGCCGTTCAAAATCAGCTCCTCGCCGTCCTTAGAAAACATCTGGAACTCAACCTTAGCGTTGCTTGTCGAGCCGATAGAGTCCGCACTTACAAGGTAAGCATAGTTGCTTCCCGCCTTGGTCTGTGTGTCTACGGCTGCAATCATGCCTGCTACGTCAAGGTAGAATGTTCCCTCGTCGCCAAGCTTGATGTCAGGCTGACCTGCCTGGGTGTAGTTTGGAGCAACCTCGTAGAACTTGTCGCCGATTTTATACTTGTTGTCCTCGATTTCCATAACCTTGCCTGCTATCTTCTCGTCGGATACATATACCTTTATTACCGTTGCCTCGGAAATGTTGTGCGCGTTTGCCGCTACCGAGAGAACGTCCCATTCTTTAATTTCATTTATGCTAATCTTTACGCCGTTCTTGTAGATTCCGAACGAAAGTTCCCTGTTTTCAGGGTCGAGAGTAAGGGTCATAAGGTTATACTTGTCTGTGATTCTGTTGCTTACCAAAGATACCTCGTCTACTATCATATTTCTAAGCTCTGTAACAAAAACGTAGTCATAAACTTCGTCCGAGTCATTGTCAACCAATGTTACGATTCCGCTTGTAAGCTCTGTGATGTCGGTAAGGTCGTACTCGCTTACAACACCGTTATAGAACACGGTTGCGTTACCCTTGATTGTTGCCTGAGTTGTCTTTTTGTCGTTTTCCTTATCCTGCCAGTAGTTCATTGTGAAGTTTTCTTCCTTTGTTACGCTGCTGATGCTGTCAAAGCCGATTTCGATTTCGTGGTTTTTAGTGTCGTCGGCTGTGATTAAGATTATCTCTTTGTCAGAGTTTGAAACCTTCTGGGCGTAGAAAATTACGTTTCTTGCCATAAACTCGTTTGCCCTTGAAAAGCTTGTCTTGTATGTCTCAATCTTGCCGTCTGTCTTAATCTGAATCTGGTCTTCTCTTAATGAAGATTCGCCGTTCATTGTTGTCTCGTTTGTTGCAACAACCTGTCCGTAGAGCATTTCTACATCAAGCTTGTTTTCAAGCAACGTCTTGTCTACAACCTCGTAGTTTTCGTACGCGCCAAAGCCCGTTCTCTCCATAAGGTTGACTGTAAGTGCATTGTATGCAAGCTGTGCTACGATTCCTCTTGTTGCCAAAGATGTTGTAGGTGCTGAAACGCCGCCCTTAAACAGCCCTGCCGAACCCGCTGTTACAAGGTAGCCTGTGGGGAACCCCCCGTTGCTTGCTGCTGCCGGCTCGTAACCTAAAACTCTCATAAGAATAGTTACTGCCTCGGCATATGTTACGTTGTCGTCCGGTCTGAATCTACCGGTGTCGTCACCTATTACATACTTTTGTGCCTGTGAAACGTTGATATAACCGTTCGCCCAGTGCCACGACTGTACGTCCGGGAAATTTGCTGTTGTCTTTGTGCTCTCTGCAACGTCTGTAAGACCTGCGATTGCTACCGCTATCTTTGCTACTTCTGAACGTGTTATGTTGTCGTTTAGTCTGAACTCACCGTTGTCGTCTCCTACCATAATTTCAAGCGCGTTTAGAAGCTCGACAGCTTCTTCGTATTTTGTGCCGATTACGTCCTCGGGTAGAGTGGACGCCGATGCGGATATTGAAGGTATCACTATCATCACTGTCATAACGCTCGCTACGGCTAATGATAGAAGTCTCTTGAAAATACTCATTAATTTCTTCCTCCTTAGGTTTTTGTTTTTGGCTGACGAAACATTATTTAACCCCGACGCTTTTCAGCAGTTTTTGGTTTTCGTTCGGTGTTATGTCAACCACAGTTAAGATGATACTACATTTACATTTTCAATTCAATGCTAAATTTTTTCCTTTTCCGTAAATAATTGTTGCGTTTTACAAAAGGTTGTGCTACAATATATTGTAGATAGTTATATTTAATACTACTAACGGAGGTGTTTTTATGAACACAAGAAAGATTGTTGCTTTAGTTGTTTCTGTTTTGATGGTTTTGGGCTCTTTTGCAACGGTTAGTGCCGCTGCTTTCCCGGACATTACATCCAGTTACAGCTGGGCTGAGGAAGCTATTGACGATATGGCTTCAAGAGGCATCTTAAAAGGTTACACAAACGGTACTTTCAGACCTGCTAACCCTGTTTCACACCTTGAAACCCTTATTATTGCTGCCCGTATTATGGGTGTTGACAACGAAGAGTCTGCTGACTTTAAGGACGCTGCGGTTGAAGCTTACTCCGACATCGTTTCCGAGTATGAGTCGAACTTTGCGGCAGAGGTTGCCTACCTGTTATACTGGGGCGTTATTGACGAGGACGATTTGGAACTATACCTTTCCGAATCAAACAAAAACACTCCGCTTAAAAGATATGAGGCGGCTACTATCGTTACAAAGCTTGTTGGCGGAGACATCGACGCTTTGGGCAGCAGCTTTGTTTTAGACTTTGCAGATTCATCGGCTATTCCGTCTTCGGCTAAGGCTTATGTTAAATATGTATCTGACGCAGGTCTTATGAACGGCGTCGGAGACAACAACTTTGACCCGAGCGGAGAGCTTACACGCGCTATGATAGCTACTATGATGTACCGCGCAGAAGACTATATGGACGCAAGCGCAATTTACGGTACTGTTCAGAACGTAGGTTCTTCTTCGATTTCTGTTTTGGTTGATGGAAACACCAAGAACATCAGCGTTTCGTCGTCTACACGCTATGCGCTTGACGGCAAGGAAGTTGCTCTTTCCGATATATCGGTAGGAACTACTGCTCGTGTTAACTACCAGGATTCCGACGTTAGGTTTGTAGAGGCTGTATCTTCAAGCTCGAACGCTACTGTTTCCGGTACTATTCAGTCTGTTTCCGACGTTAACGGCTCGAGAAAGATTTCTCTTTCCACTGTTTCGGGAACAGTTACTTACCCTGTAAACATCGGCAACTGTTCTTATATGATTAACAACTCATACGGAACATTTACAGACCTTACAACCAATATGTACGTTACTCTTACAATCCGTGAGGGATACGTTTCAGAGGTAAAGGCTCAGTCAGGAACAAAGACATACAAGGGTACTGTTAAGGACGTTTTAATTAACAACAACTCGGCAGGAATTACAATTATAGACAAAGACGATGTTTCTTTGGACTTCGTCATCCTGGACAATGTTACTGTTTCAAGAAACAGCAAGTCTTCTGACATCCGTTCGATTTGCGTTGGCGACTCGGTTAGCCTTACTGTTATAAACGGTGCTGTTACAAAAATCGTTGCTACAAGCGATTCAAGCAGCACAAGCGGCACTATCACAAAGATTGTGATTGCTCCGAACTCGACAGTTACTGTTAAGGTCGGTGCAGACGAGCTTACATACGGCGTTACATCTGAAACTGCTTTTACAGTTGACGGTGTGAGCGGATGCACTATTTACGACCTGCGTCTTGGTGCTACTGCTCAGCTTCGTCTTGACAGCACCAACATCTCTTCGATTTCGACTACTTCGACAGTTGCTGCTCCTACAATATCAGGTGTTATTTCCTACGTCCACCCGACAAGCTATGTGATGGGACTTACTGTTGTTGACCCGTTAACAGGCGCTGCTTCGGAAGTGCAGACAGTCGTTAAGTCAAATGTTAAAGTTACAGACACAACTTCTTCCAGAATTTCTACATTCAAGGCTTTAAAGCCGGGAATGACAGTTGTTGTTGTGGGCGCTTCTAACTACGGCGTTTATGAAGTAAGCCAGATTATTGTTACTGCTCAGTAAAAAGGACTTCCGTTATAAAAGCATAAAAAAGCCCCCTGTGGTACAAACCACAGGGGGCTTAAATTTTTATTTACATAAGTTCTCGCTTGCGCTGTATCTTGGCGCAACGGAAAGCAGGATGTCCTTGCCGACGGATATTCCGCCAAGCTCTAACGAACGTGCAACCTCGGCAAATGCAATATCGGGCGAGTTATTATCATTACTTAAATGGCCGAGCATAATATGCTTTGTCCCGGATTGTGCAAGGCTAATGGCAAGCTCGCCTGTTACCTTGTTGTCCATATGGCCACGCTCTCCCCATATCCTCTTTTTGAGTGGGGCGGGGTATTTACCGTTCAGAAGCATCTGCTCGTCGTAGTTGGCCTCTAAGATAACCGCCTTACATCCGCAAAGAGCCTTTATAACGGATTCGTCCGCGCATCCCATGTCGGTCGCTACTGCGTAGCGCTCGCCGTTTGCCTCGATAACATAGCCTGTCGGCTGTGCCGCGTCGTGCGGGATGTCAAAGGGTGTAACTTTCAGCGAGCCGACAAAGACAGGCTCGTTGTTATAAAAGATATGCGCTTCGGCTATCGCGCCAACGTCCATACCCTCCCACGTGCCCGCGCTTGCGTAAACAGGAAGGCCGTACTTTCGTGACATAGCGCCCACTCCCTTTGTGTGGTCGCTGTGCTCGTGGGTTACAAACACAGCGTCAATGCTCTTTGCCGAAATACCCATATCATTTAAATAAGCGGTAATCTTTTTACCGCTTATTCCGCAATCTATTAAAATGTTTGTGCTGCCGTCAGAAAAGAAGACGCAGTTACCGCTGCTTCCGCTGACTATTGAGCGGAAAATCATAGGGAAACCTCCCCGCACTCGCTCAGGGCGGGCTCGGCAGCCTTCCTTACAATCTGTGCACCGAGGGACTGGAGCTTGTGCTCAAAGTTTTCGTACCCTCTGTCTATGTATTTAAGGTTATATATTTCTGTTACTCCGTTTGCAGCGAGGCCTGCTATAACCATACTCGCGCCTGCGCGAAGGTCGGTAGCCTTGACAACTGCGCCGTTTAGCGCGTCAGCGCCTACGATTGTGGCAGTTCTGCCCTCTACATCTATATTAGCCCCAAGCCTTTTAAGCTCTTCTACATACTGGAAGCGGTTGTCCCAAACGCTCTCTGTAATAACAGACGTGCCCTTTGCCACCGACAAAAGCGCAACAATCTGTGGCTGTAAGTCGGTAGGGAAGCCGGGGTATGGCAAAGTTTTAACATTAGCGCATGTTAATGGCTTTGACCTGGTAACGCGGATGCTGTCGTCGAACTCTTCAACAGTCGCGCCTACCTCAATAAGCTTCGCTGATATGCTCTCCATATGCTTGGGGATAACGTTTTTGACCAAAACGTCTCCGCCCGTTACAGCGGCCGCAATCATAAACGTTCCCGCCTCAATCTGGTCGGGGATTATGGAATATGTTCCGCCCGAAAGCTTTTTAACGCCTGTAACACGGATAGTGTCCGTACCTGCGCCCTTGATTTGTGCGCCCATAGCGTTTAGGAAGTTGGCAAAGTCAACTATATGAGGCTCCTTCGCCACGTTCTCTATAACTGTCATTCCCTCCGCGCGTACTGCGGCTAAAATCGTGTTAATAGTAGCGCCGACCGACACCACGTCAAGATATATGTGAGCAGCTTTAAGCCCGCCCTCTGCACAGGCGTCGATGACACCGTCCTCGGTCTTTACTGTTGCGCCCAAGGCAACAAATCCCTTTATATGCTGGTCGATTGGCCTTACGCCGAAGTTACATCCGCCCGGCATAGCGACAACCGCCTTATTAAGCCTGCCTAAAAGCGCGCCTATAAGATAGTACGACGCTCTCATCTTCTGCACCTCTTCGGAAGAAGCGACGTGGCTTTTAACCTCCGAACAGTCTATAACAAGGGTATTACCCCCGTCTTTAAAATCTATCTTTGCTCCAAGCATTTTTAAGATGTCGCATATTACGTCTACGTCTTTAATACTCGGTATATTTTCAATTGTACATGTTCCCTCGACCAAAAGTGCGGCGGGGATAATGGCAACGGCTGCATTCTTCGCTCCGCTGACTACGACCTCGCCTTTTAGCTGTCGTCCGCCCATTATCACAAATTTGTACAAGCATGTCCACCTCTATTCCAAACCTCTTGTGTATAAAACCACATATTAAGTATATCATAAATTCAAAAATATACAATATTTTTTTCAAATTTTTTTGTGTTTTTATCAAAAATTACGACAAATTTACACACCAAAACAACCACACTCATAATTATTGCTCTTTTGGTTGACTTTTCAGGCAATTTACTATAAAATAAATTGTAATCTAAAACCCGATTTGCCGTAGGGCATTTCTTTTTTTAATTAAAGGAGATTTATATGAAAAAGTACAAGTCTATTCTGTTTGACGTTGACGGAACGCTGATTAATTCTGAAAAAGGGCTTTTAGGCGCGTACAAGTGCGCTCTTAAAAACATAGGGATGCCTATACCCGAGGACCGTGTTTTAAGACGATGTCTAGGGCCTTCGCCGAGGCAGTCTTTAAAGGAAGTGCTGGGCGTGCCGGATGACAAAATGGAGCTTGCATACATTTTAAACCGCGGCTACTTCTTAACACAGGGGTACAAAGATTTTGAGATAATAAAAGGAATGGACGCCCTCGTAAAAGACCTGCACGCCGCAGGGTACAAGCTTTTTACCGCGTCTACCAAGGTAGAGTGGGTGTGCGAGCTTTGTATGCAGAGGATGGGGCTATTTGACTACTTCACAAAGGTGTGCGGAGCGAGCAACGACAACGAAACAAGGGTTAAAAAAGAGGACGTTATAAACTACGCCATAAGCTGCGGAGCAGAGGACGCTATAATCGTCGGGGACAGAATGTTTGACATAAATGGCGGCAAGGCTTGCGGCATAGACTCGATTGGAATCACCTTTGGGTTTGGTGAAGCGGAGGAAATAATGGCCCACAAGCCAACATACGTCTGCAACAGTGTGGAAGATATAAGAAAAATACTTTTATAAAAAAGAAAAAGAGCTGTATCAAAACGATACAGCTCTTTTTTATTTATTTGTCAGCAAGTTTTCTTAAATGGCGTTCTATATCAAGCTTGATTTTAATATTCTCTGCTGTTGCAAGGAAAAAGAGGAGCGAAACTGCGGCACAGATTATTGCGCCAAGCATTACGCACACAGAAGCTATCACATTTCCTCTGAACATAGTGAGCGAAAGAATAATTCCTGCAACGATAAACGCACCGAAAAGCACCCAGGAGAAAACTTTATAAAGCGAGCTTAAAAACGAAAGGATGGGGTAGTCTTCTTCGTAGTATTCGTCCTCGTCGTCGTCTTCGTCCGCGAAGTTATACACGTCGTCGAAGGTAGGCTTTTTCTCTTCCTGCTTTTCTTCTTTCTTTGTTGCCTTTTCCTTTACCGGCTCGGGTCTTCTTTTAGCCTCGGCGGGAGCGGGCTGGATTTTTTCCTTAATTCTTTCTGCGATTATATTTATATACGTCTTTTCAAGCTTTCTGCCCGAAGCCTCGGCGAGAACCGTCTTTAAGTCGGAAAGCTCGGCTTCCACCTCGCCTAAAACGATTCTGTTTATGAGGTTTATTACCTCTTCGTCAGTATAGCTTTTAATGTTTTCTGTTATCATAACAGGGTCCTCCTATTAATTTGATTCTTCCGGTTTGTCTGTTTCCGAAGAAGTCTCTTTTGAAGCTTCGTCAGGCTCCGCCTCTTCGTGCTCGGTAAGAGCTACGCCCACGATTTTTACTCCGTCGTCCATACGCATCATGGTTACGCCCTTGGTAACTCGTCCGAATGTGTTGATGTCCTTTGCGGCCATACGGATTATTGTTCCCTCGCTTGTGATAAGCATAATGTCGTCGTTGTCGTCGACTATTCTTATTCCCGCAACCTTACCGGTCTTTTCGGAAATCTTGTAGGTAGTTACGCCCTTACCGCCTCTGGTCTGGACCTTATATTCATCAATATCGGTTCTCTTACCAAAGCCGTTTTCGGAAACGACCAATACGTCCGCGCCGTCTGTGCAAACGTGTGCACCTACTACGTAGTCGCCTTCGTTTAGCTTAATTCCGCGTACACCGCGTGCTACTCTGCCCATCGGGCGGATGTCGCTTTCGCTAAACCTTATTGCATTACCCTCGTGGGTTCCTATGATGATTGTCTGGTCGCCGTCTGTTAAGATTACGTTTATAAGCTCGTTGCCATCTTCAAGCTCGATTGCACGGATACCGCCCTTACGCGCGGTGTCGTAGTCGGACAAAGAAGTCTTCTTTATAGTTCCGTTTTTAGTCATCATTACGAGGTACTTGCCCTCTTCAAACTCTTTTACAGGAATTACTGTTGAGACTGACTCGTCCTTTTCAAGCTGGAGGAGGTTAACGATTGCGTTACCCTTTGCAGTTCTGCTGGATTCAGGAACTCTGTAACCCTTCATCCTGTACATTCTGCCCTTGTTTGTAAAGAACAGCAGGTGGTCGTGGGTTGAGCAAGTGAAGATTGACTCAACAAAGTCTTCTTCCCTTGTTTGTAGTCCGATTATTCCCTTACCTCCGCGCCTTTGCGAACGGTATGTGTCGACAGGAAGTCTCTTTATATAACCAAAGTGAGTCATTGTAAAGATACATTCTTCAACCTCGATTAAATCCTCGTCCTCGATAAAGTCGACAGCAGGCTCGATAGACGTTTGTCTTTCGTCGCCGTACTTGTTCCTTATCTCCGTAAGCTCTTCTTTAATACGCTCCATAAGCTTGTCGTGGTCGGAAAGAAGGAGCCTGTACTCTTCCGCAAGATTGCAAAGCTCTTTGTATTCGTCCTCGATTTTTTCGCCGTTTAGCTTTTGAAGCTGTGCAAGCCTCATATCCAGGACGCTTTGCGCCTGAACATCGCTGAAACCAAAGGCTTCCATAAGCCTTTCCTTCGCGTTGTCGTAGGAGCTTCTTATAACCTCGATTATCTCGTCGATATTGCCCAGGGCTATTCGAAGTCCCTCTAATATGTGCATCCTTGCCTCCGCCTTTTCAAGGTCGAAAGCAGTTCTACGTGTAACGATTTCTTCCTGGAACTTTATAAACTCGTCCAAAATCTCTTTAAGCCCCATAGTCTTTGGTCTGCCGTCTTTAATAGCAAGCATATTTACAGAGAAGCTGTCTTGAAGTCTTGTGTATTTATAAAGCTGGTTTAAGATAACCTGAGGATTAGCGTCGCGCTTTAAGAAAATTTCGATTCTTATGCCGACGCGGTCGGATGAGTGGTCGTCTATGTCAGCGAGGCCTTCGATTCTCTTGTCTTTAACGAGGTCTGCTATGGACTCGACGAGCATCTTTTTATTCACCTGGTACGGCAGCTCTGTTATTATAATAGAAGATGAGCCGTCTTTTCTCTCTTCGATTTCCGCCTTGGCGCGGACTATAATCTTGCCTTTACCTGTTGTGTAGGCGCTGCGGATACCGCTTTTGCCCATTATGGACGCCTTGGTCGGAAAGTCGGGGCCCTGGATATACTCCATAAGCTCTTCGACTGTAATTTGGGGGTCTTCTATCTGTGCGATTACGCCGTCTAAAACTTCGGTCAGGTTATGCGGCGGGATGTTAGTCGCCATACCTACGGCGATACCAGAGCTTCCGTTAATCAAAAGAGTCGGGATTCTGGTAGGCAAAACAACAGGCTCTACCCTTTTTTCGTCAAAGTTGGGGAGAAAGTCTACTGTATTTTTCTCTATGTTTTCGAGCATAAGGTTAGAAAGCTTGCTCATTCTCGCCTCGGTGTAACGGTAAGCAGCAGGCGGGTCTCCGTCTACGGAACCGAAGTTACCGTGGCCGTCTACCAAAGGATATCTCATCGAGAAGTCCTGAGCAAGACGTACCATCGCATCATATACGGAAGCGTCTCCGTGAGGATGGTACCTACCGATAACGTTACCGACAGTAGTCGCCGACTTAAAGAACGGCTTGTCCGAAGTTAAGTGCTCCTCGTGCATGGAATAAAGAATTCTTCTATGCACAGGCTTAAGACCGTCCCTTGCGTCCGGCAACGCACGGCTTATGATAACGCTCATCGCGTAGTCGATAAATGCTTCGCGCATTCTCTTTTCGATATCAACATTTACTATTGTTTGTGAATCTAAATATTCTTCAAAATGAGAATCTTCATATTTTTTAATTTTAGCCATCAAAATGCCTCCAAATCGCTATACGTCAAGGTTGGTTACATACTGAGCGTTTTCTTCGATGAACTGTCTTCTTGGCTCAACCTCGTCGCCCATTAAGATACTGAAAATCTGGTCTGCCTTTTCCGCATCGTCAAGCGTTACTTTAAGCAGTACTCTGTTTTTCGGGTCCATAGTTGTCTCCCAAAGCTCCTCCGGGTTCATCTCACCTAGACCTTTATATCTGCTTATGTCGACCTTTGCATTTGTGTCTCCGTTTTTAAGCTCTTCGCTTATCTTATCTCTTTCTTCGTCGCTGAACGCTACGGCAGACTTTTTACCCCTCGTAAGCTTATAAAGAGGCGGCTTTGCAAGGTAGACGTGGCCTGTCTCTACAAGCGGACGCATAAATCTGAAGAAAAATGTCAGCAAAAGTGTCTGGATATGTGCTCCGTCGACGTCGGCGTCGGCCATTATTATTATCTTGTCGTATCTTAGCTTTTCTAAATTAAACTCTGCCGCGATTCCCGTTCCCAGCGCCTGAATTACCGGGGTGAGCTTGTCGTTGCCGTAAACTTTGTCGGCGCGTGCCTTTTCAACATTAAGCATCTTACCCCAAAGAGGGAGGATAGCCTGGTATTTACTGTCTCTGCCGTTTTTAGCAGAGCCGCCGGCAGAATCACCCTCGACGATATATATTTCTGTCTTGGTCGGGTCTTTTATAATACAGTCGGTAAGCTTACCTGGAAGCGAGCTTGAACCAAGAGGAGTCTTTCTTGTGGCTTCTCTTGCCTTTCTTGCTGCTTCTCTCGCCCTTGAAGCGAGTAAGGTCTTTTGGATAATATTCTTTCCGATCTGTGGGTTTTCTTCTAAGAAAGCCTCGAGCTTTTCGCTTAATACACCCTCAACTAAACCTCTGATTTCGCTGTTGCCAAGCTTAGTCTTGGTCTGGCCCTCGAACTGGGCCTCCTCAACCTTTACAGAAATGATAGTTGTAAGACCTTCGCGGACATCTTCTCCTGCGAAGTTCTTTTCGTTATCTTTAATTAGCTTATACTTTCTTGCATAGTCGTTTAAAACTCTGGTAAGTGCCGCCTTAAAGCCTGTTTCGTGAGTACCGCCCTCGGTGGTGTGGATGTTGTTACAAAAGCTTATTGTGTTTTCATAATAGCCTGTGTTATACTGCATCGCAATCTCTACCATAGCGGTATCCTTAGCGCCGGTGATGTATATGATTTCTTCGTGTACCGGCTCTTTGCTCTGGTTTAGCTCTTCTACATAAGACTTTATTCCACCCTCGTAGTGAAGGGTGCTGATTGTCTCGCTTTCTTCCCTTTTATCTTCAAGGACGATTTTGACTCCTGCGTTTAGGTACGCCTGCTCCTTTAATCTCTTTAAAAGGACGTTGTAGTCAAACTCTAATGTTTCAAATATTTTATAGTCAGGCTTGAAAGTGATTTTCGTTCCCTTTTTATCAGTCTTGCCAATAACCTTAAGCTCGGTTACGGCAGGGCCCCTTTCATACCTTTGCTGATAAATGTTTTCGCCGTCGTAAACTTCTACCTCGGTAAACTCGGAAAGAGCGTTAACAACAGAAGCACCTACGCCGTGAAGACCGCCTGAAACCTTGTATCCGCCGCCGCCGAACTTACCGCCCGCGTGCAAAACGGTGAAAACTACCTCGACCGCCGGCTTGCCCGTCTGCGCCTGGATGCCTACCGGGATACCTCGGCCGTTATCTGTTACGGTAACGCTGTTGTCCCCGTTTATAGTTACATATATATCTGTGCAGTATCCTGCCAGTGCTTCGTCGATGGCGTTGTCTACTATTTCGTAAACCAAGTGATGAAGACCCCTCTCATCTGTTGAGCCTATATACATACCCGGGCGCTTTCTTACCGCCTCTAAGCCCTCTAATACCTGAATCTGACCGGCTCCGTAAGTGTTTTCTGCCAACATTATCAGTCCCTTCTGTTTGCATAAAATTTAAAAATCCTTTGTTTCTGTGTACATTTGCTTTTTGCCTTTGTTATATCTTCCTTGAAGCGTAACAGATGATATCTGTGAGATATACACCTTCGTCTGCTTATTTTGCTTACATATTATCGCCGACTTTGGAAGGTCGTCCGAAACGTTAACTACGCTCCCGGACTTTTGCGCAGCTGTTAGGAAGTTTCTGGTGTGCTTTGATGTTGTCGTTTTGTCGATATCTATTATCGCGACTACTTCCGAAACGTCTACAACTGTGTTTTTTCCAAGGTGAATATACAATTTAATTCCCCCTTGTACCTACTGTTTCTACATCTATAAGATTAACGTCGGCTATATTGCCGAACAAATCTTTTTCTGTACAGGTTATTATTACCTGCATATCTTTTACGTTGTTTAAAATATAGTCTCTTCTTTTTTCGTCAAGCTCGCTTAAAACGTCGTCCAGTAAAAGAACCGGAACCTCGTTTGTGTCGTCTTTAATGAGCTTTGCTTCCGCCATCTTTAAGGAAAGGGCAACTGACCTCTTTTGCCCCTGGGAAGCGTAGAGCTTTGCCTCCGCAGAATTAAGAAGTATTTTAAAGTCGTCCCTGTGCGGGCCGATCAAGGACATGCCAAAATGCTTTTCCCTTTTTTCGTTAACTTCCAACTCTTTTTTAAAAGCTTCTTTTATCTTATCTTTATCGGTAAAATCCTCTGCGTTAAAGCAGCAGTCGTATATAAGCTCTATTTCTTCTCCGCTTATTTCCTTTAAGATTTCTTTTACCTTATTTTCTATCCTTTTTATATAGCTGTATCTGTACCAGACTATGTCTGCTCCGCTTTCAACGAGCTTTTCGTCCCAGACCCACTTCATTTCGCTTTCCGGGTTTTCCTTTAAAAGCCTGTTTCTTTGTTCCAAAATCTTGTAATACGTAGAAAGCGAGTGAAAGTAGCGCTGTCTTAACTGGCATATTCCAAGGTCGAGCATCTTTCGTCTTTCCCCCGGCGAGCCGTTAACTATCTTTAAGTCCTCGGGACAAAACATAACTGTTTTGAGCTTACCTATAAACTCGCTCGTCTTGCTGACGAAAACTCCGTTTATGGAAGCTTGTCTCTTTTTATCCTTTAAAAATATAATTTCGCTTTGGTTTTTCCTCTCGCGGGCAAAGTAATCTACCTTTATTTTAGCGCTTTCCTGTTTTATCCTTATCATTTCTGTCTCTTTGGCTCCGCGGTGAGACCTCGCGGTTGACATAACTGATATTGCTTCTAAAATATTTGTCTTTCCCCTGGCATTTTGGCCATATATTACGTTAGTTCCTTTTTTAAAAGATACTTCGGCAAAATTATAGTTTCTGAAATCAGAAAGATAAACTTTTTCAACATACATTTATAATTAGGTCCCCTATTGTTACAATATCGCCTTTTCTAATTTTTTTGCCCCTCTGATACTCGACTGCGCCGTTTACCAAAACCTCGCCGTCTAATATCATAAATTTTGCGTCGGCGCCATTTTCCGCCACGCCGCAAAATTTTAAAAGCTGGTCTAATTTTATATACTCTGTGCTGATTGTAATATCCATAAATACTCCCCGAAATTTGCGTTTCGGGACGCGCTTCCAACGGCGCGTCCCTACACTTTATAAGGTATTATTCGTTTCTGAGTCTTAGCGGCAACACTATGTACTTAAAGTCGTCGCCTTCAACAGGCGAAATTAAGCATGTGTTGACAGAATCAATAAAGCTTAGTTTAACCTCTTCTTTATTAACTGCCCTTAGTGCGTCAAGAAGATATTTGTTGTTAAAGCCGATTTCTATCGAATTACCTCTCATTTCAACCGGCACAATTTCCTCTACCTTACCGATTTGTGTTTCGCAGTTAATCTTTATTTCAGAATCTACTACGTTTAATATAACAGGAGCCTTTGTAACCTCGCTTGTTATAACGAGGGAAGCTCTTTCTACCGACTCAATCAGGCTCTTTACGTCTGCTTTGACGGTTGTTTTATATTCCTCGGGAATAATCTTTTTATAGTCGAGGTAGTCGCCTTCTAAAAGTCTTGAAGTGAACACTACGTTGTCAAACTCAAAGCGAATGTTCTTTTCAGAACAATATATTTTAATCTCGTCGTCTTTGTCGTCGATAATTTTTACAAGCTCGTTTAGTGCCTTTGAAGGAATGACTATTGCAACATCTCCGAAATAGCCGCTTATAGTTTCCTTTTCGCATGTGATTTTTTTATAAGCAAGTCTGTAACCATCAACAGCTACCATATTAACGTTTTTGCCATAAGCTTCTAAAAGACAGCCTGTTAAAATCATTTTAAGCTCGTTTGTTCCAACAGCAAATATAGTTCTTCTAACCAGCTCTTTTAAATGCTTCTTTGTTAAATTGATTTCATACTGTACGTCAAACTTTTGTACATCTGGAAATTCTACGGCTTCGATTCCCGTAATATTAAACTTAGAGTTACCGCATCTTATATTTGTAACGTTGTTGCTGTTTACTTCAATCGTAACGTGGTCGCCTGTCATCTTTCTGATGATTTCGCCAAAGAGTCTTGAATTAACGACTACGCTTCCTGCTGATTCAACCTCTGCTTCTATAATACATTCAATACCTATTTCAAGGTCGTTGCCTGTAACAATAACTTTGCCGTCGTTTGCCTTTATAAGCAGACCTTCCAAAACAGGCAAAGTAGAACGTGCAGCTACTGCCTTTTGTGAAATATTGATTGCGTTTGTAAGTGAGTTTCTGTCACATATGAATTTCAATTGAATCACTCCTTATATATAGATATAAATAATATTTTTTAGTAGTTATAATAAGAGCTGTTAAAACTGTTGATAAGTATAATTTTACTAAGTATGTCAACGGTTTTTGGCTGTTATTTAACTTGTTTATAAAATGGCAGGTTATGAGTATTTATAAACAGGGACTTTAAAACCGATAATCAGGGAAAAATATCCATAAGTTTTAAACATATTTTTAAACATACGTTTTGTGGAACAAAAGAACGTTTAAAAAACTCTCTGTGTATAAAACAAACATAACTTGTTTATAAGTCTTTAAATGTCAGTAAAATACTGCATTGAAGAATTATACGCTACCCTGTGGATAACTGGGATAAAATTGTGTATAAATTACTCGTTTGTGATGTTTTTGATAAGATCATTCACTGTATTGTAGATTTTAAGGTCGTTTTTCATGTCTTCCATAACCTTATTTATGTTGTGCATAACTGTTGAATGGTCTTTTTTGAACTCTCGTCCGATTTCAGGATACGAGCTGTCTGTAAGCTCCCTTACTATGTACATCGCGTACTGTCTCGGGATTGTGTATGTTTTACCTCTCTTTGTGCTGACGATTGTGTCTTTGGAAAGGTTAAAATACTTTTCAACTGCTTTTATAATATATTCGGCGTCGATTTTTCTCTTTTGTGCGCCGGGGAAATATCTTTCTAATATTTCGTTGGCAGTGTTTATGTCGATTTCCTTTTTAGAAACGTCACAAAACGCCATGATAGTTTTCATCGCGCCCTCGAGCTCTCTGATGTTGGACTTAATCGTCTGAGCAATTAAGTTAAAGATATCTTCTGAAATTTCGCCGTTGTAGTCATTATCTTTGACCTTTGAATGTAAGATAGCTACCCTGGTTTCAAAGTCAGGCGGCTGAATGTCTATCATTATCCTTTGTGAGAACCTTTGCTTTAAACGCTCGTCCAGCTGTGCTATATCCTTTGGCGGACGGTCGGAAGCGATGACGATTTGCTTGTTTTTATTAATCAGCTCGTTGAAGGTGTGGAAAAACTCTACCTGAGTACCTTCCTTACCGCCGAAGAACTGGATATCGTCTATTAAAAGGACGTCGACGTTTCTGAACTTGTTTCGAAACTCAGTGTTTGTTTCGTTTTTAATAGAATTAATAAACGTGTTCATAAAGGTTTCCGCCGTAACGTAAAGAACGTTTTTGTCCGGCTCGTTAGCCTTTATTTCGTTACCGATTGCGTGTAAAAGATGAGTCTTACCAAGGCCGCTTCCTCCGTACAAAAACAGAGGGTTATAGTCGTCCCTTACAGGCCCTTGTGTTATGCTGTATGCAGCAGCGTAGGCAAACTCACTGTTGGAGCCTACTATGAAGTTTTCAAAGTTGTACTTTGGATTAAGGTTAATCTTACCTTCGAACTCGTCCTCTTCCTTTATAGGTTCAGACTTTTTCTCCGCAGGCTTTTCTCCTGCTATGATAATTTCGATATCGTATATATCCCCTGTAACTTCTGCGAGGGCTGCCTTGGTCCTATCCTCGAAGATTAAAAACATATCTTTAAATAATTTGTCTTTTACCGAAAGGTAAAAAACATTGTCTTCTATATATTCCGGTTTTAATTTTTCAAAGGTTGTTTTAAAAGCGACAGGAGAAATTGTTTTCTTAATATGGGGTATAACTTCTTCCCAGATAGCGGATGCATTTTTCATCCATTTTTCCTCCAATTCGTATGAAATTCTACGTATAAAATACACTTATAATTATACCAAATTACAATATTTTTTTCAAGGGTTTTTTAAATAAATTTTGCTAAAAAAAGTTTATATTTTTCAAGCTTTTTCAAAGCCGCGTTTAGCGCGCCCTCATCTGCAAAAATGCCAAAGACACAGCTGCCGCTTCCGCTCATCAAAGAGGCGTATGCGCCGCACTTTTTCATGATGTTTTTTATATGTTCAATCTCGGGAAATTTTTTGCAGCAAACGTCCTCAATAACGTTAAAAGTGTTCTCTCCAAAGAGGCGGTCGACGCCCGACTTAATGTGGCTCAAAAGAGCGTCTGTATCTCTTGGTTTTTTGTTGTTTAAGTCCAGGTTTTCATAAGCCCACTTTGCAGAAATTGAAAAATCAGGGCAACAAATTAAAATTGTTCCTTTAAGTCGGTTTTTAATCTTTGTAAGTTTTTCGCCGATGCCTTTTGCAAGACAAGTGCCTTTATGGATAAAAAACGGCACGTCTGCGCCGACTTTAACGGCGATTGATATCATTTCCTCTTTTGACAGTTTTGCGCCGTAGAGCTCATTTAGGGCTAAAATTACCTCTGCTGCGTCAGATGAGCCTCCGCCCAGGCCACCTCCGTCGGGGATTACCTTTTCTATTTTGATTTTACATCCGCCGTCTATCCCTGTGTAAGCGAAAAACTCTTTTGCCGCCCTAAAGGCAGTGTTTCTTTCGTCTGTGGGGATGTCTGTATCGCCGCAATCTATTGATATCACGCTGTTTTTTTCAATATTTATTATGTCGTACAAAGAGACGGTCTGCATCACCATACAAAGGTCATGGTAGCCGTCTTCCCTTTTTCCGACAACGTCTAAAAACAAATTAATTTTAGCAGGAGCAAGTCGTTTCATAATAAGCCTCACCTCGCCTATATTATACTACAAAACCCGCAAAATAGCAACATTTTTTATCGATTGTTCCACGTGGAACAATCGGTGTCAAAAAGCTTAAAACAAAAAAATGTTCCACGTGGAACATTTACTATTGCTATTTTAAAAAAGTGTGGTATAATAAAACTATAAAAAGCACAAATTTTAGCAGTTTTTTGTGTCACGGAGGTGATTGTTGTGAAGATAATTGCAGTAGCCAACCAAAAGGGAGGCGTCGGAAAGACCACTACGGCGGTTAATCTCAGCGCTTGTCTTGCAGAAAACGGCAAAAGAACACTTATTGTAGACTTAGACCCTCAGGGCAACACTACAAGCGGGTATGGTATCGACAAGGACGAGGTGGATTTGTCGATTTATGAGGTAATTATTGACGGAGAAAGCATAAAGGACGCAATTATTAAGACAAAATATAAAAATCTTGACATTTGTGCGTCGAATATTCAGCTTTCCGGTGCGGAAATTGAGCTGGCAGACCCAAGTATAGAAAAAAGGGAATTTGTCTTAAAAGAGGCGCTGGACACCGTAAAAGACGAATACGACTTTGTAATAATTGACTGTCCGCCGTCGCTTAGTCTGCTTACAGTTAACGCGTTTGCGGCGGCAAACAGCGTTTTGATTCCTATTCAGTGCGAATATTATGCTCTTGAAGGGCTTTCTCAGCTTACCCATACGATTAAGCTTATAAGAAAGGGTATTAACCCTGATTTAGAAATTGAAGGCGCTCTTCTTACGATGTTTGATTCAAGAACGAACCTTTCAATCGAGGTTGTAGAGGAGGTTAAAAGGGCGTTGCCGCACAAGGTGTGCAAAACGATAATCCCTAGAAACGTAAGGCTTTCTGAGGCTCCGAGCTTCGGCGTGCCGGTTATAGAGCACGACCCTTCAAGCAAGGGCGCAATCTGTTACAGAGAGCTTGCAAAAGAGATAATTAAAAACAACAAATAAGTAGTAATATAATAAGGAAGTGATTTACAGTGGCTAAAAAGTCGGGTCTTGGCAAGGGTCTTGGCAAGATAATTACTGATAAGTACGACAGCCAGGCTATGGATATGGACTTAAAGTCCAGGGCGAATGTTGTAGAGCTAAACATTGTTGACGTAGAGCCGAACAAGGACCAGCCGAGAAGGGTTTTTGACAAGGAAAAGCTGGACGAGCTTGCGGATTCTATATTGAAAAACGGCGTCATTCAGCCGATTAACGTGGTTGAAAAGGGCGACAGATATATGATTGTTACCGGCGAAAGACGCTGGAGAGCGTCAAAACAGGCCGGTCTTAAAAAGATTCCTGCGATTATACGCAGCTATGACGAGGAAAAGGTGATGGAGATTGCCTTAATCGAAAACCTCCAAAGAGAAGACCTAAACCCTGTCGAAGAAGCTAAGGGATACAGGGCATTGGTTGAAAGATATGCGCTTACACAAGACCAGATAAGCGAGCGTGTAGGCAAAAGTAGAAGTGCTGTTGCCAACTCCATGAGGCTTTTAAACCTGACGGAAAGCGTGCTTTCGATGCTTGAAAACGGCCAGATTTCAAGCGGACACGCGAAGGTTTTGCTTTCTGTTTCGAACAAAACTGAACAGAGCCAGATTGCGCAGATGATTTTTGACAAACAGATGTCCGTAAGAGAAACGGAAAATTATATAAAGTCAAAAACAAAGACGAAAAAGACGGGCGGAAAAGTTACCAACGACGTAAAGCTCATCATAAAAGAAATGGAAGACTCCTTCTCAAAGACGCTTGGAACGAAAGTTCGGATTAAGGACACAAACGGCAAAGGCAAAATTGAGATTTCTTATTTCTCTCATGACGAGTTTGACAG
The DNA here is from genome assembly GCA_045660545.1 of Clostridia bacterium. Lineage (GTDB taxonomy): Bacteria > Bacillota > Clostridia > Monoglobales > Firm-18 > JAZREA01. The sequence goes on along the minus strand of JAZREA010000002.1, from coordinate 30,516 downwards.
AATCACAGAATTTTTGAAAAATTGCTAATAATTGGAAAAATATGGAAGCTTAAAATTGAGCCACAAGGCGTTTTCAAAAAAATTTAGTATAAAATTACGTCGAAAGCAAAAATAAGATTAAAAACAAAAACAAGCAGGTTTTTGGACGTCGGCTTTAAAGCTGACAAAAACGGACAAGTTTTTTAAGAAAATGTAATAAATTTTGGATTTAAAATTTAAAAATAACAGAAAAACAAAAACAGGACATATTTATTAGGAGGAAAAAAATGTTAGACATCAAATTATTAAGAAGCGACCCGCAAAAAGTACAGGACGCGATTAAAAGCCGCGGTGGAGAACTCGACCTGACGGAGTTTGCCGCAATAGACAAAGAAAGACGCGAATGCCTGCAAGAAGTTGAGGCCCTTAAAAACAAACAGAACACAGTTTCAAAGCAGATACCACAGCTTAAAAAAGAGGGCAAGGACGTTGCTCCGATTTTTGCTGAAATGAACGAAATCAAAGAAAAGGTAAAGACTCTTGACGCTAAAATTGCTGAGCTTGACGAAAGCCTTAAAAACATCGTTCTTACAATACCAAACATCCCTAACGAGAGGGTTATAAAAGGCCTTTCTGACGAGGATAACGTAGAGCTCCGCAAGTGGGGAGAGCCGACAAAATTCGGCTTTGAGCCAAAGGCTCACTGGGACATCGGCGAGGCGCTCGGAATTTTGGACGCTGACACTGCCGGCAAGGTAACAGGCTCGAGATTTACGTTCTACAAGGGTCTTGGCGCAAGGCTTGAAAGAGCGGTTTATAACTTCTACCTTGATTTCCATACATCAAACAGCGGATACACAGAAGTTTTCCCGCCGTATATGGTACACAGAAATTCTATGGTTGGTACAGGACAGCTTCCGAAGTTTGAAGAGGACGCATACAAGGTGGCAGGAACAGACTACTTCTTAATCCCGACAGCAGAAGTACCTGTTACAAATATGCTTAGAAACGACACCGTAAAGGCAGAAGATTTGCCTATTAAATACTGCGCTTATTCCGCATGCTTCCGCGCAGAAGCAGGCTCTGCGGGCAGAGACACAAGAGGCCTTATCCGTCAGCACCAGTTTAACAAGGTAGAGCTTGTTAAATTTGCAAACCCTGACACATCGTACGACGAGCTTGAATCGCTTACAAACGATGCAGAAAAGGTTCTTCAGGCGCTCGGTATTCCGTACAGAGTTGTAATGCTTTGCACAGGAGACTTGGGATTTAGCTCGGCTATGACATACGACATCGAGGTATGGATGCCAAGCTACGGAAAATACGTTGAAATAAGCTCCTGCTCGAACTTTGAAGACTTCCAGGCAAGAAGAGCAAACATCAAGTTTAAAAGAAGCGCTGACTCAAAGCCTGAATTTGTACACACATTAAATGGCAGCGGCGTGGCTGTTGGCAGAACGGTTGCTTGTATTTTGGAAAACTTCCAAAACGAAGACGGCTCTGTTACAATACCTGAGGTGCTTCGTCCTTATATGGGAACAGACGTTATAAAATAATAAAATACGCATAAAAAGGCTGTATCAAAGTGTTTTGATACAGCCTTATTTTATATTCTTTTGCCTTGTGTGGTCTGTGCGTTTTTCTACACACTTAATTATTCAGCCATAGTTTCCGGCGCAGGATAAGTAACGCCAAATGTGTCAACAGTAACCTTCTTCATAACCTGTGGGGTAAGAGGCATATCGTTTTCGTCCTTTTCTGTGGAAACGATTTCCATAGCAACGTCCATACCCTCAATAACCTTACCAAAGGTAGCGTAATCGCCGTCAAGATACGGGTAATCTGCAACCATTATAAAGAACTGGCTGCCTGCGCTGTCGAGCGGATATGAGCGACGTGCCATAGACAAAACGCCTACTGTGTGCTTTAAGTTATTTTCAAAGCCGTTGTTTGTAAACTCGCCCTTGATTACATAGCCCGGGCCACCCATACCGGTACCCTCCGGGTCGCCGCCCTGAATCATAAAGTCTTCGATACAGCGGTGGAAGATAAGACCGTCGTAGAAACCGCTGCTTGCAAGAGAAATAAAGTTGCAAACAGTGTTTGGCGCAACTTCGGGATAAAGCTCGGCTACAATTTTACCGCCGTTTTCCATCTCGATGGTTACAACCGGGTTTTTAGTGATGTTAAGTGCTTCGATTTTTTCGCGCATAGCGTATACCTCCTGTGGATTGTTGTTAGTTTCTTTGTTGTCCTCCTTAACAATTGCGTATATAGAAATGCCGATTAAAATAACCAGCACCGCCAAAACCGCCCACAAGATTGTGTATATCTTTTTTACGTCGACGGCATCTTTTTTGGTCTTTTTAGCTGCCAAAACAAATCACCTCATTAAAAATTTCTTGTATAAATTATTCTTATATGGTACAATTATTATACAACATTAATTGCCAAAAATCAATATGAAAAAGGTGATTGAACTGAGAATTTTGGGAATAGACCCGGGAATCGCGATAGTCGGTTTCGGGATTATTGAATATGACAACGTAAACTTTAAGGTTATAGATTACGGTGCTATAACATCGCCCGCGCACGTTGCGGTCCCTAAGAGGCTGAAGATGATTTATGACGACTTAAACTATGTTATAGAAAAGTACAAGCCCGATGAAATCGCGGTTGAGGAGCTTTTTTACAACAACAACGCAAAGACCGTTATAAACGTCGCACAGGCTCGCGGAGTGATTATTTTAGCCGGCGAAAACCACAATATCCCTGTGTTTGAATACACGCCGCTTCAGGTAAAGCAGGGCGTCGTCGGTTACGGCCGCGCGGAGAAAAAGCAGGTGCAGCAGATGGTTAAAAACATTTTGGGACTTCACGAAGTGCCAAAGCCTGACGACACGGCAGACGCCGTTGCGATAGCGATTTGTCACGCGCACGCAAGCGGCGGGGTGAACAGGCTTATAACAAGCCTTAAAAAAGGAAACTTATAAAGGAGTTTTTCATATGTACGATTTTATTAAAGGAAACCTCGTAAGATGCGGAGAAAATTTCGCAGTTGTTGAAAACAACGGCGTCGGATATAAAATTATTACAACAAAAAGCTCCCTTTCTAACGTTAAAAAGGGAGAGGTTACATTCTACACTTACCTTTATGTAAGGGAAGATATATTCGATTTATACGGCTTTTCCACTTGCGAGGAAAGAGAGGCTTTTGAGCTGCTTATTACAGTCAGCGGAGTAGGGCCAAAGGCCGCTGTGGCGATATTGTCGTGCGTTACGGCGTCTGAGCTTGCTATCGCGATTGTAACCAACCAGCCAAAAACAATTACCGCCGCACAAGGCGTCGGTAACAAGATGGCACAAAAAATTATTTTAGAGCTAAAAGACAAGATAACAAACGCTCAGATTAAGCCCTCCTCCTACGCTGCCGCTACGGTAGCAGAGGACGATACTTTAAACGCCTTAGTTGCGCTCGGTTACGCGCATCAGGAGGCGATGGCTGCTCTTCGCGGGGTTGACCCTGCGCTTTCTGTTGAAGAGAAGGTTAAAACAGCCCTTAAAAACTTAATGAAGTGATTTTAAATACGAAAGCGACTTTGGCGAGTAGCCGATGTTGTGCAAAACAAGCTGTTCTGCAATTGTGGTGAGAATTTTTAGCGGCTCGTCGTCGATTTTAAAGCTAAAAACCGACTTTTGCGGAGTGGTGCAGATGTATCGCATGGCCAAAAGCACGTCGGAGGATATGTTTGATTTTCCGCTGCATGCGCTACACATCATCGACGAGGTGTCGGTGGAAAAATAACAGAGGTTATCCTTGCTACCGCACTTTTCACAAGAGAATAAATCAGGACCAAAACCTATCTCACACAAAAGACGAAGCTCGAAAACAGGCTTTATTTTGTGTGAGTATTCGTTTTTATGGATATAATAGACCGTGTTGAGTAAAAGGCGTAAAACGTCCTTGCAGTCTTCGTTTTGCACCGTGACGCGGTTTGAAAGGTCGCATATGTAGTTGACAAGCGCAAGCTTTTCGATGTCGTATCTAATGTCGAAAAAGTCCATTTTCTTTTCGGCAGAGGATATATTGTAGATGTCGGAATGCTTGCTTTTTTTGAGCACAAACTCGGAATAACAAAAAAGCGCACAGCCGGAGCTGATTTTGCTTTTATAGCTTCTTACCCCTGCTCCGGAGGCGCATACTTTACCAAGGTCGTCTGTTAGTATGGTAAAAATCTTATTACCTTCGCCGACCTTGGTTTCTTTAATTATCATTCCCGTAGTTGTAAGCTCCTTTGTCATCTACATTAATTTCCTTTATCTTTTTGTATTCTAAAAAAGCTTCTATGTTGCCTGTTTTTTCAAAAAAAGTCCAGCTCAAATTTTCAAGCATATAATCACCTCTAAAATTATAGTTGTTCAAAGCAGGTGATTATATTCTATGAAAAAATTACTATTTTTGTTCCTTATAGCCAAAGTTTTTAAGCATTATATCGTTGTTGCGCCAGTTGTCCTTGACCTTTACCCAAAGCTGTAAAAACACCTTCGAGCGTGTGAATTTTTCGAGGTCGTGACGAGCGTGAGTGCCGATTTTCTTTAACATTTCGCCCTTTTTGCCGATTATTATTGCCTTGTGCGAGTCTTTTTCGCAATATATCGTTGCGGTTATGCTTGTTAAGTCCTTTTTTTCGTCATATTTCATAAGGTCGGTTGTTACCGCAATCCCGAAGGGGATTTCGTCGTTTAGGTTGCGCATAAGCTTTTCTCTTATAAGCTCGGCGGCGATTTGCTTTTCCGGCTGGTCGGTTAATGTGTCGTCGGGGAAATACTTTGGCCCCTCGTTAAGGTGCTCTTTTATAACCGCCAAAAGCTTGTCTGTGCCGTCCTTTTTAAGCGCAGAAATCGGGACTATGTCTAAAAAGCTGCGGTGGGCAGACAGCGCCGCTATTATCGGCAAAAGCTTTTCCTTTTCAAGCTTGTCCGTTTTGTTAAGAACGAGCAAAATCGCCTTTGCGTTAATCTGGTCTAAGACTTCTGCCTCTTTTTCAAAATTAAACTCGGACGCGTCAACCATATACAAAATAACGTCTGCTTCGTCAGAGCTTGACGAAACCTCGCGCATCATAAACTTGCCAAGCTTGTTTTTAGGCTTGTATATTCCGGGCGTGTCAACGAAGATAAACTGGCAGTCTTCGTTTGTCAAAACACCCATAATCTGTGTTCTTGTGGTTTGCGGCTTGGAAGAGACAGCCGCTATTTTTTCGCCCAAAACGGCGTTTAGCAAGGTGGACTTGCCTGCATTTGGGCGCCCCATTATTGAAATAAAACCTGATTTAAACATTTTGTTGCTCCTATTCTCGTGTAATTCCGAGCGAGTTTAATATGTCGTCTTGCATTTTGTACATTTCCTGCTCGCCGTTTTCGTGGTCGTATCCAAACAGATGAAGCATGGAGTGTGCGGTTAAAAAAGCGACCTCCCTTTTTAAGCTGTGGCCATACTCCTGCGCCTGCTCCTTGGCTCTTTCCAGGGAAATAACTATGTCCCCAAGCTCGTCTTCGTCCAAAACACCTTCCTCGTCAAAAAGCGGGAAGGACAAAACGTCTGTCGGCGCGTCCTTTTGCCTGTATTCGCGGTTTAGCTCTTTAATTTCTTCATTGTCGGTTATAAGAACGCTTACGCCTCTGGGCTCGACTCCCTCGTAGGAAAACGCCTCGTCAATTACCGCTAAGATGGCTTCTTCCAATTCTGCTGTGAACGGGACTTTGGACTGGGTATTTTGTATGTCTGTCATTTCCCTTGCGCCGCCTTTCTCTTGTCGTCCTTTTCGTACGCCTTTACAATCGCCTGAACGAGCGGGTGGCGGACAACGTCCTTTTCCGATAGCGTACAAAACTCTATTCCGTCTATGTTCTTTAAAATGCGAAGCACCTCTTTAAGACCGCTCTTTTTGCCAAACGGGAGGTCTACCTGGGTGATATCACCTGTAATTATCGCCCTCGAGCCAAAGCCGATACGTGTTAAAAACATCTTCATCTGCTCGGGGGTGGTGTTTTGCGCCTCGTCTAAGATGATGTACGAGTCGTCAAGCGTTCTTCCTCTCATATAAGCAAGAGGTGCGACCTCGATAACGCCGCGCTCGACATAGCGCTGGTACGCCTCTACACCGAGCATATCGTAAAGCGCGTCGTGCAGCGGACGAAGGTACGGGTCGACCTTGCTTTGTAAATCGCCCGGCAAAAAGCCCAGGCTTTCGCCTGCCTCAACGGCGGGGCGGGTTATAACGATACGGCTGACTTCCTTGCGCTTTAAGCTGGTAACCGCCATAGCTACTGCGAGGTAGGTCTTACCAGTTCCCGCAGGGCCGATTCCGAAGGTTATGGTGTTTTTGTCTATTGCGTCGAGATATTTTTTCTGGCCAAGCGTCTTTGCTTTAATCGGCTTGCCCTTGGAGGTGATGCACACGATGTCCTTTTCGAGCGTGTATAGCTTATCCTCCATATTTTCCTCTACCATCGATATTGCGTAGCGGACGTTTTGCTCGGTAATTTCCTTGTTGCTTGCAGACATACCTATAAGACCTGAAATACAGCGCAAAGCTTTTTCCGCGCTGTCCTCAGGGCCTGTAATTTTAAGGTTTGTTCCACGGTGTACAACGCTGACGCCGTAGTGGTCCTCTATAATTTTAATGTTGCTGTCAAAGCTGCCGAAAATGTTTAAAATCTGCGCGGAGCTTTCGACTTCAAGGTATTTATCTGTCGTCATTCATTTCCTCCTCTTTGGCTATATCTTCAATACACTCATATACAGCCGTCATTTTCCCTTCGGAAGGCTTAAACTTCCTGCTGATTATTTCGCAGGAGCTGTACTTTTTGTCCATCTGCTGCGTAAGCAGAGCTTTAAGCTCATTTTCTGTAAGGGTGCGGCTTTTGTTTGTGTACTCTTTGTATTCTGTGGTTTCTATCCCGATGGGGATGGTTTTGCCTTTTCCTATGCTTATATAATTAGTATAACTTAATATGTCGTATTTTTCAAATAAAATTTTGTTTTTTACAAACAAATTTAGCGAAAAGCCAAAAATTTTCAGCTTCCTTTGTTTTTTAACCCTTCCTGTTTCGACTTTTTCGACCTTTTGGTATGGGGTTTTTACAGTTTCCTCGTGCCAGACGCGTGCCATTATTTGCGCGTCGGAGCGCGAAAACTTGATTCCAAGCGTCGTGCTGTCTGCGGCGCCGCTGACTAAGAGCTGGCCCTTATATACGACGTCGCCGGGCTTTACAAGGGCAGTCCCGTTTTGGACAAGCGCCTCCTCGATTACTCCGCTTTGGGACGCCACGATGTTGGTTGGTGTAGTGTTGTCGAAGTGCTCGCGGATTTCTTCCCTTTCTCTTATGTCGATGTTTACTACCGTTCCCGTCCGGTTGACGCTTACGAACTTTATCTCCTTCATATTCGTCATAAGATAGCTTTGAACCTCGTCGGAGTCGACGTGGTTTATATACATACCTGCATAAAGGCCCGCCTTTTTGGCGTAGCTTATTACTTCTTCCCGGCTTAGCTGCTCGTTGCCTGTAACCTCTATAATCCACACAAAGCGGGTTAAAGCAAAAAGGGATAAAAAGAACAACAGCGCCCCAAGCACAAGCATCTTCCTCTTTTTATGCCTGTTTAAAAAGAACGGGAGGCCGTGCTTTTGCTTGATATGCACTTTGCACCCTGTTTTTGCGTTGATGCGGTGGAGCCTTTTAAAGTCGGGGACTGTGATGTCGGCCTGTATGTGGGTTTTGTCCTTTCGAATGATGTTTGTAAGAGAAATATTATTCCTTGTACAAATATTGATGAAGCGCTCGGGGAAAAGCCCCTCGATAACGATTGTAACAAAACCTTTTATGTAGCCGAATATTTTAGAAAGAAGCAACTATTCCCACCCCACATTGTTAAAAGTTCCCTCAATCAGTATGTCGGTATCTGTTACGGCGCGGATGGACAGCGCGTCGCCGCTGATGCACAGTATGCCCGAGCAGGTTTTTATTCTGATTTTTTCTGCTGTGTATTCGAATATGCCCTTGTAGTTTTCCACGATTATCTGGTTGTCGTTGTAGGCGGTAATTTTAGAGCAGGACGCGATTACGTCCTTTGGCATCTCTATCGCCTCCGCAAAACGCTCGGAAAAAGACTTTGGAGATTTCCTTGCAGCACGTTTTTTCAACACATACACCTCCGATATTTTAAGTATATTCTATGCGGGAGGGTTTTATCATAGATTTTACTATGTGGGAGGGAGTTTTTGGTGGAATATGGAAAGAAAGTATCTATTTGGTTAATACTTTATATTCTGTGCGGGCTGGTGTTTGCGCCGTCCGTGTGTATTGGCGCGGCCAGTGGCGGAGTCGAGCTGTGTCTTTCGGTTGTGGTGCCGTCGCTTTTGCCGTTTTTTATCTGCTCGAAGATGCTTGTGCAAAACGGCTTTGCCCGCTACATAAGCAAGCCGATGCAGTTTATAATGAGGCCTGTCTTTAACGTGCCCGGGTGCGGAGCGTTCGCTATGGTGGTCGGAGCTTTAAGCGGATGCCCCGTCGGAGCAAAGACGGTTACAGAGCTTTTAAAAGACGGGCTTTGCAGCAAAAGCGAGGCGCAGCGGATGGTCTGCTTTTGCAACAACTCCGGGCCGCTCTTTATAATGGGCGCGGTGGCGTCGGGGATGCTTGGGTACGAAAAGATAGGCGGACTCCTTTATGCGTCGCATATTATCTCTGCACTTTTGGTGGGAGTTTGTATGTCGTTTTACAAAAGGGGCGACGTTTTAGTGCGGGCGTCTGCTACAAAAAGGGACGAAAGAGCGACTCTTTCTTCCGTTATGGCAGAGTCTGTTTCGCTTATGGGGTATGTTTGTGGCTTTGTAATATTTTTTGCAGTGGTGGTTGCGATTTTAAGGCAGTCGGGAATGATAGATATTATAGGCGGCAAGGCGGCGGACAAATCGGGCCTTGCAGGGATAATATACGGGGCGTTTGAAATGACCAACGGCATAGCCGCCCTCGGAGCAGAAAAGATAACCGCCTCCACCCTTTGCGCCGCGTCGTTTATATTAGGCTTTGGCGGGCTTTCGGCAATTTTACAGGTGCGCGGAATAATCTCGGAGTACGGGCTGTCGTCGTTGGTATTTGCGGCAGCAAAGCTTGCGCAGGGCGCAATATCCGCCTTTGTTACGTGGGTAATGCTTGGCTTTTGCGACATATCCCTTCCCGTGTTTGCGACAAAAAGCGAGGTGGGCTTTGCAAGCCTTTGGGCAAACGGAATAAACTTAACGGCGCTTTTTGGAATAATTATTCTTATTTTGTCAATACTAAGTGTAACGTGTAAAAAGGTGCGGCGAATGTAACCGTTTTGTAATGGACAACTGATAAAAAGCGGATATAATATTTGACAAAAGCGAAAAAGGAGGCAAAATATGGATACGCTAATAGAGTATAACAAGGACACGATGATAGTGCGCCTAAACGGTGAGCTCGACCAACACTATGCGGAAAGCCTAAGGCGAGACATCGACAGCCGCGTCGCAGACAGAGGAATACATAAGATTGTATTCGACTTTTCGAGGGTTGGCTTTATGGACAGCTCGGGGATAGGTGTTATAATGGGCCGCTACCGTCTTATGCAGTCGGTCGGCGGCTCGGTAAGCGCCTTTGGCGTAAGCGGCAGGCTGGACAAGCTTATTGAGATGTCGGGAATTAAAAGGATTGTCCCGGTGTATGCAAACGAAGAGAACGCATTAAAAAATTAAACTTTGGAAAGGACTGATAAAATGTCGTATCAAAACCAAATGAAAATACAGTTTTTAAACAAATCTGCAAACGAGGGCTTCGCCAGAGTCGCAACTGCGGCGTTCGTGTCTCAGCTCGATGTTACGGTCGAGCAGCTTGCCGACATAAAGACGGCGGTTTCCGAAGCTGTTACAAACTCGATTGTCCACGGCTACGAGGGCGAGGTCGGTTACATAACCTTAGAGTGTAAAATAGAGGACAACGTTGTAGAGATTGCCGTTTCGGACAGCGGGCACGGCATATCGGACGTGGCTTTGGCGCGTCAGCCTCTTTATACATCGAGGCCCGAGCTTGAGCGCTCGGGAATGGGCTTTACTGTGATGGAAACCTTTATGGATTCGGTGGATGTAAAATCCTCGCTCGGTATGGGGACAACCGTCAGGATGACAAAGAAGCTTCAGGGGTGATACTTTGGAATATACCGATATATATGAAGCAATTAAGCACGCGTCGGCAGGGGACGCCGAGGCGCGAGAATATGTCGTAGAGCAAAACATAGGGCTTGTGTGGAGCGTGGTGCGCAAGTTCCTAAACCGCGGGCACGAGGCAGACGACTTGTTTCAGGTAGGCTGCATCGGGCTTATAAAAGCGGTGGAAAAGTTCGACTCCTCCTTTGGTGTGCGGTTTTCCACCTACGCCGTTCCTGTGATAATGGGCGAGATAAAGCGCCACATCAGAGACGACGGGATAATAAAGGTAAGCCGCGGCTTTAAAGAGCTGGCGATAAAGGCGAAGGCAAAGGCGGACAAGCTTTCCAAGGAAAACGGCAGAGAGCCGTCGGTTGCAGAAATCGCACGCGAGCTTGGGGTGTGCACCGAGGAGCTGGTTATGGCGATGGACGCCTGCGCCATGCCCGAGTCGTTAAACGCCACAGTAACCGACGACGGCAAGGAGCTTGAAAGCATAGTAGACAGCGGTACCGACATGGAACAGGGGATTGTAAACCGCCTTGCGATTAAAGAGGCGCTAAAAGGGCTTGACGCGCGCGAGCGACAGATTATAGTTATGCGTTACTTTAAGGACCAGACTCAGTCGCAGGTTGCACAGATGCTCGGCATATCTCAGGTGCAGGTGTCAAGAATTGAAAAAAAGGTACTTTATAAAATGAGGGATAAAATGACAGGCTAGGCGAAATAATATAAAACAGCTAGTTTATATTAAATCAAGGAGCCAAAAATATGAAAAAAGATTATACACCCGAAGAATATAACAAGTATGTCGCACAAATGTCGCCGAAGTCTAAAATACTGCGCGACACTGCGCGCGCCTTTTTGGTGGGGGGCGCAATATGCCTTTTTGCCGAGGTTATAAGCTGGGCGCTAAAAAAGTACGGGCTTGACGAGGCGGTAGTGAAAAAAGCTCTTCCTATTATAATGATATTTATAGGCTCGCTTTTGACGGGGATTAATGTGTACAGCAAGATAGGCAAGTTTGCGGGCGCGGGCAGCATCGTGCCGATAACGGGCTTTGCAAACTCTATTGTCTCCTCCGCTATGGAGTTTAAAAGCGAAGGCTGGGTTTTGGGCCTTGCGGTAAAAATATTTACAGTAGCGGGGCCTGTAATAGTTTACGGTACGACCGTGTCTGTGCTTATCGGGATAATCTATTGTCTGCTGTTTTAATAGCAAAAAGCAAAAGATTTATAAAAAGGGTTGACAAAACGGCAAAAAAAGTATAAAATGTATGAGGTTTGGAGTCGCTTTTGGCGGTTTTTCAAGCCTCATTTTACTGAAATGTTACACAAAGCGACGTAATATTACCGGAAAATTACAAGTTTTACAGTTATATTACAACGCTTGACGAACTAAAAGTAAAGTGATATAATCAAACCATAATCAGAAGAAATTCTGATATGGTGCGGCAGAGCCCGCACAAAAAACCATCTCTTTAATTAGAGAAAATTTTATAAGGAGGATTTTCAACATGAAAAATCTAAACAAAGTTTTGGCTATGTTGGTAGTTTTCATGATGGTTGTTTCGACAGTTGCTTTCGCAGCAAACTTCTCTGACGTTGCAGCTACATCTAACTACAGCACACCAATCAACGTTGATGCCGATTTGGGCCTTATCACAGGTTACACTGACGGCACATTCAAGCCAGAAGGCGAAATCACAAGAGCTGAATTCGCAGCTATCGTGGTTAGACTTTTGGGCCAGGAAGCTCAGGCTTCTGCAGCAGCAGCTAGCACAGCTTTCGCTGACGTTCCAGCTACACACTGGGCAGCAGGTTACATAAACATTGCTACACAGGCTGGTATCATCAAAGGTTATGGAAACGGTATGTTCGGACCAGACGCATTGGTTAACTACGAAGACGCTATCACTATGATAGTTCGCGCTTTGGGTTACGAGCCAGCTATCGGTGCTGCAGGTTATCCTACAGGTTACCTTACAAAAGCTGGTGAGCTCGGAATCACAGACGGCGTTAACGGTATAAACGGTGTTCCTGCTAACAGAGGCACAGTTGCTACTATCGCTTTCAACGCTCTTGACGTTCCGGTAATGCAGCAGACTGGTTATGGTACATTCACACAGTTCATCCCACAGGATGGTACTAACGACACAGACAAGAAGACTGTTCTTTCTGAAAACCACAGTGTTGTTTTGGTAGAAGCTGTAATCAACTTCACTACACCTAAGGCAACAGACACAGGTTATGACACAGTTAACTACACTATCACTAACGCTCTTAACAACAGATTGCTTCCTCAGCGTGTTGTTGTAGAAGACGGTGAAACTTCAATCGTTCCTGAAACAGCTAAGATTGGCGATTCTAACATTGCTGATTTCGTTGGTAAGAAGGTTATGCTCTTCGTTAAGATTAACAAGTTCAGCGAAAACGAAATCGTTTCTGCATACGAATCATTCGATGCTCAGACACTTTCAATCAAGATTGCTGACTACATCAGCTACGACGAAGGTAATGGCAAGCTCTCTTACTTCGATGCAAACGGCAACAAGAGATCTGTTACATTTGCAGGTCCAATCTACAATAACGGTAAATATGATGAATTAAACACATTTGACGATGTTGAAGGTAAGCCTGGTACAATCGAGCTTTCACTCTTTGGTACAAGCACAGCTGTTGACTACGACAGAGCTTACATCACAGCTTACGATGCATTCGTTGTAGACGAAGTTGACGAATATTCTATGACAGTTTCTTCATACACTGATGTTGACTACGACATCTGCTTCGACGATGAAGACCTTAATGTTAAGGCTACATTGAAGAGTGCTACAGGCGCTGACATGAAATGGACTGACCTTAAGGAATATGACGTTCTTATGGTTAAGTACGTTGAAAACAACGGCGTTGAGTACTTCGATGCATACGTTGTAGAAAACACTGTATCAGGTAAGGTTGCTGGTATCTATGATGGTATGGTAACAATCGATGGTGTTGACTACGATGCAACAGAAGAAGCTTTGGAAGAAATTACACTTCGTAGCGAAGGTACTTTCTACCTTGATGAAAACGACACAATCGTTTACTTCAACGGCGAATTAGTTAAGTCTGACAACTATGGTTACATTGTTGACGCTTATGACTTTAACGATCGTGACTTCTATGTAACACTTCTTGACAAAGAAGGTAACACAGCTGACTACAAGTTGGCTAACAGAGTTACACTTGTTCTTGGTGAAGATAACACAGACGTTGTAGACAAGGACGAAGTATTTGAAGAAGTATTCGGCGACGGTTTTGATACTTTTGACGTTGAAGACGATGCTATGCTCGTAACATACAGACTTTCTGACGGCAAGATTGCTGAAATCGATGTTACTTTGACATCTGACGATGCTGATATAGCTTTGTACAGAGCTGACAAGGGTCGTTTGGGTTCATTCGACATCGACGAAACAACAGTTATCTTTGCAATCGGCGCAGATGCAGTTGAAGAATCTGCAGTAATTTCTTTGGATAAGTTACAGGATGACGCTAAATACTACACAGTAGTTGGTTACGATCCTGATGAAGATAGCGATATCCTTGGCGCTGTTGTAATTAAGTACAACGTGGCTAATGTATTCGGTGCAGCTAACGAATTTGCTACATTCATCGTATCATGTGGCGAAACACTTAGCGACGATGGCGAGGAAGTTTATATCGTTAAGGGTTATGCTGGTCTTAAACCTGTATCTTACACAGTAGACTTTGATGCTACAAGTGCAATTGGTACACTTGTTTACCCGCTCTTTAAGGTTGACGGTACAGTTTCTGCATTCGCAGACGCTGATGATGACTTGGGCGACGAGTACGATATCGTAACAGGCGCTCTTGAAGCTGTTAACACAAAGAAAGACTTCATCGAAGTTGACGGTTATGTTGATGGCAACGACGAGAACGAGTCCATCAGAATCAACAGTGACGTAAACGTTTACGTATTTGATGCTCAGGCTTCTGAAGAGTTAGAAAAGCCTATCTTCGAAGTAAATGCAGGCATGTACTTCAGATATGACGAAGACGCTGATACTTTCAATGTTGGTAGAGATAAGCTTGACTGCGACGTAACAGTTACTCTCTATGTTGTAGACGGCGACGTTGTTGACGTTCTCTATGTTCTCAACAGCTACGATGAAAGATAATTAACTGAGTTTAGATTTTCTAGACCTTATAAAACAGGCCATCGGGGTTATCCCCGATGGCTTTGTTTGTGTATAAATAAAATGTGTAAATTTAGATGCCATGTCGCGTCTGGTAAAAGCTGCGGGAGTTTTCCGTGGCTTTTTCTTTTTCAGATGGAGCGGCGTGTTGCCGGCTGTACGCTTTTTTGTACTTTTGGGTTTTATGAGTAGCAAACGTCATCTCTTTTGAATGTTCCCCATATACATTATTAGCTATATTTTTGTCTGTGTTCGCTTTGTCGGAGCAACCTTTTTTAGAAAATCTGCCTATACGAAAAAGAGCCGGAGGGAAGAAAAATCCGCCTAAAACACAATATATTCTGCCCTGCCGAGACGCTACACACAAGCATACGACAAGCATTTGTGTAAAGTGATTTTGCGTTGAGGAGCCATGCGGCCCAGGCCGTTGGAAGAAAATACCTTTAAAGTCAGTGCAAGTGCGGTTTGCGTGTTTTTGAGTCTGTCATATTGCACAAAAACTTTTACACTTTTTGTGCAATATTGGATTGACCGTAAAAAAATAATGTGGTATAATAAATTGTAAAAAAATAAAATGCGGTGGATTTCACAGTTTTGGAGGGAACATTATGAAAAAACTAACAAAAAAGCTACTTGCAACACTATGTGCAACCGTGTTAATTCTTACAACATGCGTTGGCAACGTAGTAATGGCGGACAGTGTTATGTTCGACCTGAATTCTTTGGGGATTACCTCGGGGTTTGATTTTTCAAACGCAGAGCAGTCCTACGTTACGAGAGGAGAATTTGCTCAGATTGTCATTAACATGATGGCTCAGCAGGACGTTGCGAAGACGCTCAGTAATGAAGTAATCTTCGGCGACACTGCATCAACACCGTACAACGGAGCTATCAACTTGTTATACAAGCAGGGCTTTGTGTCCGGCGTTGGTAATGGCAACTACGAGCCTGAAAGATACGTACGCTACGCAGAAGCATGCAAGATTCTCGTTAGCGTTTTGGGTTACACCCCGGCGCTTTCTGACACAAGCCTTAACGCTTATGTTTACCAAGCAGGAACAATCGGTGTAACTTATGACGTTGTTGCTACCGGCGAGTTTATAACAGCAGACCAGCTCTTAAAGATGGTTTACAACACCATCGATATAGACAAGATGGTTTCTAAAAACTACGGCGGCAACGTGCCGGCATCATACGAAATTGATGAAGGCAACACATTCCGTAACAACATAGCTTCGGCAACACCGGCAGGTCTTGTTAAGCTAAGAGGAATAGTTACCGCAGACGTTACATCTTATTTGTATTCGCAGAGAGACAACATGAAAGACACACAGCTTGAAGTTGACGGTATGATGTTCAACTACGCGGGTGTTGCTCCTGTTGGTTTGGTTGGTATGGAAGTTGAGATGTTTGTTACAACTACTGCAACAGGCAGCTACGACAAAGTTACCTCTATCACTGCTACAAATAAAAACAACGTGAAACTTCTTGACGGAACCGATATTAACTCGTTCTCGCTTTCGCGTATTACATACAGGAACACAGATAAGAGCTATAAGAAAGAAACAATCAGCCTTGGCGGCGGAACAAAGTACATCTACAACAACAACTTGGATTTGAACTTCGTTCCTGCTAGCGTTGCTCTTGACAACAACACAATAATCCGTGTGATTGACAACAACGAGGATGAAGTCGCAGACGTAGTATTTATATACTCTTACGAAGACAAGGTTGTTGAAGCTGTTAACAAGGAAACAAACGTTATCACTTTGAAATCCCAGTTAAACGGTGCTCTCAACTTAGAAGTTAACCTTGAAAAGACCGGCGTTCGCTACGACTTCTTCGATGCTGAAGGCAACAAGCTTGCTCTTGCAGACATTGAGCCGGAAGACGTTATCAGCTTTGCAGTAAGCAAGGACGGTTTCAATGTAAGAGGTGTTGTTTCCAAGCAGCGCACAAGCGGCATGGTTCAGATGAAGGATGGCAACTACGTTACAGTTGGCGGAGTTGAATATCTTTCTAACGCAAACTTCTCTAGAGTTTCTATCGGAACTAACGTTAACATCTGGATTAACTACCGTGGAGAAATTGCAGACTTTGAAGAAAAGTCTTACTATGAAGAAGGCGGCGCAAACTATGCATATATCTATGCAACAGGTACATACATGCGCGACACAGAGGTTACATTAATTGTTCCTGGCAAGCTTGCAGCTGAAACAACAGAGACAGTTAACGTAGAAACAGGTGAAATCACTACTACCGGTAAGCTCGCTGCTACAAACTCCGACGTAATGTACCATTTGCTCGCAAGCAAGGTTAGAGTTAACGGCGTAATTCGTAAATCCACCGATGAAGCCACAATTAATATGATAAATCACCACGCAGTTAAGTATTCGCTTAACTCCGAGGGCAAAATTAACAGCATCGACTTCTTAGAGTCGCTTAAGGAATACAGAGTTGACCCATACACAAACGAATATCTCTTAAACGAGGATGGTTCGTACCAGGTTAAGAGTGAAACTGTTTCCAAATCGCTTAAATACAGCAGCTCACAGAAGATTTTCGGTTTTGCTAACTGCTTGCCTTTTGGTATAGACAGTGAAACAATGTCAGTTTGTCTCCCGACAGCAAGAGGCGCTGTTGCAACAGTTTCTGATGAAAAGCTTGTAAACTTCAAGTTCGTTTTGGAGAACGGCTTCTCCGCTACAGTTTCTGCATACGAAGTTGATGAAGATTCGCACATCGCAGAGTTCGTTATTTTTGAATTCCCATCAAGCTCAATGAACGTTGGCGATATGCCTGACCCGCAGCTTAAGAAGCAGAACATCGCTCTTGTTCAGAAGGTTGGCCGTTCACTCGACCCTGAAACTGAAGAAGAAGTAATGAGCTTTGAAATGCTTACAATTGGTGCAGGAAGCAAGCCTGCATTGCAGACAATGACGGTTTCTCCGCTTATCCCAACAACTGCTCCTTTTGATGTTATAAGAAAGGGCGACCTTGTTGCGTACTCGTACGACGCTTTTGGCAGACTCGACAACATGACTCTTATAAAAGCAGGCAACGACTACGACGCTGACAAGACAGAGAATGCCGGTACTAACTTTGAAACACACACATATTCAGTTAAGGACATTACCTATAACGAAATTGATAACAACAACCTTCGTTGGGTAGACAACTTGAAGCTTTATTCACGTGAATATCCTGACAGCGTAGCAGTTGAATTCAACATTCCTCAGATGTCGAGTCTTGCGCCTGTTGTGTTTATCCTTGACGAGCAAGGAAGCGCAAGGGTTGGCTCAATGAAAGACATCAGCTATGGAGATAAGGTTTGCGTTTATCTCCCACAGGAAATCGGTAACGTGTTAGCGATAGTAATATACAGATAGGAGGGAATAGAACATGAAAACAAGCAAAAAAATACTTTCGTTGTTTCTCGCGGTAAGTATGTTACTTACAATGCTTGCAGGTACGTTTACCGTTAGTGCGGCTGAGACAGTTGTTTTTAGTCTTACTCCAAGCAACGCAGCTGTAGCTGGTAGCACGAAGACATTTACTTTTACGGATCAGCCAGCGACGATTACTTTTGGTTCTAATGTTGCTGGATACCAGTCGTTAGCTACTGCTGATGATGCGACAGCATACCAGGGCGTAGCGGAAGGCGACATGAAGATAACAAACTTTAAGACGGTTGTAGCGTCTAACCCTTTAAATAACGCATCTAATCTTCAACTTAGCTCTACTAACCCTGTTGGAAGAATGCGCTATGTAGTGTACTATCCATCAGTAGTTAAAGAGCTTGGCTCTGAAATTAAACTTAATGTACAGTACACAAATGGCGTAGATGCTACCGCTTCAATTAATACAATAATTGCTGCAAATGGCACTGTTACTTACGACGATTCTTCTTGTGATTCGGAAGTGGTTAATGCAGGAACTATGCTTTATGACCAGTATGTAACGTTTGATTTTGTATATGACTTCTCTGAATGGGACGGAACAACAGTTAAAGCACCTACTTTCCGTGCTTATATGAACGACGCGTTTATAGGTGAGTCTGTTCCTGCTCGTGAATTTGCATCAATATCAAGCTTTACTATTCCAAAGGTTAATATTCCTTCAACAACAAATACCGACGCTAAATCTACTCACTTTGTAAAAGAGTTTAGCTGGGCGGTTATGCCTGAACATATAGGTGTTGGTGGCGGAAACGGCGGCAACGGCGATAACGAGGATGACGACGAAACAGACACCCCGATTATCCCGGCAACAACATACGAAGTAAAGTTTATGGTTGACGGCGACCAGTACGGCGATACACAGACTGTTGAAGAAAACGGCTTTGCAACTCCTGCAACAAATCCGACTAAGGAAGGCTACACATTCTCTCACTGGTCTTTGACAGACGGTGGCGCAGAAGTTGACGTTACAACAAATGCTATAACAGCTGACACAACATACTATGCTGTGTTTGATGGACCACAGGTTAATTTCTACGACATAAACGGCGACTTCTACGATGCAGTTGAGTACACTGCAGGCGAAACGGTTGATTCAATCGCTGCTCCTGTAATCGAAAACATGGACTTTATTGGCTGGTTTGAAGAAGGCTCTGAAACAAGCTTTGACTTTAACACAGTTCTTAACGGCGAGGACTTAAACCTTTACGCTAAATATGATGTTACAAAGTTTAACGTAAAATTCTTCGACAAAGACGGCGGTTTACTATCAACCGTTCCAACAACATATAACGAGATCTTTGGCGACGACTTCCCGGATGCTCCTCCGGTTGACGGAATGACATTTGTTGAGTGGAGAATCATGGGCTCGGAAACAGCGTTTACTGAAAACACTGTTGTTACAGAAGAAATGTCAGTTGTGGCATATTACAGAAACGGCGAGATCGTTACTCACACTGTAACGTTTATGTCTGAAGGCGAAGTTATCGCTATAAGAGACGTAGTTGATTCTGGTAAAGTCGTACCAATTTCTGAAATTCCTACCAAAGAGCACTACACATTCAAGTGCTGGGAGAGAAACGGCGTAGAATATGACTTTGACACACCGGTTGTTGAAGACATAACTTTGGTAGCTGCTTTCAAAAAGCAGGAATTTGCTATCAGATTCTACGACGAAGACAAGACAACCTTGCTTGCAGAAAAGGTTGGCTACTATGGTGAAGCCTTTGAAGACTTCCCGGATTCCCCACCGATGACAAGCGACCTCAGAATGTTTGAAAAGTGGATGGTTTCTGAAGATCAGGAATTTACACACGGCCATGTTATAACAGAGGCTTTGGATGTTTATGCGCAATACGCGGCGTCACATAAGGTTCTTTATGAGGCAGACTATACTACATTCACAAGTCCTGTACAGTTTAAAAACGGTTTGATCGTTGACCAGGCGCACACAACAACTAAGATCGACGGCGGTCTTAAAGCAGTACAGGTTAATGTTACACCGATGGAGAACACAAGCACAGCCAACAAGGTTCTTGAAGTGGCTGTCGGTGCAACTTTCGAAGGTCTTATAGAAGAGGATGAGGTTAACAACACAACTATCACATCCGATAAGTTTAACGGTATCTATAAGCTTGACCTTGAATTCAACAGATTGATTAAGAACTTTGACTATACTACACTACCTGAGTTCACGGGTACTGCATCTACAGCGTATATGACTTTCTCTGCAGGTGCATATGAGCCGGGCAACGTTCAGACAAGACTTAATCAGGCTGTTACTTCCCGTGTTAACGCGGCAACAAGTAAGTTCTATAACTCAAGCTCTGCATCTTCAAACACAATGCTTCCGGGAACATCGTTTAAGGTAAACGGAAACGAAGCTTTAGATACGATGCACATTATCATCGATACAATTAACAAGACGGTTAAAGCATGGCATAACGACCAGGAAGACAAAGCTGCAATAGGTCCATGGCAGGCTCAAAAGGTTGAATATTTTAACGGTTTTGACGTAGCGTTCCAGCAGAGAATGGACATTGGTTCACACTTTACAGTTAAGAAGGTTAAGCTTACTCAGCTTGATATTGATGAAAACGACGAGCTTTACATCAGATGTATGGACGTTATGAAGAACCAGCTTCCTGCAAGCCTTGAGTATGACGCATCCGGCAACCTCGTATTGCCGGAAATAGAAGGCGTTACATGGTCTTCATCTATGCCGTCTGTAATCACTGCTACCGGTACAGTTATTCCGGGATATGTAGATACAGAAGTAATAGTTACTGCATCTTATGCGATTGACAAATATTCATACCACAAAAACTATACAATTACAGTTCCAAAGGGTGACTATGTAAATAACCAGATTCTTAGCGACACATTTACAGCTGAAAACTCACTTATGAACTGGTCTATCGGCGAAACATCTGCTGAAGGATCCTTCACATTGAGCGACGACGGCGTAAAGATTGAAAAGCTTACAAGCTCTGACAATCTTACAACTATGAGCAAGGAGAATGTTTACTTCGCATATTACAACTTGTTCAGCGAAGAAGCTCCATACAGTGCAGAAACACGCTCAGCTACTTATGCTAAGGAATACAAGGGTGTTTACGATGTTTCGTTCACAGCTCTTGCTGATATATCGTCAGCAGCTCCGGCTTCAATCGCTCTTGGATACAACGTTGGCAACAAGTTCTACTCTGTTGCAAGCGTAGATTATTCAGAGAGAAGAGGCCAGGTTCTCACATATTATCCAACTCCTGAGAAAGCAGAGACTGTACTTATCCACTCTGACCCAAGCGAGCTTAAGAACTTGAAGTTCAGAATTAACACAGCTAAAAACGAACTTACACTATACGATGGCGACATCTTGCTTACTAACCCGCCGATTACATTTACAAACCCATTTGGTGATGGCGAATTCAAGATGTTCAACACTCTTCGTGTAACACTTGACAACAACAACGAAAAAGACGACTATGTATTGGTTAAGGACATCAAAGTTTCCGAGCTTAAGCCGATGGAAATTGTTGAGAAAGAAGCAGTTTTAACTGCGGCAGAAGGCCTTGAAATGAGCGCAATTACAAGCACTCCTGCAAGCCTTGTAGGTTCTATCAACGAATTGCCTTCAACAATCAGTGGCTATGCTATTGAGTGGGCTTCAAATTCTGACCAAATCAGAGTTGACTCCGGTAAGGTTTACCAGGCGTCTGAACCAAAGGATGTAATAATTTCTGCTTATATCTCTAACGCTTCTGCAGAGTATCCTGTTACTGTACGTAAGGATTTCCACGTTTCAATCCCTGCGACTACAAACGAGGACCTTCTTGCTGAATACGACTTTAGCAAGATTGCTGCAATTACAAACCAGAGCTATTTAGCAGTAACATACGACCTTAACTTGCCACAGATTGAAGGTGTTGTATGGACTTCTTCAAACACCGACATAATAGGCAACGACGGTAAGATACAAAACGTACTTATTACTAACGATACACCTGTAACAATTACAGCTACAAAGGGTATCCACAGTCTCCCGATCAACATTGTTGTTAAGGCACGTGCTCCGATGGAGACATTGTACCAGTCGGCTGCAGTTGAAGCAGATAAGAAGGCTACAATTACACTTGGCGGACAGTCAAACATCAAGGTAAAAGGAAACACAACTATTTCCTTTAACTATACAAACAACGGTGCAATCGGCAACGCGCTAATCAAGGATTCAAACGGAAATACAGCTATGAACATGGTTCTTTCCGGCGAAGGTATTGCGTTTAAGTGCGCAGGTTCGTTAGGAAACGCTGTACCGGTTGCCTCCGGCGAGACAGTAAACGTTAAGCTTGAATACATGCCTGCAGCAGGCAAAGTTGCAATCAGAATTAACGATGTATTTGTTGATGACTACATCAACCTCAACAGAGGTGTTGCAGACTTAGCTTCAATCGAATTTACTGATGCTGCATTGCCAATCAGCAACCTTAATGTTGCCGCTGAAGGATACACAGCACTTGACGTTAACGTTGACAACATAAACTACTTTAACGAAGTTGCAGAAGGTTATGTAAGAAACAGCTTGACTCCTCTTACAAGAACAATTACCGGCGCTGTTGCTACATGGCATTCAGGAAACCCGGCTGTTTTGAGTGACGAGGGTATACTTCTTAGCAACACTGTACCATCATTCACAACCTTTGACCTGACTCTTACAAAGGGTGCGGTATCAAAGACATATGTTAACAACATTTACGTTGACTGTAACGTAGAAAGAAACGTATTTGCTAACGCAGCAGTTGCTATAAACTCTGTACCTACTGCTTCCAAGCCGAAGGAAAATGCTGTTGATAACAACATTACAACAGAGTATGAAATGAACGGAACAAGCTCAAGCGACCGTTACATCACATTGGATCTTGGCTCTATCAAGACATTTAACATGATCTATGTAAATGCTGAAGGTGTTGACGCATATAAGGTTGAAACTTCAACCGACAACCGTAATTGGACAGAAGTTAAGAGTGGCACAATTACAAGCGAGCCTACAAGCTCACTCATCACTCTTGATGAAAAAGTTACTACTCAGTATGTAAGATTTACAGTTAAAAAGTGTTCTGCACTTTCTGTAATCATCAGAGAAATCAGAGCTTACATTATCGCTTCTGCTGATGAACTTGCTGACATAGACTTGCAGTCAATTGTACTTTCTACAATCAGACCTACCGACGATATTACATTGCCGGAATATGGTCCTAACTCCACACACTTCATCTGGACATCATCTCATCCGGAAATCATCGCGAACGATGGTACATTCACAAAGCCTGAAAACGGAACAACAGTTACATTAACAGCAACAGCTGAGGGTACAACAAAGAGCAGAACCTTTGAATTGTACGTAGACGGCAGCAACGCAGCAGGCAGCGGTCCTGAAATCGTAGGCGGCAACACTGGCGGTAACGGCGGCGGTGCTGGCGGTGCTGGCGGTGCAGGCGGCGCAGGCGGCAACAAGGTTGACGCAATTGTACCTGGAACAGAGTTCTTCGGTGGAGAAACAGTTGCTCCTTCAACAAGCAATGCATCAGGTTACGTTGACGTAGCAGATGATGCTTGGTATGCAGAAGCTGTTATAAACCTTACAAAAGCTGGAATCGTTTCCGGTGACGGCAAGGGTTCGTTCAACCCAACTGATTATGTAACAAGAGAACAGTTTGTCAAGATGCTTGTTCTTGCATCCGGAATCGAACTTAAAGACTATGAAAACGAGTTTGGCGACGTAGCTGACGACGCATGGTATACTCCTTACGTTTTGAATGCTAAGGCAAACGGAATCGTAATGGGTGTTACAGAAAGCGCCTTTGGTATAGGTCAGAACATCACCAGACAGGACATGGCAGTTTTGATTTCCAGAAACCTTCAGGCTCTCGGATTTGAGCTTGACACTAAATCACCTGCATTCACTGATGACAAGAGCATCTCTAACTACGCATACGACGCAGTTTATGCTATGAGAAACCTCGGACTCATCGCAGGTTATGAGGGTGCGTTTAGTCCTAAGAACAACCTTACAAGAGCTGAAGCAGCAAAGGTAATTGATGCAATGATTAAGCTCTGTGAGAGTGCTCAAAAATAATTACTAATAAGTAAGAAACATTTAAGTTTGCTGCGGCGGAAGGCTCCGCCGCACGCAAACACCTTTATCAACTACATGGAGGGAAACGAAATGTCTAAAACAAAAAAACTTCTCAAATCGATAATAGGCTTGTGTTTAGCCATTTCGATTCTTTTGTCCATGCCGGCAGGTGCGGTTTTTGCCGATTACAGACAAGGCGCGACAAACTTACAGATTGTGGGTCCAACTGACGACCCGGTTTATTATTACACTCCCCCTATAGACGAGGATGGTAATATAGACTATTTCCACTATCCGCTTTACGACATTGACCCACAGGACATTACTGATGAAGATTTCTTTGGCGTATGGAACGATAGCACACAAAGTTGGACAACAGAGCCATACTTTTTGTATTCAGAGTACCCCGATCTTGCGGCTGTTGAGAATGCCGCAAAGACAGGAAACTATGAACTGGCAAAGGAAGAACTCCTTAACTACTACAAGGTCTTGTTGCCGCAAAGAGTTGTGGCCAGCAACACAAGCTCACAAGCAAGACCTTTGCTTGAGAATTTTGCAAGAAACATATTTGTTAACCATAAAGACCTTGGTAATGCTATGCGAATCTTTACCGTGCCATATAACGCAAGCTCTGACCCCGACGACTGGGAAGATATCAGCGTAGATATTACCGATAGCCCCGGCGTGTCTAACCTCCAGGAGTATGACGAGTTTAACGTTATGTTTTCTTCGGCAGATAAGTTCTACACCCAGACAGAGATTTGCTCAAAAGAGTCGGACTACACTCCTGTCTTAGAGGTTACAACATCAAACGGTAGAGTGATAGAATGCCCTGTTATAATGGACTTTTACGTTCGCGGCGGTTCGTACGCGGACACTAACTATGGTCTTGAAGATACATTAAAGATTGAAGAACACGGCGGAAGCACAGAGCTGACCGGAGGAGCAATGGATTCGGGTGGCTTGGCATATAGCACAGACGACACATATCGTACAATGATTATCTTCGACACAAGCAAAATTACAACATCACTTAATGTAACGTCCGTTGTCATGAAGCTACGCGCGAGAACTAACCAGGACCGCTATCCAAAGGAAATTTCCCTCGAGTGGCACAAGAACACAGCTTTTGTTGAAGACGAGGCGTGCTGGAACAAAGTGCCCGACTTGCTTTGGTGGTCATACAACGACGCTGAGTATTGGGACTTTTGGTGGAACAGACGTACTTCCCCGATCGTTGCCAAGTCGAGTCAGTGGAGAGGCTACGAGGCAAACCGACTTGCCAGCGCGTACAAGAAACTTGACGGCGGCGCAAACGAAGCCTTTGCTTATAACTATTTAAGATACGAGATGGGTCTTATCAGCGCGCTTGGTTGTGACTACGACTGTATGGACTCGCTTGATATGTCAGGTCATGTTAGTAAACAGGTAGAGGGTATCTCAAACGTTATCGACAGCGAGTACATGACACCTACACGCTTTGTTGCTATGGTTAAGAACATGTACTTAATGTCCTGCGTACAGGTTTACCAGTTCTTTGGCGTTGCTGCCAACAACTGGGCAACATACTCTACTGGTTCTGTTTATAACTTTATTTCAAGATTCCCAGAGGTTGCTACACACGACGAATGGCTTGAAAAGTTACGTAGCGAGAACTCGCGTGTAATTGGTTCTGTAACCTTTGAGGATGGTATGTGTATCGAGTTGCCGTTTAACTATGTTACAACTATTCTTGGCACTTTTTCAGACCTTCTTTCTACATCTATAGAGACAGGCCACGACTCTCCGTTAACAGACGAGGCCATGGAAGGTGTTTATAATACCGTCATGACTTTGGTATATGCCAAGGGCCCTTATGGTGCGTTTAACCAGCAGGACGACTGCAGTGCATATTCACCAAGAACTTCGTACTACAAGACGTGGTATAATTTTAACTTGTTTGATGACCCTGGCCTTGCATATTTAGCAACGGACGGTCAAGAGGGATATATGCCGGAACACGCGACAACACATTACTGGGACGGTATGAAGACAATGTTCCGTACAGGTTGGGGCGTAAACGACACAATGCTCTCGTTTACAAACCAGCTGTCTGACAAGGCTTCGCACAGACATAAGGACGCTTTGTCGTTCTCTATGTTTGCGTACGGCAAGTTCTTGTTGGTAGACCCGGGTTACGGCGTTATTACCTCGGACGGTTGGAAGGAATATAACGGTTCACCAGTACAGCACAACCTTGTTACCGTAAACGATATAGAAGACTTCCTTACAACAGGAACAAACACTTCTTACGACACAATAGAATACGGCCTCGGAGGATATCAGTTGGGCTTTGAATCAAACAAGATTCACGACTTTAAAGAATACGGCACAACAGCGTACACAACTAACAAAGACGCTCGTCGAAGCATTCTTTTCCAGCGCGACGATAATTTCTTTATCGTTTCCGACTATATTGTGCCAAACAGCACAACACAAAGTAATCTATACGCACAGCACTGGCACTTCTACCCGGGTGCACAGTTTACGTATAACAATAACACATTTGCTATTCAGACAAACATTGCGAACGAACCTAACGTAAAGGTTGTTCCTGTCGAGCATGACGAAGTTGACGAAGTAAGACGTGTCAACACAAGATATTCAGAGCTTGCAGGAAGCATGGTTAACAGCGAAAAGGCAATGGTCTTAAAGTCAAAAACAGGTATGGGTAGGTTTACAACAGTTATTGTTCCTACCGATACTAACGAAAACATACAGGTTGAAACCGAAAAGGTTGAAACAGCTTATAGTGCCGACTATGTTAATGCGGCGAAAATTCGTATTAATAACATAACAAAGGGCAAAGACAACACATATTATTACTTCCACTTAAGCGACGAGAGCAAAAAACAAGCAAGCGTTACACTCGGTGACTTTATAACAGACGCATCTACAATGCTTGTAAAGCTTGACGCTAACGGCAACGTGGTTTCCGGCTTTATGATGAACGGAAGTTATATTAAAAACGACAAAATCAACGGTAGTTATGTAGTTAAGACAGCCTCTAAGGTTGACTCGTTCTCGTTTGCAAAACGTGATAACGGCGTTTTGGAAATGTCGTCTACATCTATGGACGAAGCCGATGTTGAGGCCATGACTATTAATTCATTTGGCGCAGCACAGGCAACTTTCACTACCGGCTCGTGGGATAGGGTTATAACCACGGTTATGAGCGATATGTCGCTTGATGTTAAGAAAAAGGGCGGATACTTCTACTTTGGCGACGAGCCTGTTATTGAAGCGGGCGAGCCTTCGGCAGCGGCTTCAATGAATTATGCTAACAAGGCGGCGGCTACTGCAGACGGCTGGAGCATGTCGACCTCAGGCGGAGGAGATTTTGATGTTACATCTGATGGCAACCTCTTGTACACACAGGGCGGTTATCAGGCAACAAAAGTAACAAGCTTCCCCAACGTCCTCCAATACAAATTTGCAAAAGGCGTTATATCGGAAGACCCGACTAACTCAACCGCACTTTTAACCGATAAGTACAAGGGTAAAGTTAAGGTTGACGCCACATTTGACCACAACTTTATAATGGAACTAAGTTCCAGCAGCCCATATATGCTTATAGGGCCTAAAGGAGACGCAGTTCCGGGATATGTAAGGCAGACCAGCGCTTCTGCGAATGCATATTTTACCGGATACGATGGAAGCCAAGGCAAAGTAGACACGATGGCACATCCTTCTACTCTCTCATATGAAGTAAACACAGACACTTCTGAGCTTACGATTTCCGGTAACTATGGCTCCGTTACAAAAACCATATCAACTCCTATAAAATATATCGACAGATTCTTGTTCCAGATATTATACAGGGTTGAAAACAATTCAACAGTAGAGGTAAGCGACTTAAAGCTTACTGTAAAACCAAGCTTTACTGCTGATGAAAACGCGTTCTTTGCGACATTACCGACAAACCTCGACTCTTACTTTGCAAACAACGAGTCAAGGGCAGCGGTTAAGTCAGACTTTACTCTCCCGACAATAGAGGGAGTAACCTGGAAGGGCGACGGAGAGTATACATCGGTTGAAGGCAACGAAGTTACAATCACTTTGCCAAACACACTTGGTAATACAGCTTATGTTTATGCAGACTTTGTAGTAGACGACATCAACTATACAAAGAGATACGGCTTTGTTCTTGACAGAGCAGATGTAGCAGTTGTTTTCTACGACAAATACGGCAATGTTTACACAACGTTAAAGGCAATTCCGGGCGCAACTGTTGATTCAATATCTGCTCCGCAGCTCGAAGGCCATAGGTTTATCGGCTGGTATGAAGACGGCGCTGCAGAAAGCTTTGACTTTACAACACCGATTAATGATAACGTTAATCTTTATGCCAAATATGTGTACGCAAAAGATGCAACCATGGGCTACTCTACCAAAGAGGAAGCCGTTGATGATGGCTGGTATATGTCTGCCGAGTCAGGCAGCACGTTTGGTGTTTCAGATGATGGCAATCTCTTGTTCACCCAGACGGGATACACAACAACAAACAGGCCATCTTTCCCAAATGTTTTGGCATACAAATTTGGTAAGGGCGTTGTAAACGAAGACAAGGATAACGCAACCAGACTCTACACCGACAAATATAAAGGTAAAGTCAAGGTTGACATTACATACGACCTTAACCTTGTAACGAATCTTTCTTCTAATGCTTACTTACACATTGGCTTAGAAGGCGACAAGACTCCCGGATACGTAAGGCAGACACAGGTGTCTGCGGTTGGGTACCTTGGCAATCCAATAGCAGGTACATCAATTAAGGTTGACACTATGGCTCATCCTTCCACCTTAACTTACGAAGTAGATACAGACGCTTCTACGATAAAAATTGCAGGAAACTATGGCTCTGCTTCCGGCGCAACTGTGCCGGTTAAATACATCGACAAAGTACTCTTCGAAGTATTGTACAGAATCGAAAATGGCTCTACTTTGGAAGTGTCCGCTGTCGACCTTAGTGTTGAACCAAGCTTTACAGCTAACGAAAACACATTCTTTGCAACATTGCCTTCAAATATCGACTCTTATTTGGCACAGGGAGACACAAGAGACGATGTTACAACAGGCTTTACTCTTCCGACAGTAGAGGGAGTAACCTGGAGAGGCAACGGCACCAACGCTGTCGTAAACGGCAGAAACGTTACGGTTGTCCGTGATGCAAGGCTAAATAAAGAAGGTTGCATTTACGCAGACTTTACAGTAGACGGAATCGGCTATTCAAAGCAGTACAACTTTACTGTATCAGGCGAAGAAGGCTTGGTATACCGTACAGTTACCTTCTGCGACCGCTACGGCGCAGCATATGAGACAATCGATGTTGCTGATGGTGAGACCGTTGACGCTATTTCTGCTCCGATAGTTGACCACCACAACTTTATCGGCTGGTATGAAGAAGGCGCTACAGAAAGCTTTGACTTTACACAGAGCATAGATAGAGACATTAGATTATACGCAAGATACGACGCTATAAAACACACCGTTTCTTTCTATAACAAGGACGGCGAACTTTACGCATCGGTTGAGTATGTCGAAGGAACACCGATTGACCCAATTTCTGCTCCGATAGTTGACAACTACGACTTTATCGGCTGGTATGAAGATGGTGCGGCAGAAAGCTTTGACTTTACTCAGGGAATAGTCGCTGACACCAGCTTGTACGCAAGATACAGCCTTACAAACCACTCTGTAACCTTTATGTTAGATGGCGTAAGCTTTGCACAGCAGAGCGTATTGCACGGTGGTTTTGCAACAGTTCCTGAAACAGCACCGACAAAGGCAAACGCCCTTTTCTCACACTGGTCAGAAACTGAAGGCGGCGCCGCTGTTAACGTTGCAGAAACACCGATAACTGCAAACAAGATATTCCACGCCGTGTTCGAGCAGGTAGATCAAAATATTACAACACTTATCAGTTTTGTTCCCGGTAATACCGTAACAGTACTCAGCAAAACATTTGGTCTTGTTGCCGACACCAATACCAGGATGGGTTCAAATGTTGTAAACGGCAACCACGAATCGTTTGTTGAAGCGAACAGCGCAGATTTAACAAGCTACCCCGGCGTTGAAGTCGGCGACATGAAGATAACTAACCTTAAGACGGTTATGACTTCAACCACTTATATCGGCGAAGGTAAGCCTTCCGGACTTTCCGCCAGCCAACCTGTCGGAAGAATCCGCTATAAGGTATATTATCCGTCTGCAATCAAAACTTTAAGCACAAAAATGACCATGAAGGCGGAATATTATTACGGAAGCACTAAAAAGGCGCTCAAGCTTGACGTTACTTCAAACGGCGGATTGACCGTTGACGACACAAGTGGCTCGGGCACTGTAACAACAGGCCCGGCAAAGACTATGAAGTACGACCGCTATGTAACAATCGACTTCGTGTTCGATTTGTCAGACATTTCAGCACCAGTACACAGCGTTTACCTCGACGGACAGCTTGTAGGACAAGAGACAATT
>JAZREA010000001.1:0-22300 GCA_045660545.1 Clostridia bacterium | reverse complement strand
TTAGTGCTATATTGTACTGCCTTTCAACAGGGCGTTTCCACATTTTTGTCAAATCTTTCTTTGTAAATATCTTTTCACTCATTTTATATAGGAGAAATGTACATTTAACGGAATTCCAACTCGTTCCTCCTATTCTTTTATTTCGCAGGCATTTGCAACTACCTACTATGTTTAATAAATTTTCTACTATTGTTCTTCAAGATTATTGGTAAAAAAATTTAACACTTCAATCAATGCTTTTATAATTTGAATATCACTTGCATTCTTTTGTTGTTGCGTATATTGAACATCGGCAAGTATTTCTTCTTCTATTGAACCATCTGAAAAATAAGCCATTTTTATTTCCTCCTTAAAATCGTTCTTTTATTTCCTTTCTCCGTAACTGCAAAAGTCAACTTTGTTATATGTTGATATGTTTTGTTCAAGCACATAATCCCTTGTAGTGTGTACCATTTGCCTTGCACAATCATCTTTGTAATCGCACCTTTCGCATCTAACCACTTCCACAAAGTCAGCTTTGTTTTTGAACATTTCACAAGGTTCTTCGTTGTACTCATACCCGTAACCGTAATGTTCGTGCTTGTAGCACATAACACGAAATATACAATCCTTACAAGTCATTCTTCCTTACCTCCGTCCATTTTTGCACCGCAGCGAGAGCAGAAGTTGAAATACTTATTATTTCCGACCTTGTGTCCGCACTCTGAACACTTGTAAGAAATATGTTTTGTAGAGTTTTTGCGACCTGCGTGTACGATGTGTTTCGTCTTATCTATAACCCATTCTCCGTGCCTAACTTCCTCACCATCTGCCATAGGTTTGTGGTGGTTGCAATCCGTAATCATATCGTGATAATGATGCCTGTATGCACACACTATGCCGTGATAACATTTGTCGCAATCAATATACCTTGCCATCACACTACCTCGCTTTCAAGCCATTCTTTTATGTTATCCTCGTCATAATCAGGAACTATATCACCACATATAAATTTTTCATCCCAACCATCAAAAATTCCACAAATAAAACTTGCCATTTCTTCAATGCTCATTTTCCGTATTTGGTCATAGTTTGTTGCCATCACTCCGCACCGCCTTTATCATCAAGAACGCCATTGTCTTTCATTTCTTTGGCAATTCTTAAATTCATAAAACTTAATTGTTTTTCACATTCCATTCTTATGTCAAAATAAAGTCTTGCAACATCATCTAAACAATAACATTCGGCAAATGCTTCCTGTACCACTGTTACGATTTTGTCGTTCATTCCTGCACACCGCCTTTCTCGGTTGGGTGGTCTTGAACTTTTGGACATCTTTCAATTTCTTTTATCCATCTACCTTGATATGGTGGATATTTGCATCCCACAAACCATAGGCGAAAACAAGAAAATCTATAACTATATTCACATTTTTTACAATGCGCCAATTTCATTTCCCCTCATCTTCCTTTCTCAAATGAGCTTCTGCTTCTTTATAGCTTGAAAACACTAACACCCCAAAATCAGAGTCATAATATTCTCTTATTCGACCTCTATATGAAATTGATTCCAGTCTGTATATAGTGGCAAGTCTATTGTTTTTCTTGCACCTTCTAATTTCTTTTACCTCAGCACAATATATAACATACCTTGTTTTTGTTGGTGTTTCCCACAAAGCATAAACCGTATCCCCCACCTTACAAGGTGTAACAATTATATTTTCTTCCGCTACATCAAAAAACTTGCACTCTTTACCGCTTTCCTGTGCAAAGCATAAAGTACCTGTCAATTTACACTTAGCATATCCGTCCATTAGTACATGCTCTTTATCCCAATTTAGGCAATTTTCACACCAATACTTTTCAGCTTCTAACATTTCACTCTCTGTCATTTCTTCACACCTCTTCCACTGTAATTAAAAATTCAAACACGTCGTCCATGCTTATATCCTTGTACACTCCGTATTCATCGTGCACTACAAGATAAGGACCTCTGACGGTGAGATTTTCACCGTCAGCAAGCCTTGTAACAGTTTTGAATCCTGTTTTTCTTTCGGCATACAAAATGCATATCCTGTAACCCCGCTTTTGCGATATTACCCTCTGTATGTACCTTGTGCTGCCAAGCTCTTTTGAAATATCGCTTTTGGCTATGTTTATCAGAGTGCGCTCTTTTTCACTTCCCTTAAGTACAATCACTTTTTGCTTGCCTTCTTCCCAAACAATTCGTGTGTGCCGTTTTGAAGAGCTATTTCTTCACTTGACATTTCATAACCAAGTTTACAAAGATACTCATATATAAAATCGAGTCTTTTGTTTTCGCTATAAGTAGGCATCGTTTCATAGTAACCGGCATTATAATAGCTAAGTTCTGCCGAATCGTTGCTGTATGCATCTAAAATTACTGCAAGTGCATTTTCCGGATGTTCCTGCAGGTAAGCATCAAGTTTTTCACGGTCGCAACTGTATTTGTATCTTTCATATTTCTCTCCTGTTTTTTCACACAACAAAGCCCACTCTGTACTATAAGGCATACCGGATATTCTGCGAAGAATTATCTCTTTCATCCACTCATTTAAAACATCAGCATATTTCTTGCAGGCCGAGAAGTTAGACAGAAATTCCTTACGACACTCATACGCCTTTTTTGTAATTGCTTTCAGCTGATTGTTTGTCTCCATAACCTTAATTTCCTTATTGCTCTTCTTTACAGGTGCCTTTTTTTCATTTGGTTTCTTTTTGTATAGATAAACCGTCGTATCATTCCAAACATTCCAGCAATAAGTCCCCTCTGTTTTTACTTCACTTGCTATACACCCCTCGCGAAAGTCTTTTAGCGCTACACTTACAACCGTCTGCCACTTACCGTCCCAAGTTCTAATCTTGTCGTCATTAACTGCGCCTATCGCTTTCATTTCTTTTTTCACCAAAGGCATGGTTTCTTTCAATACCTGTTTTTCCATTGCGGTTTTTAATTTCCAATTGAAATCAGATGTGCCAATGGCGTCCGTTACTTTGTTTCTTTCTTTTTCGTTTTTAATTTCCGCAACTTTAAGGTAGTCTTCCAAGGTCCCTCCCCTCTGTTCTGCAGCACAAAATTTCTCACTATTCAAATTCAACAGTTTTACACGTCTTCGCACTGTACTCGGAGAAAGACCGGTCTTATCTGCTATTGTTTCAACAGACTCACCAAACTCCATCATCATCTGAAACCCTTGGGCCTGTTCATAAATTGTCAAATCGTTACGTTGCATATTTTCCATAAGCATTGTAGAAATTTGGTCTTTCTCTCCCATGTCTGAAATAACGCACGGCACTTTTTCAAGCCCCGCTGCCTTTGATGCCGCCAGACGTCTGTGGCCGATAATAACTGTGTACGTATCTTTGTCCTTTGGAACAACAGTCAAATTCTGCATTACCCCGCACACCTTTATACTGTCCGCAAGCTCTGTAACGTCTCCTACATCTCTTCTTGGATTGTTAGGATGCGGATATATTTTATTAACCTCTATGTACACCAATTCATTATTAATTTTACTCATATCATTCATTCCTTTCTTTACAGCTGTTACCCCCGCTGTCGGTTGTTTTTCTTTTTGGCTTTCTGCGAGGCAATTCCGGCTCTCGCAATAAGTATACCCGTCTCTGTTATTTGCGGAATTTCACTCCGTAAGCCACGCCTTGTCATTTGTAAATGTTCCGCGTTGGTAATAAGGGCAAGATTCTCTAAAACGCAATTTTTCTTGTTTCCGTCTAAAAAGGTTATTTTGTACCCTTTCGGAACAGGACCGTAAGCTTTCTCCCACACGATGTGGTGCTTTCCCTTAAAATTATCTCCACAACCCGCTCGACTTGGTCTCATTTTGATTTTGACCTCCGTGTATCCATCTTTGGTTATACGCTCATATCCGATAGGCTTTGTGTTGTGTGGCAGGTGTCCATTTGTAAACCAAGTTTTTTCACAACCTTTTGCACATACGCCCTTTTTGCCTTTGTTAAACGGAATATTGCCTTTCTTAAATCTTCCCGTCAATCCGTTCTTGATTTTATGGTTTGCCATATATCCTTTTACTCTCGATTCCGTAATAGGCTCACTAAATTTTTGGTTATACGCGGCCACAATTTCCTTGTATGTGTGCCCAGGAATAAAATTACGCAAAAATTCGTGTTCTTCTTCTGTGTAGCGATGACCTACCATTGTTCAAATTTCTTTATCCTTTCCTGTAGGTTTTTTACAGTTACGCGCAAGTCCGAGTTTTCTTGTATCAAAGATTTATCCGTAATACCAAGCAGTGGTACCTCTACATTATGGTCAATCCCATATTCGTCGAAATGTTTTTTTGCCTGTAATGCCAAAGAGCCGTTGTCAATAATGTTCTTTGCCACCTTTTGCACAGCCTCACTCCGTTTAATTTCTCTTTCCAATTGTTCCTCTGACAAATTATCGTCCTGCAATCTTTCTATACTTTCAAACAAGTAATTATTTAAGTCTGTTAGTGTGTTTTTCATCCTTATTCTCCTTTCTTAATCCGCACCAGTTGTCTAATGTGCTCGAACCGGTAATAAAATGCGGACACTGGCCTTTCCTTACTGCCTGTCCGTTACTCCCTCTGCATAATCCCTCGCTGCAGGTCTTGTAACCCACATATTTGTTTTCATATTTTGGATGTATGCACTTTATCAAAGCCATCTGGCTTATCCCTGTTACTTCACACGTCGGCATATTTATCCTCCCTTTTCAAAGTCCTCAAAATGCTTTTTCCCTTGCCTTACCGCTTTCACATACCATGTTCTGTGTCCAAATGCGGTTACATAGCAGTTGCTTTCTAAAAGCTCATATCCCTTTGGAACTGACGGGCCGTTTCTTGCCTCTTTCTTTGGTCCCTCGATTTTTATATCGGGCTTTTTCAGATTACGGCTCTGGCTCCATCTCTTACCGTGCTCGTTTCGTATCGTCTCTTTGGTTATGTACTCTGCAAGGTCCTCGTAATCTTTCGACCACAGATTCGTTATATACATACCTCCGTTGCCCCATATCTTTCGTATCGTCTCT
The DNA here is from genome assembly GCA_045660545.1 of Clostridia bacterium. Lineage (GTDB taxonomy): Bacteria > Bacillota > Clostridia > Monoglobales > Firm-18 > JAZREA01. Next base: position 17,269 of record JAZREA010000001.1, on the reverse strand, counting down.
GCGTCGGTGAAGTTCATTACAATATGATGATGCGGTTTTCCCTTTCCTCTTTCGGTTACCGAAACATACTTAAGCTCCGGAAGACTGTTTTTCTTAATGCAGTACCTAAGCCGCCTTTGGAATTTTTTAAACTCCTCAAGCGCAACCTCGTCTGATACATTCTTCCTGTATGACAGTCTTACAAACACATCATCCGTTGTAAAGTTTGTGTTAATCGTCCTGGTCAGCTTAAGTCTCGCCTCACGGATATTTATAATTTGCTTTTCCTCCGGAGTGATGTTCATTTTTACAGAACGCGGAAGACTGTTTTTCCCCGGCCGGCGAATAGAGAAATAATGATATATTTCAACCACATTTCCGCTTATTATTTTTTTCGTGTACCACGGCACTTTACGCTCTCCTTTCTGACTTGGGTTTAGTCGTTAAAATAGACAGTTAAGGGGGCGATTTAAAGGGCCCTCGCGTCCCTTGCCAATTCCCTTGACTTTTTATGTAGTTTTTGGTATAATAATTATGGGTTTAGTCGTGTTAAAAGCACGGCGCTTAAGTTTCGGGAAGCTGCCTTTTTTAAGGCAGCTTTTCTTATTTTCTGCCAAACCTGCATATATGACGTTTGTACGCGGTCAGTCCGTCCGGTACCAATCTGCCCTTTACAAGCTTGCCGTCGTAATAATACTCTTCGCCTTTGTCATCAAGTAATATCTGATACTTGTCCGGGGAAAGGGTTACGATTCGGCTTGTCCCCTTAAGTCTTCTCGTCAACACGGGCGCGTTGCAAAATCCACACCTGCTCCAGTTTGGCTTTTTGCCCCGTCTTCCGTAATATCCCATCAATTACTCCTCCTTATGGTGTGCTTTTCTTCTCTTAATACCTCGATACAGGTTATGTCCTTGAATTTAAGCTTGCACTGTCCACCGCTCTTAATCGACATCGTTACCTTTGTTACAGTTCCGTTTACCAGGGCGTTTACAGATTTAATTATGTAGTCCATCTCGTCTTCGTCTACCGGCTTAAAGTTCCCCTCACACTCCATACCGAAAACAGTATTAACACTCTCAAGCGTCTGTGTTTTTAGCCTGTCCCTTGCCGAGCCTTCACAAAAGCACTCTTCTGTTGCTACACGGTCCGCATATTCGGGCGTAAAATCTTCGGGCACCTGTACAATCCTATCCTGTCCGCAAAATATGCACGTTCCTCTAACTGTTTCTTTCATAATTCTTCCTCCTTAAAATTTCTAATAATATAATCGCACTCCATATAATTACGGCGCATATAATAAGACTGCTTAGGCTCAGCTGATTGTTCTGACATCCGCCTACACATCCTAAAAGCAAACCAAATAAAATAAGCTGCATACCTTGCATCACATACTCAACTCCTTACTGTAAACAAGCATCCTTTCGTCCCATCCGGGATATGTGTTCATCAGATACTGCTTTATCTTTTCGTGTATTTCCTCTTTTTCCTCAATGCTGCCAAAGTCGTATTTGTGATGGCAGGCGTTTGGCGAAAAGTTAGTACACAAAGTAACTATGTTTTGCTCTATACCTAATCCGCCCTTGCTCCTGGGTATGTAGTGAGCGTTAGGCATCGCCGTTGTGTGTCCGCATATTATGCAGCGTCGGCCGTCGCGTTCCCACACTATGTCCTTTACCTTTTTGGAGATATCACAAGCTTTTGCCCTCTTGTTTGATAACCTTTTCATTTTTTGCCCCTCCAGTTCCAAAGACCGATTACACAGATTATGAAGTTTGCCACATAAAGCAGGGCTTGTCCGTATGCTCCTATGTATAGGTCGTAAATTATCCAAAATGCATTTGTGAACAACCATACAATAAAGCACCACCGCTTTTTGTATGCGTTTGCCACCGTAGCTATTATGGATATGGCTGTTATAATGTAGCTTATGTTTTGCATGTTCTTCCCCCTAACTAAATTCCAACTTATTTATAATATCTTTAATAAAGTAAACGTATTTGCCGTTAAACTTGATTTTCGGGAGACCTTCAACAAACCGATAAACCGTCTGTCGGGAACAGCCAAATAACTCCGACAAATCTTCAATCGTAAATATAACCTGTTTGCCGCGTTTTGTAATTTCGTCTTTAAATATTTGTTTTCGCGCTGCTGTGGTCATTATTGGCCCTCCTTCCTCACCCTGCCGCCTTATAAATGACTGATGGGGTAATATATGATTTATATGTAAGGAGAAAAACAGATTTTATGAACACTCCCACCAGCCACATATAAAGCGGCAAAGTATTTAATTTTTGTTATTTGGCTGCGCGTTCTTTTTCTCGTTCAATAATATAATTTGTTGTTAAATTAAATATTGATGCAAGTTTCAAAACAAGTGCAACGTCTAATTCCTTTTTCCTTTCACCGTTTTCAATCAAATTGTAATATTGCTGCGTCATTTCCAATTTGTCGGCAACATTTTGTTGTGAAAGGCCCATTTTCTCGCGCAATTCTTTCAACCAAGTTCTCATATCATCACCACCTTTTAAAACATTTTGTTGTACATCTTAAACGTATTTTACAACATTATGTTTTATTTGTCAACACTTTTTTGCAAAATTATTTCATTTTGTTGTTTTTGTTGATTTACAACATTTAGTTGTTTATAATAAAAACAGAGGTGATATTATGATTAAATTAAAGGAATTACGAACTTTAAAAGGTTTATCCCAAGCAGATATAGCTTTAAAATTAGAAATTACCCAACAAGCATATGCCAATTACGAGAGAGAAGCTCGTCAGGCGGATTATAATACATTAAAAAAGTTGTCTGCTATTTTCGGTGTCTCTATTGACTACATTCTCGATAACGAATCAATATGTAAAAACGATTCAAATACGGAAAAAGACACAATTATTAATAGCTTTTTGCGCTTAAATGACATAGGTAAAGAAAAAGCCGAATCATATATTATGGATTTACTCGATAATCCTAAATATACTTCTCGGGAAGACTCTCCCTCTATCCCTTCTTTGGAAGAGGCTATGCGGTTGCAAAAAGGAACTCCGCTTCGTACCGACCGTTTAGGACACGATGACGTTGTCCGTAAAGCAGCCTTCGGCGGCGGTGTCTGGGAAGAGAAAAAAGATAAATAGAAAATATTACCAATGAATTTGTAAACATCTTCCTCTATAATGAAATTAACTACATTATATTGGAGGTTTACAAATGAAAACTATTAACAAAAAGGTAAGACAAATTCGCAAGCGTTTTGGAATCGAAGGCATCCCCACTTTTGATGAGCTGAAAAACATTTTAGAAAAATTAGGTTATCAGCTGCATCCATACTCAGCTTCAGACCGCCAAAGGTTCGGGGAACGCATCCCGCCTGCATATACTTTTGAATTTAACGACAGCAAAATCATCTATTACGATTCGCTGTTGTGCGTTAGTGATACAGTCATAGCTCTCGCCCATGAGCTTGCGCATATATGTCTTTCTCACACGCGCAGAGCAGACGGCCCTTTGGACACAAGCACATATAAGGACTACAGGCAAACGTCTTTGTGTACAAGCTATTTACATATAAAGAAACCAGGACAAAAAATATCGTTTTTATGGTTTCTCTTATAATATGTGTGCTTAATCTGTCCTGGGCATCGTTCACAATGAAAACAGAAACACGAAATATACCAACCCCCGCTCCAGTTATAATAACCGGCAGCGGCCATAAGTACCACAATACAGGGTGTTATATTATTAAATACAAAAATAACTCTATTAAAATAACAAAAACCGAGGCAGAAACGCTCGGCAAACAGCCGTGCGACATCTGCATCGGTAACTAAGGAAGGTCTTATTATGTTAAAATATATTTCTTTTGCACTAATGCAAATTATTTTTATCCTGTTATCCGGTTATATATCGGGTTTGGCTAATTTTATTTTCACACTTTTAGCCATCCCTTTTTCAAGTAATAGATTTATAGATAAAGCATTAAGTTATATAAATGTTTTCTTTCAAAACTATATTACAGTTTCAATATTGTTAACAAATATCATTCTGTACGCTTTTGTTAATTTGCATATGAATATAACCCTGCTTACATTAATTTCACTTTTGTTATGTCTATTGTCAATACAGTCGTCAGCATCCGCAAAACACAAAAACGAAAATGACTATCAGATGCGAACAATGATTAACAGAAATTTTTTACTCTCTATATTTTTTTCCGTACTATTGTTTGTATTGATGTCTATGTTTAAAAATTTAATTTGGAGTACCCCGGGAGAACTTATATATAAATTTCTCGCTTGGATTCAAGATATAAAAGTGCTCGGTCCTATTTTCAGTTTCGCAATAAATATAATCAGCATCTTATGTTTAACAAGTTGGATGTTCTCGCTATTAATTATTCTTGCCATTCCCTTTGGGTCTTTGTTTAACAAAGCAAGGACAGATACCAATACACACATTAAAGAGCTGGGCGATATCTTCAACGATAACGACGATTATGCTTTATCAGATAATTCCGGCTATTACGAATGTCTCCTGGCAGAAGAAAATGGTTTTATACAAGAAGCAAAAGCGTATTTGTATTTTACAAACGGCGGGAACGTATTATTGACAGATTATATTGATAAATCAGGAAAAATACATAATCTTTCCACGTCAAAGCAATACAGCTTGGATGATATTAAAAAAGGCATAACTTATAAATTCAAATTAACTAAAAACAATACCGAAAAATCATACACTTTAACTATTCCCGGTTTTGATTATTTTCGAGCGCTATAACTCCTTACAAAAGAAGAAGGCAAACCAAACGACTAAACCTAAGCAGAGGTGAACATTATGGCAAAAAAAGGAACACCTTTTAAATTAAATAAAGATGGCTACTACCGCACTACATTTACTGTTACGGATGCTCAGGGAAATAAAAAGCGTATTCCTCTGCGCGACAAGGACCCCTTTGAGCTTGAACGTAAATTGATGCAGAAAAAATTCGAATACGAAAAGGGCCTTCTTGTTGTCAATGCAAATTCTACTGTTGAAAAATGGGCGTTAGAATGGCTCGAGACCTATAAGAAGCCCAGAGTCTTGACAAAGTGCTATAACAAACACAAATCAGCTATTAATAAATATATAATTCCCGAAATCGGTCAAATAAAGCTGTCGGACGTTAAAGTAATTCATATTGAAAAATTGCTTAATGGCTTGACTCATTTATCATCTGATTATATAGGGTTTATTTATAACGCTCTAAACTCTATGTTTAAAAAAGCTGTGTCAAATGACCTTTTAGTCAAAAATCCATGTGCATATGCGGAAAAGCCAAAAGGGAAACAACAAACAGAACTAAGGTCGCTCACCCCGGAAGAAGAAAATATATTCTTGAAAACCGCAAAAAAACACCATAGAGGCGTTATGTTTAAAATAAGCCTGAAATGCGGTCTGCGTCCGGGAGAAGTCAGAGCGTTGGATAGAAACGACATAGATTTGGAAAAACACCAAATAAGAATAAAAAACGCCGTTGAAAGCGGAAAGACAAACATCAAAGAGACAAAAACTGAAAAAGGCGTTCGTATAGCTCCTATTCCATCGGACTTTGAAAAAGAACTTATTGAAATTCTTCCAAAAAGTGGCCTTGTATTCCCCTCAAACGCAACGGGTAAAGTTATGACAGAACAAAATTATTATCGTTCCTGGAACAGTTTTAAACGCCTTATGAATATCGAGGCAGGGGCGAAACTATATCGCAACAAAGTTTTGTCTCCTGTTATTGATGAAAACATAACACCTTATTATCTACGCCATACCTATTGTACGCACCTTGCAGAAAAAGGTATAGACATAAGAACGGCACAATATCTTATGGGCCACGCCAATATCGATATTACGGCCAAAATATATACCCATGTTGAAAACAGTACGGTGTTAATATCAAACGCAGCAAAAAAGTTAGAACCTAAAGCCAAAAGAAAATTCAAACTTAAGCACCAATAATTTTGGCACACTTTTGGCACATTTACATGTGACAAAATGATATATTTTGAAACAAAACCACAACACAAACAATAAAAATAGCAAAAAGAAAAACCGCCCTAAGCCCTTATAAAATAAGGTTTTAGAGCGGTTTTTAACATGGAGCTGTTGAGCGGACTTGAACCGCCGACCTACGCCTTACCAAGGCGTTACTCTACCATCTGAGCTACAACAGCAAGAACGTAAACTATTATATACAAAAAAGTAAAGTTTGTCAATAGGTAAATAAACATCCCCTTATAGCAGTATAATACTGACATAAGGGGATTGTTTTATTTAGTTGGTAATCAAATTATTTTATAGCTTCTTTGAATGCCTTACCAGCCTTGAAAGCAGGAGCCTTTGAAGCAGGAATCTTAATTTCCTTACCAGTCTGTGGGTTTCTGCCTGTACGAGCAGCCTTTGCACGAACTTCGAATGTACCAAAGCCAACTAACTGAACTTTGTCACCCTTCTTCAAAGCAGCTGTGATAGCTTCGATTGTAGCGCTCAAAGCCAAATCTGCGTCCTTCTTAGTCATTGATGCCTTGTCTGCAATTGCAGCAACTAATTCTGATCTTTTCATTATTAAAACCTCCTATTTTATTACACAGACCACTGTGTAGTCTTTTCTTGTTAATTTTACCACTAATAAACAACAATTACAATAGAAAATATTTGTTTTAGCTAAATTTAGGCATTTTATATAAAATTGCTTGTCCTGTTTTAAGCAAAAAACACATAAAAACGGGCTTTTTTAATTATAGCATCGGCAGTTTAAGGCAATAACAACGAATTTTTGTGCTTGTTTTTTGCTATAATATTGTCGAGGTGATTAATTTGCAGCAAAACGATTCATCAAAAGGCGAGGAAAAAAAATGCAATTGTTCTTCCACCGCAACAACGCCTGTTATAAACGCCGCTCACAATATACACTGTCTTTCTATTTTCGGTCAGGTTGAGGGGCACAACATTTTACCCCCAAACACAAAGAGCACAAAATACGAAGACGTATTACCCACTCTTATAAACATTGAGGAAAACCGAGATATAGAAGGGCTTTTGATTTTATTAAACACAGTGGGAGGCGACGTTGAAGCAGGACTTGCAATTTCGGAAATGATAGCCAGTATGTCAAAACCGACTGTCTCGATAGTTTTAGGCGGTGGGCACAGTATAGGTGTACCTTTGGCAGTTTCTTCCAAAAAATCCTTTATAGTACCAAGCGCAACAATGACTATACATCCCATCAGAACAAACGGACTTGTAATCGGAGCAGTACAGACGTACGAATATTTTAACAAAGTTCAGGACAGGGTTGTGAGCTTTATATCAAAAAACAGCAGGATATCAAAGGAAAAGCTTTTATCCTTAATGCTTGCGACGGGCGTTATCGCAAACGACGTGGGCACAATTTTGTTTGGAGAAGAGGCTGTCAAATGCGGAATAATTGACGATGTGGGCGGCATTTCCTCGGCTCTTTCCGAGCTTTACAAAATTATTGAAAATAACCACACTGAAAATTAAAACAGTGTGGTATTTTTTTACAAAATACATTGCAATTTTTAAAAATTTTAGGTATAATGTATTATAAGTATACTTTTACATTGAAAGGACGAAAAACTATGGAAAAAAACAAGGTTACCATTACCATCAACAACAGAGAATATACCCTTATGTCAGAAGACACTCAGGCTCACATGAAAACCGTTGCCGAATACATTGACAAAAAGATTTCCGAAATAATTTTGGCAAGCGGCGGCAGCCTTACTATGCAGGATGTTGCGATACTTGCAGCTATCAACGTAGCTGACGACTACTTCAAGAGCGAAGAAACAGCAGACAACCTAAGAGGCCAGATTAAAAACTACATAGACGATGCTTCTTCCGCTATGTTTGACAACAACCAGCTAAAAGCTGAAATCTCACGTTTAAAGGCTGAGCTTGCGGCTATTAAAGGAATGTAATTACTTATGTCTCAATGTGAACTATTAGCACCGGCAGGCAGTTTTGAAGCCTTGCAGTACGCAGTATATTCTGGAACTGACGCCGTATATCTTGGCGGCTCTTTATTCAACGCAAGGGCGTCGGCCGTTAACTTTGATAACGAGCTTTTGGAAAAAGCAGTAGACTTTTGCCACCTACGAAAGGTAAAGGTCTATGTTACTGTGAACATTTTAATCTCTGACAGAGAATTTAACGAATTTGACAAATTCATTCGTTTCCTTGACAGAATTGGCGTTGATGGTGTTATTGTTCAGGACATTGGTGCGGCTATGTATATTAAAAAGATTGCCCCCTCCCTTGCGCTGCACGCAAGCACGCAGATGACTGTATATGACTTAGAGGGTGCACTTTTTTTAAAAAAATTAGGGTTTAAACGAGTTGTTTTGGCTCGTGAACTTTCGTACGAAAGCATTAAAAACATTACTGAAAAATCGGGAATAGAGACCGAAATATTCGTTCATGGTGCTATGTGTGTTTGCTACTCGGGACAATGCCTTATGTCCAGTATGATAGGCGGACGCAGCGGAAACCGCGGCAAATGTGCACAACCTTGCAGGCTTATGTACACGGCCGAGAATAAAAAGGGCTATCTTCTAAGCCTCAAAGACATGTGTCTAATAGAGCACCTTAAAAAAATCAAAGAATGTGGTGTATCATCCTTAAAAATTGAAGGCCGCATGAAGGGCGAGCAGTACGTCGGGACTGTCGTTTCGATATACAGAAAATACATTGACTCTAATGCTAAAATCGATAAGGTCGACTACGAACAGCTTGAACGCATATTCTACCGTGGCGGGTTTACGGACGGATACTTTGTATCTAAAAAAGGCAAGGAAATGTTTTGCCACACAAAGCCTGACAACCCATACTTAAAGCAGGATAACAAGTTTATTGCGGTTAAAAACCACAGACTTACAAAAATATATATGTACTTCGACTGTCAGGTTGGCAGCAAGGCTACACTTCGCGTATTTGACGAATACGGGAACTCCGCCGAGTGCACATCACAAACCGAGATAGAACGTGCCAACAAGCCCGGAGAAATCGTCCAAAAGATTACAGAAAACTTAAAGAAACTTGGCGACACTGTGTTTTACGCAGAGAATGTTGAAGTCAACGCAGATTCTGACGCATTTATTCCAATCTCTACCGTAAACAACATGCGAAGAACAGCAACCGCCGAGCTTGAAGATAAAATTATAAATTCATACAAAAAAGAAAGTTCAAATGAAAACTTCAAAATACAATCCGACGTATACGAAGCCTCCTCCTTCGAGCTGGCGGCATCAGTTGCGGACGAAAAGCAGCTTGTAGCTTTAAAAAAGGCAGGATGCAAAAAGATATACGCGCCGATTGAGCTTGCAGAGCATTTTGACGGCAGCGAAATCGCTGTATTGCCAAGGATTAGCAAAGGCGACATTGAAAAGCTGCTCTTATCAATAAAAAACAAAGAGGTTTTAGTAAGAAACATCGGGCAGCTTGAAACAGCAAAGCGGTGTGGCAAGGAAATCCACATAGACTTTACTATGAATGTGTTTAACAAATATACCGCTGACTTTTACAAGCAATATCCCGTAAAATCGATTACTCTTTCAGCAGAGCTTACTCTTGCGCAAATTAAAGATATTGCACGGACGTTTCCGTGCGAGGCTATTGTCTACGGAAAGATACCGCTTATGATTACAGAAAACTGTATGTTAAAGACAAGCTCGGGCTGTACTCACGGAGGAACACTGACAGACAGAATGGGCGAAAAGTTCCTTGTAAAGTGTCTCCCAGACTGCAAAAACGAGATTTACAACTCAAAGCCGATAGTTATGTCTGACAAAACAGACGATTTAGTAAATGCGAGCCTTAGCTTCGGCCGCCTGAGCTTTACAGACGAATCGGCGAAAGAATGCGAGCAAATATACAACGCTTATATGCACAGCAAAAAGCTTGACACAGACTTTACAAGAGGTAAATTTTACAAAGGAGTATAGACAAGATGGAGCTAAAAATAAAATATGAATCTGACAAAATCGGCAAGAGTATACCCGCTCCTTTTTACGCAAGCGAGGGCGCAGCAGGGATGGACCTTGCGGCATGTATAGACGAAAGCATAACAATTCCGTCAGGAGGACACAGAGTTATTCCGACAGGAATTTCCATCGCTCTTCCTTCTAACGAATATGTTGCCTTGGTATATGTAAGAAGCTCACTTGGATTTAAACACGGCGTTACTCTATCAAACTCTGTCGGTGTAATCGACAGCGACTACCGCGGAGAAATTAAGGTTTCTCTCGCTAACTTGTCGGACAAAGATTTTGTAATAAACCCTGCCGACAGAATTGCGCAGTTAGTTATTACCCCGGTGTGTATTCCAAGCGTTAATGTGACAGAAGAGCTTCCACAGACAACGAGAGGCGAAGGCGGAATCGGCTCGACGGGAAAATAATACGGATAAATTATGTATTTTTGCACAAAAATACACATGAGGTTTATATGGATATGAAAATTATACTGGCTTCTGCTTCCCCGCGTCGAAGCGCACTGTTAAAAGTTTTGGGACTAAACTTCGACGTAATTGTAAGCGAATCGGAAGAAAAAATTGACAACACACTTGCGGTTGAGGAAATTGTGAAAGACTTATCTTTCCAAAAAGCATCGGAAGTTGCAAAGAAGATTGACTACGACGCTATTGTAATCGGTGCAGATACAGTAGTAGCCATTGACGAAAAAACGCTTGGAAAGCCTGCGGACGAAACGGAAGCTTTTAAAATGCTGCGTTCTTTGTCAGGCAAGACTCATTCTGTTTTTACAGGCTTTACAATCATCCGTACAAGCGACCAAAAACGTATAACTGACTTTGAACAGACAAAAGTTACATTTAAAGAATTATCAGACTCAGAAATTAAAGAATATATCAAAACAAGTAACACGCTTGACAAAGCAGGAGCGTACAGCATCCAGGGTACTGCCTCCTCCTTTGTTACAAAGCTTGATGGCGACTACAACAACGTTGTGGGACTACCTATATACAAGCTGAGCAGATATCTTTACAACGAGTTTAATTTATAAACGGCAAAAGGAGCAAACAAATAATGAATAGGTTCCACAAAGATTTAGGAATAGACCTTGGCACTGCAAACACATTGGTTTACCTAAAAGGCAAGGGTATTATTGTGCGTGAGCCATCTGTTATTGCTATAAACAAGGACACGAAAGAAATTTTAGCAGTCGGAGACGAAGCAAAGCTTATGCTGGGCAGAACCCCCGGAAATATCGTTGCCATAAGACCTATGAAAGACGGAGTTATTGCAGACTTTAACTTCACACATCACATGCTCAAATACTTTATAAAAAGGGCTTGCAAAAACAGACACAGTATTTTTAAACCAAACATTATAGTATGCGTTCCGTCAGGAATTACAGAGGTTGAAAGAAGAGCCGTCGAGGAAGCTGTTATGCAGGCAGGTGCGAAGGAATCGTTCCTGATTGAAGAGCCTATGGCAGCCTCTATGGGTGCAGGTATTGCTGTCGAAGAACCTGCCGGCAACCTGATTGTCGACATCGGCGGAGGAACTTCTGAAGTAGCAGTTATTTCGCTGGGCGGAATTGTAACGAGCGTTTCTTTAAGAGTGGCGGGAGACCACTTTGACAACGCGATTGTGCAATATATCAAACGCACTCAAAACGTAACTATTGGCGAGAGAACCGCAGAACAAATTAAAATACAAATCGGTTCTGCTTACCCAATGGACGAGGAAAAAACTATGGAAATTAACGGCAGACACCTGCTAAGCGGGCTGCCCAAAAAGATAGTTGTTACCTCGGAAGAAATCAGAGAAGCTCTTACGGAACCTGTTATGTCAATTATTGACTGCATAAAGACAACTCTGGAAAAAACGCCTCCTGAGCTTGCCGCAGACATTATGGAGCGCGGAATTATGATTACCGGCGGTGGTGCTCTGTTAAGGGGTATTGACAAAGTAATTTCTGACGAGACAGGAATTAAGGCAAACATCGCAGAAACTCCGCTCGACTGCGTTACCTTGGGTACCGCTCGAGTGCTGGACGAAATAAATTCTTTAAGAAAGGTGTTGCTAACATCTAAAAGATGATTAAAAGGATATTTAAAAACAAGTATATAGTTATTTTGATTACAATTACAATATTGCTTATAATAGCTATGATGTTTAGCGTTAACCGCTCATACGAGACTACTGCTTCTGACAACATCATAGTTAAGATAACTATGCCTGTTCAAAAGCTTGTCTACAACGTATCCTCAGGCGTAAGGGACTTCTTCTCCCACTTTGGCGACATAGCAAAAATAAGAGAAGAGAACGAACGTCTAAACCAGAAAATATCCGTTTTAGAATCGAGAATCGACCAATACAGCGAGTACAAGTACGAGAACGAACGGCTGCGTAAGCTTTTGGGAATAAAAGATACTTATAAGGATTTTAAGCTTGAAGCAGCTAATGTTATCGGAAAAGATTCTAGCAAGTGGTTTTTGTCTATCACGATTGACAAGGGTACAAATGACGGGCTAAGTATGGCTGACTCCGTCATTACATACGACGGACTGGTCGGACACATAACCGACATCGGCAAGGACTGGGCGCGGGTTACTACTATATTAGATTCACAAAGTACGGTAGCAGTCGTTGTGCAGCGCAGCGGCGACATGGCTACTATTGACGGAGATGTAGAGCTTGCAGAAAAAGGCCTTTGCAAGATGACTTATATTTCCAAAGACTCTACCATCACTGTTGGTGACGTTGCTAAAACGTCGGGTCTTGGAGGAGTTTACCCGAAGGGGATAAACGTTGGTAAAATAACACAAATACATTCTGAAAACCAGGGTGTATCGCAATATGCCGAGGTAAAACCTACCGTTGACTTCGACAGACTTTATGAGGTTTACGTCATAACTAACTGAGGTGGCTCCATTGAAATTTATTAAATATCTTAAATTCGCACTGACAATTATTATACTATGCGGGCTACAGGTATCGCTTGCTGACCTGGTTGAAATTAACGGGATTTCCCCAAACATAGTAATATCTTTTGTAATTTCAACAGGGATAATTTGCGGAGTGGGATACGGAATATCAGTTGGCCTTATATGCGGCATTATAATTGACGCACTAAGCAGCGGTACTACGGTTGTATCAGCTATTATATACATGATTATCGGGGCGCTTGGCGCTTACCTGGTAAAAGGATATATGCGTAAAAACGCAGGCGTTATCGCGCTGTTTACTTTTATTGCCTCGTTTTTATTTGAAGAGATTGTCCACTTTTTACATTTTACTATCTGGAGCTCATCAGGGGTACTTGAAGGTATATTATACCCCTCTGTGCCTACCGCCATTTACTCGGCAATAATTTCTGTACCGATTTTCTTTTTGACTAACGCACTTTTTGGTGAAAAAAAGCAAGGAGGTCTACATAGATGAACAATAATCTAAAAAGCAGATACTTTTGGATGTCTGTTATTGTTATCGTCCTTTTTGTCGCTATTTTCATCAGGCTTTTTAACCTGCAAATTATTAACGGTGTATCGTACAGAGAACAGTCGGAAAAAAGGCTTTTACAATCCACCCCTATTACAGCTACGCGCGGTGAGATAACCGACAGATACGGACGCCCCATCGCCACAAGCAGAATGGGCTTTAACATTGTATATACCAAGGAGTATATTAAAAACGAAAACCTAAACAAATTGATACTTGACACTATTTATATTCTTGAAAAATATGGCGCGGATTACTACGACTCCCTGCCGATTACCGCAGAGGGCGAATTTGTATTTAACACGCCCCTTTACAGCTACAAGGACGACGAGAAAAATATCGAAAAATTCAAAAAAGACAACGAATTTGACAGCAAGATGTCCGGGACTGATATTTTAGGCGAGCTATATAAAAAGTACGAAATTGACGAAAAATACACCGACATTGAAAAACGAAAAATTGCCGGTGTCAGATATGAAATGGTAATAAGCAACTTTAACTACTCCACCCCATACACCTTTGCAGAGGACGTTCCGGCGGAGGTTGTTTCGTACATCCGTGAGCAAAACGACAAGTTTTCAGGGGTAAACATATCTGTTGAGCCAATCAGGGTTTACAACAATACCAGTATCGCTTCTCACATAATAGGTAGAGTCGGCAGAATTTACAAGGAAGAATACGATGTTTTAAAAGACAGCGGTTACGGTATGAACGACATAATCGGAAAAGACGGTATAGAAAAGATTATGGAAAGCTACCTGCGTGGTATTGACGGGACGCAGAGCATAGAACAAAGCATTAACGGACACACGCTCAACGTACTGCAAACCTCGCCTGCAACTCCGGGCAACAACGTAGTCCTTACTCTTGACCTGGAACTGCAAAAAGTTGCAGAAAACTCCCTCGCAAGTGTTATAAAATCCATAAGCACCAACCCCGAAAGCTATGCAGCCTCGGCAGGTGCCGTTGCAGTTTTGGACGTTAACAGCGGTGAGGTGTTGGCAATAGCCTCCTACCCCACCTACAACCAGGATACCTTTAACGAAGACTACTCCAAGCTACTAAAAGATGAAAACAAGCCAATGTGGAACCGCGCAATTTCCGGAACTTATGCGCCCGGCTCTACATTTAAAATGCTGACGGCTATTGCAGCGCTCGAATCGGGAGTAACAACTACCGACGAAAAGATCACAGACCTTGGTATTTACAGATATTACGAAACGTCAGGCTACGCTCCTGTTTGCTGGGTATTTTCCGACACGGGCAGAACTCACGGCCCGCAAAACGTCTCACAAGCAATTGAAAACTCGTGCAACTACTACTTCTACGAAGTTGGCAGGCGGATGGGAATTGACACGTTATCAAGCTATGGAAAGAAATTCGGACTTGGCGAATACACAGGTATAGAACTTACGGGCGAATCAAAAGGCATCTTTGCTTCAAGAGAATACAGAAAAAAGCTTGACAGAGAATGGTACCCCGGCGACACTCTGCAAGCTTCAATAGGTCAGTCCGACCATCTTTTTACACCTCTTCAGCTTGCAAACTACGTAGCAACTCTTGCAAACGGAGGCACAAGGTACAAAGTGCACATTGTCAAGGAAGTAAAAAGCGGAACTGACGCTTCGGTTGTTGTCAAGAACACACCGGAAGTTGTCGACAAAGTTGATATTTCCAAGGAAAACTACAAGGCGATTATAGATGGTATGAGGGCTGTTTCCGAGACCGGTACTGCGAGCAATGTATTCGCAAACTACGAAATTCCGGTCGGAGGAAAGACGGGGACGGCTTCCGTTCCAAACGGTACGGCAAATGCGCTTTTCGTTGCGGTGGCACCGTTAGACGACCCGCAGATAGCTATCGCAATTGTTGTTGAACATGGCGGGCACGGCAACTACGTCGCGCCGATTGCCAGAAACATTATTTCTTATTACATGAACGCACATTCGCAGCCTGAGGCGCAAACACCATACAACACACTGATTCCGTAACATAATCTACAACGAAAGGATAATGAGATATGGCTGAAATAATAGCAATTGTATCCGGCAAAGGTGGCGTAGGTAAATCTACTACCACTGCAAACATTGGATACGCTCTTGCAATAATGGGAAAAAAAGTTTTACTTATTGACGGAGACATCGGTCTTAGAAACCTAGACGTAATTGTAGGGTTGCAAAACAGTATCGCCTATGATTTTAACGACGTTATTGTAGGTAACTGTGATTGGGAACAGGCGATTACTTCTGACGAAAAATACACGTCGCTTCATCTTCTTCCTGCTCCTCAAAACGTTGATATTAAAGATATTGACAAAGACAAGTTAAACGAGCTTATTGACCGTCTTTCGCCATATTACGACTATATTCTAATCGATTGTCCTGCGGGTGTGCACGAAGGATTTATGCTGATGACAAGCAAAGCACAAAAGGCTATAATCGTTGCCACGCCTGAGCTTATTTCTATCAGGGACGCTGATATGACAGCTTCTAAACTTGAGGACTTGAATTTTTCCGAAATTTATCTTATAATAAACAAGATAAGAGTTGATATGGTTAAAAACGGAGACATGGTAGGCATAGACGATATTATCAACATCGTTGCGGTGCCGCTTATCGGAGCCGTTCCTGACGACAAAGAAATTATTAAGGCTAACAACATTGGAAAGCCTGTTGTTTTAAAGCCAAAGTCAAGGTCGGGTATTGCATACGGAAATATCGCTATGCGTATTGCCGGAGCAAAAGTGCCGATTTTGCAGGACGAAAAGAAAAAACGCTTTTCGCTTTTTGGCAGAAAATAATTCCAAAGGAGACTACAAAATGAACATTGCGCTAATTGCACACGACAAGAAAAAGGACCTTATGATTGAATTTTGTATCGCTTATTCGGGAATTCTTTCAAAGCACAACATCGTTGCTACCGGAACCACAGCTTCGCTCGTATCCGAAGCTACAGGTCTTAAAATACAAAAATTCCTAACCGGTCCGCAAGGCGGCGACCAGCAAATCGGAGCAAGAATTGCATACAACGAGATTGACCTGTTACTCTTCTTCCGCGACCCTTTGACCGCCGCACAGCACGAGCCTGATGTTACGTCATTATTAAAGCTTTGCGACATACATAGCATACCGGTTGCAACAAACGTTGCCACGGCAGAAGTTTTGATACACGGTCTGGAAAGAGGAGACCTTGACTGGAGAAACATAGTTAATCCTACCAACAGCTCGAACTAATATTTTAAAACAAAACTCCCTTTTGGGAGTTTTATTTTTTACCTTATATTGAATATAAAAGTACTGCTTTGTAAATAATTATATCAGGGAATTTAATATATTTACGGAGCGTGAGCATATGAAAAACAAGGTTGAAATCTGCGGTGTTAACAC
This sequence comes from Clostridia bacterium, assembly GCA_045660545.1. Taxonomy (GTDB): domain Bacteria; phylum Bacillota; class Clostridia; order Monoglobales; family Firm-18; genus JAZREA01. The sequence goes on along the minus strand of JAZREA010000001.1, from coordinate 388 downwards.
TTCAAAGCTTCCTGTACTTTCAAAGGATGAAAAAGAAAGCTTGTTAAAAAAAGTTAAAGAGGGCGACCTTGATGCTCGCGAAAAATACATCAGCTGTAATTTAAAGCTTGTCCTTAGCGTTATAAGGCGATTCAGCAACAGAAAGGAAAATCCTGACGACCTTTTTCAAATCGGCTGCATCGGTCTTATAAAAGCTATTGACAACTTCGACATAAACCTCGGTGTGCAATTTAGTACCTATGCTGTTCCTATGATTATTGGCGAGATACGTCGCTACCTCAGGGACAACAACGCGGTAAGGGTCAGCCGTTCACTGCGCGACACCGCATACAAGGCGCTTAGTGCGAAAGAAAAGCTTTCTACATCTAATTTCAGAGAACCTACAATT